>NZ_CP030041.1:1702500-1840000 GCF_003260975.1 Echinicola strongylocentroti | reverse complement strand
AACAATGTGTAGGATAGGCCGGAGGCTGTGAATCGGCGTCGCCAGGCGTTGAGGAGCCACTGTTGAAATACGGCCCTTTGTTTGTCGGATGTCTAACCCGCTAGAGTCGGGGACATTGCTTGGTGGGTAGTTTGACTGGGGTGGTCGCCTCCAAAAGGATAACGGAGGCTTCCAAAGGTTCCCTCAGCACGCTTGGTAACCGTGCGTGGAGTGCAATAGCATAAGGGAGCTTGACTGCGAGGCCGACAAGCCGAGCAGGGTGGAAACACGGGTATAGTGATCCGGCGGTACCGTATGGAAGGGCCGTCGCTCAAAGGATAAAAGGTACTCTGGGGATAACAGGCTGATCTCCCCCAAGAGCTCATATCGACGGGGAGGTTTGGCACCTCGATGTCGGCTCGTCACATCCTGGGGCTGGAGAAGGTCCCAAGGGTTGGGCTGTTCGCCCATTAAAGTGGCACGCGAGCTGGGTTCAGAACGTCGTGAGACAGTTCGGTCCCTATCTGTTGCGGGCGTGGGAAACTTGAGAGGATCTGACCTTAGTACGAGAGGACCGGGTTGGACGGACCGCTGGTGTACCGGTTGTGGTGCCAACTGCACTGCCGGGTAGCTACGTCCGGAAGGGATAAGCGCTGAAAGCATCTAAGTGCGAAACCCACCTCGAGATGAGGTTTCCGTATAGGGTTGTCAGAGACGATGACGTTGATAGGCTGCAGGTGTAAAGTCGGAGACGGCATAGCTGAGCAGTACTAATAGCCCGAAAACTTGCCTGTATGGTTGTATTATCTTTGGTAATGTCGAAAGACCAAAAAATAACAAGAGCGAATAATCAGATGATATTGTGCGTTTCCTTAGGGGAGCACGAAGATCTTAGGGTGGTACGGCACGGGGGATCCACCTCTTCCCATCCCGAACAGAGAAGTTAAGCCCTGTCGCGCCGATGGTACTGGGGTTACACCCGGGAGAGTAGGTCGCCGCCCGCTTTTATAACCAAGGCCCTCCGCACATGCGGAGGGCCTTTTCTTTTTTATGCCACTACACGGCTGCTGAAAATGGATCAAGCGGAAAAGCTGGGGATAGTAGTTCGTTCTAATAGAACGCTGATGACGCAGATGATTATGATTTGCGCTGATGTTTTGCTTAAATTGGAAATGATAAGTAGCATAAACAAGCCCTGAAAGGGCATGACAACCATAGCCATGGGCAACGCCCATGGTAAGCATCAAAAATGACCTCATTGTTTTAGCAGCCATTACCTTCCCAGCGCTTATAAATTCACGCTAAATCTCAATACACGCAAATAGCGTTTTATTCCAATAATCAATTGGGAGGAGCAATTTTAAGAAAGTTTGTCCCGCAGAAATATTGCATGATCCTTTATTAGAGGGGTAATCGCCGGATTTTAATGAGCTCCTTTCATATAATATTGTGTTACATACACGGTTCCGTATAGTTCTTGTAATAGAAATTAAGTTTATGTTGTCAGTATGAGGTTTTAGCGAATGGTTATTACGGTTGTTTTTAGTAAAAAATTAGTATATTTGAAGAATTGAAAAAGAATGATTAATATTCTTTGCTTATTGTTGATGAAATGAAAAGAACATCGGCATTGAGGATACCTAGTTTGCTTATTTATTATCTTTAATACTTTTCTATGCTATTAGTATTGTTTTCTGTACTGACTGCTTTTTTTATAGGGATCATAATAACCCCCATATTAATCTTTCTTATTAAGAGAGGTAACTTATTAGATAAGCCTGGAGGAAGAAAAATCCATAAGTATTCTGTTCCTTCAATGGGAGGGATCGCCATATTTATTGGGTTGTTGGGTGGGACACTAATTTGGTTGAATTACCAACAGTTAGTTGAAATTAGGTTCTTTATGCTAGGACTCTCCATTATGTTTATTTTGGGGCTTAGGGATGATTTGGTAGAGTTGACTGCTTATCAAAAGCTTATCGGTCAGCTTATAGCAGTGATTACCGTAGTAGTTCTTGGAGATGTTAGGATTAGTAGTTTTTATGAACTTTTAGGTATCGGCGAATTGCCAATATGGTTTAGTTATGCCTTTACAATATTTGGGATTATAGGCTTGACTAATGCCTTTAACTTAATAGATGGATTAGATGGGTTGGCCGGAACGCTTAGTATAATTACTTTTCTGGTTCTTGGGGGATGGTTTTTGTATTCAGGGGAAACTACTTATGGTTTTATAGCATTAACTTTTGTGGGAGCTGTAATGTCATTTCTGATCTATAATTGGCATCCTGCAAAAATTTTTATGGGAGATACGGGGTCGCTTACCTTAGGATTTGCTCTTTCCGTATTGTGCGTTAAATTTATAGAAAGTAATAATGGGGATGTTGGTTCAGATGGATTTCAGTTTAATGCCCCATTAGCTACAGCTGCTGCACTTTTGATTGTTCCATTTTACGATACATTACGTGTTTTTGTGAAAAGAGCCCGAAAAGGCATATCGCCAATGACTGCTGATAAGAGTCATGTGCATCATTTCTTATTGAGAATGGGATTTACACATGATCAGGTAGCGCTTATTCTTGGAGGGGTTAAGCTTGGATTTATTCTTATAGTCATTGTCTTTCATGAATTGCCGGATATTGTAATGATTCCTGCACTATTTGTTTTAGTGGTATTGGCGGGTGTGATACTTGATAAATTGACATTGAAACGTGTGAAGGAAATCGTTAAGGATTCACCTAGGGTCCTAGCTCAACGTCCGTATCAAGTGGTCAGGAAAAAGGTTCAGATTGACGATGAAGTACTAAGACAAGAGGACGTTAATCTTAATTAGTAGGTATTTGAACAACTGCTGAATTACCTATGGGAATAATTAAACTATCAGAGCCTGATTTTAAGGAGGATATTTCTGGACAAGTATTGGATGCATTGGATAGAAAACAGGTAGGGTATGTGGGTACATATGTTGATAAATTTAAAGATAGCTTAAAGCAATATTTAGAAATAACCAATCTTGGCCTGTATTCTTCTGGAACTGCCAGTATTCACTTGGCTTTAATGTTAGCGGGTGTTAATGAGGGTGATGAAGTGATATGTCAGTCATTGACGTTTGCTGCTTCAGTTAATCCAGTGAGGTATCTGGGGGCTAAACCAGTTTTTGTGGGAAGTGAAACCGACACTTGGAACATGTGTCCTCGATCACTTGAGGCGGCATTGGAACACCGAAAGAGATTAGGGAAAAGGGTGAAGGCAATTATTCCAGTACATGTTTTTGGTATGCCTGCTAAAATGGATGCTATCAATGAGATAGCTAATCACTATAATGTTCCAGTTGTCGAGGATGCCGCAGAAGCTTTAGGAGCTAATATTAATGGTCGATTCTGTGGTACAATGGGAGATTATGGTATTTTTTCTTTTAACGCCAATAAAATTATCACTTCTGGCGGAGGAGGGGCTTTATGGGCAAAAAGGCCCGAGGAGATAAATCATGCTGATTTCTTGGCGCTTCAAGCCAAAGATCCTGCGATTCATTATGAGCATAGCCAAGTGGGGTATAATTACGCTTTCAGTAATTTAAATGCCATCCTTGGGTGTAGCCAGTTTGAACAATTGCATAAAAAGTTGGCCAAGAGAAGGGAGAATTATGCCCACTATTATGCTCAGTTGGCCAGTTATGGACTGGGGTTTCAAGAGGGAGAACAACTCATGGATAGCAATCGTTGGTTGACAGCGGTGGTGTTTCCTAAGGAGGAACACGTGCGTGAATTAGGGAGATTTCTTCTAGCCAATGAGGTGGAAACTAGGCCTATTTGGAAACCAATGCATCTTCAGCCATTGTATAAAGAACTCCCCTATTATGGAGAAAGGGTTGAAGAACATCTTTTCTTTAACGGAATTTGTTTGCCTTCCGGTAGTGGCCTTACTATAGACCAACTAGCAGAAGTTACCTTCGCTGTTACCAAATTTTGCAAAAAGAACAAAATAGATGTATCGAGATCTTGTTAAGCCAAGTTTTGATCGTATTGCCGGCTTTACGGGGCTGGTAATGTTGAGTCCATTTATTGTTTTCTTGGCGCTCGTATTGGCCATTGATTTTATGGGAAATCCTTTTTTTGTACAATATAGAGTAGGGAAAAACGGACGAATATTCCGTTTATTCAAACTACGAACGATGAGGCATTCACAAAAAAAGGATCTTAATATTACTGATAAGGGTCGCATGACTTCTTTAGGGCGGGTATTAAGGAAAACTTCGTTAGATGAACTGCCTCAGTTCCTGAATATGGCTTTAGGTGATATGAGCTTGGTGGGACCAAGGCCTTTGTTGGTGGAATACTTGCCTTTATATAATAAAGAAGAGGCAAAAAGGCACTTGGTAAAACCCGGGATTACCGGATTGGCGCAAATAAATGGGCGAAATGCACTTTCTTGGGAAGAGAAGTTTGCTTACGATTTGCATTATGTTTATCAATTGAGTTTTTGGTTAGATATAAAGATTTTCATTAAGTCTGTCTTGAAACCTTTTGATGGTAAAGGTATTTACGGAGATAATGACGAGGTAAAACCATTTAAAGGTACACGGTCATAATGGAATTAAAATTCACTTCTTTTTATCGGTCGCTTACTTACCCCACCTTTTTTCTTATTTATACTCATTAGTCTGGTTTTTTTTGGTTTAAATCACCAATAAGTGTATTTAAAATATTTTTATATGTATTTTAATGTTTTTATATTTGGTTGTGTTTTAATTATGGATTAAAGTGATAATTGTTTTTTAATTGAAGACTGTTGATTTTGACCAATATTTATAACATTTTTAGGTAAACATAGTAAAATGATAAATTGGATCACTCGTACACTTGATTCGGTGATTCTATTCCATTCCATCATAATAGCCTATTTTTTAAGATTAAATTTCGAGTGGGAATTGATTAGTGCCTACCCTGTAATGGCAAGTGGTTTGACATTTGCGGTATTAGGGGGAAGTGCGATGGTTTTCATAGAGAGTTATGGATGGGTTGGAAGTAAATCACGAATCAACAACATCGCTTTAGTGGCGGTAATCGTTTCTGTAGCCTTACTGGTTACTTTCATGTTAGGGAAATTAGTAGGACCAGTTTCCGAAGATATATCTTCTGTGCCTCTATCGGTGTTGATTATTGCAGCCTTGTTGGCGTTTTTTACCATGATTCTTTATCGCTTGTTGATAAAGGAATTCTATGGTATGTTTGTGGACAGTCGACGGCCTAAAAAACATATTGTCATATTTGGAGCAGGAGAAGCGGGGCGGTTGTCCAAGACCGTTTTGGATAGTCAAGTGGGCAATAATCAGAAGATTCATGCTTTTTTAGATGATGATATCGAAAAAGTGGGAGACACGATAGGTGGAGTACCTGTTTATAAAGGATTACAAAACCTCCGTCAGTTGAAAGAGGATTTGGGAATATCCGACCTGTTGATTTCGGTTATGTGCATTTCCCCTAAAAGGAAGAAAGAAATCATAGAAAAATGTCTCCAGTTGGGGATCAAGGTCAGTATAGTTCCCTCTATAGATGAATGGGTCAAGGGAGGATTTAATGTGGGGAAAATCCGTAAAATAAAAATAGAGGACTTGTTGTCTAGGACTGAGATATCATTGGATAACCCTGCAGTTTACCATCAAATCCACCATAGCGTAGTGATGGTGACTGGAGCTGCAGGATCGATAGGAAGTGAACTTTGCAGGCAGATCATCGCTCACAAACCGGCTTTATTGATCATGGTGGATAAGGCAGAATCTTCGCTTTACGATATAGAACAGGAGTTTAAAGTGATCAACTGGAAGAGCCCAGTCACTCCGATATTGGTTGATATTAGGGACAAGAAGAAAATGGAAAGGGTCTTTAAGGAATTCAAGCCAGATATAGTTTATCATGCAGCTGCCTATAAGCATGTGCCAATGATGGAGAATTATCCTGAAGAGGCCGTTACCAGCAATATTTTAGCTACGAAAAATTTGGCTGATCTTTCGGTGCTTTATAATGTCAAGCAATTCGTGTTTGTCAGTACAGATAAGGCCGTTAATCCTACGAATGTAATGGGAGCATCCAAGCGGATTGCGGAGATTTATATCCAAGCACTCAGTGATTACCTGGACGTGGATAAAGGGCAGGTGACAAGATTTGCCATCACCAGGTTTGGTAATGTGCTCGGATCAAATGGTTCTGTAATTCCTTTGTTCAAGAAGCAAATCGAACAAGGAGGACCTGTGTTGGTGACCGATCCCAATATCTCTAGGTATTTTATGACCATTAGCGAGGCATGTCAACTGATTCTTGAGGCAGGAGCGATGTCCAAGGGCAGTGAGATTTTTATTTTTGATATGGGAGAGCCAGTTAAGATCCTAGAACTGGCCAAAAAAATGATCCAGTTAAGTGATAAAAAAATAGAGAAAGACATAAAAATTGTCTTTACCGGACTTCGAGAAGGAGAAAAGTTACATGAAGAATTAGTGTGCCATGCCGAAAGAATCCAGGTTACCCATCACCCAAAGATTCAGGTAGTGAAGATGGATCCGCTGGCTTTCAGTAAGGTGAATTATCAGATTGAATTCTTTGAGCGGCTCTTGGTTCATGATTCTGTTACGGATATTGTCAGGCATATTAAGCAGATTGTGCCTGAGTATATCAGTAATACGTCCAGGTATTCGGTTCTTGATAGGATGAATTGATGTAATTGGAAGTCAGAGGGTTGGTTTATTTATGTGTTGATTTTGAATTTTTAGCGGTTCTAAATTCTAAGAATTTTATATCTTGCAGTGATGGAAAACTTCGTAGTCTCAGCAAGGAAATATAGACCTTCCAATTTCAAAAGCGTGGTGGGACAGCAGCATATTACCACTACGCTGAAGAATGCCATTAAGAATAATCATTTGGCACAGGCGTTTTTGTTTTGTGGACCCAGAGGGGTAGGCAAGACCACATGTGCAAGGATTCTTGCTAAAACGATCAACTGTGAAAATCTCTCCGAAGACTTCGAAGCATGTAATGAATGTGAATCCTGTAAGGCGTTCAATTCCAATAGCTCTTTTAATGTACATGAGCTAGATGCTGCATCCAATAATTCTGTAGATGATATCAGAAACTTGGTGGACCAGGTAAGGTATGCTCCACAAAAAGGGGCTTACAAGATCTATATCATAGATGAGGTGCACATGCTCTCAACCCAAGCTTTTAATGCTTTTTTGAAGACATTAGAAGAGCCTCCAAAATATGCGATTTTTATTTTGGCCACTACTGAAAAGCATAAAATCATTCCTACGATCCTTTCTAGGTGTCAAATATTTGATTTTAACAGGATCCAGATCAAGGATATTGCGGAGCATCTGAAATATATTGCATCTGAAGAAAATATCGACTATGAAGACGAAGCGTTACGCTTGATTGCAGCCAAGGCTGATGGTGCACTCCGTGATGCACTATCGATATTTGATCTGATTGTGACTTATTCTGCCGGAAATAAGTTGACGTATTCAGAGACTATAGGCAATCTACATATATTGGATTATGATTATTATTTCAAAGTGACTGATGCCCTGCTGGAAGAAAGTGTTTCCAATGTTCTATTGATTTTTGATGAAATCCTGAAGAAAGGCTTTGATGGGCATAATTTTATTGTCGGTTTGAGTGAACATTTTAGGAATTTGATGGTGTGTAAAGATGCCGCTACGGTGGAATTACTTCAGGTGTCTGAAAGTGCCCAGGAACGGTATATCGAACAATCGGCTAAATCCAATCTGTCATTTTTGCTGTCGGCCTTGAATATTTGTAATCAATGTGATATCCACTATAAAGGGAGTAAGAACCAACGGTTACATGTTGAGTTAGCATTGATGAAATTGGCTAAATTGCCACAGGCCATCTCATTGGCTGCTGTAGCCCGTGAAGAGGCAAAAAAAAAAGACTAGCTAAGCAGAATACCGCCAAAGCAAGCATACAACAAGAGAAAGCTTCTGCAGCCACTTCCACCCCCAAAATGGAAGTCAGAAAAACAGTGCCTATTCCCGCTAACCTCACGGAGGCAAAGCAGCAGGTGAAGACCGAAGCAGTAGAAGCGCAAGAAAACCCTGTTAAGGAAGAGTCTAAGACAACGACTGATCAAGGTCCAGCTAAAAACAATCCATTTGACAAAGGAAAACTTGGAGCAATCCTTGAGAATGCAATAGCAGGATTTAAACAACAAAAAAGGCACATCGAGGGTACTCTGTTAAAACAGCCTTTTGAGGTGGAAGAAAATAAAGTCAAGTTTTTTCTTAATGGAGAATTGCAGGAGCATCGGTTTGCCCAATTTAAACCTGAGCTGATCGGTATGCTTAGGAAAAAACTTGAAAATTATTTTGTGGAGATAGATTTTGAAGTAAAGGAAGACGCTGTGAGTGAAGAAGAGAAACTTTATACCTCTACGGACAAGCTTGCTTATCTTTCCAAAAAATCCCCAGCCCTTAAGGAGCTGCAGAAGAGATTTGGACTGGAAACGGACTTTTAAAAATCAATGCCCAAGCCGAAATTGATCAGGTTTTGGAGCTGTACAGCTCTGGATTTATTTCCATCATCCATTTCGATATAGACATTTTCATCATAGATAAGAATTGTTTCTATTCGTGTACTGATGTATTTGTTGACTTTCATGCTGATGGTGGAGTTGAAATTGACTGCCATGTTGCCGAATTTGCCGTAATTGGAGAAGAGGTTAAGGTCCGCTTTCCAATTGACATTTTTCATAATTTTCATATCAATTGAAGTTCCCAATGAAGCACCAGCTTCTGGTTTGACTTTGTCTCCCGGGATGATGCCAAAGGCACCTGCTTGACTTAGTGAATCGTTAAGTACAATGGTAAAACGGCCTGTAAAAGGGGATAAGATGGAGGAAAACTTAAAATCATCCTTTTCTTTTTGGTAGTTCAGACCTGTAGAGGACTGAACATAGCCGGGACTTAAAAAATCAGATATCAAATTTCTGGATTCGATGTCGGATCCATTTTCCTTAAAATATTTATAGCCCTCCAGCAGCTGGGTCCTAGCTTCTAACTGCGTAGAAAGGTAAAAGCCTTTCGAGAGTTCCCTGCCGTATTTACTTACAAATTTAAAATTGTCATTTGTTTTCCGGGTTTGGTACGATCGATCAGATTGGCGGTTAAAACCAAAGTTGACCGATAAGGAGGTTTCCCATATTTTATTGTTTTTCTTGTAGTTGGCAAATAAATTGACCCCTGTGTTGAGTGCAAAAGAGCTAGCCCCTCCCGCTGCCCAATTAGATAAGCTCACTTGTTGCACGCTAAGGTTATAGTTTCCTCCTGTTTTCCAAAAAGTGGGTCTTATCTCCTCTTTGATAATAAGACTGTCGCCAAGCATTACCAAGGTGTCCCCATTGATCAAAACGGTGTCAGGGACAACGTCAGTGATTTTGTCCTGAGCAGAGACCCAGTGCATGCTTGTTAAAAACAAAAAAAGAAGACAGGTAATGTGCCGAATCATTCTTGCGTTTTTGATGAATAGACTACAAATATAAATTTCTTTCCCGATATGCCTCAATCACGGTGAATGATAAGTTCCTGCCCAACATGAATTACTGATTGGTTGGCCATGTTGTTCCATTGTTGGATTTCCGAAACTGTGACCCTATATTTCTTTGCTATGGCATATAGCGTTTCTCCTTTTACCACTTTATGTGTGAGGTGTTTTTGGGATGGGACAGGTTGTTCTATGGGGATTTTCTCCGTTGTTTCAGTAGAAGAGGGTAAGGGGGGAGGTGTATTGGTCTGTTTTTTAGGGACAGAAGGTTTTGCTTGGCGGTATTCGAATGGCTCATTCCTTCTACGGTATTTTTGTAGCTTTAATACCATTCCTTCCTTAAGGTCTTCGTCTTTATATAGCCTGTTCTTTGCCTTTAATGAGTGTAGTCGGATTCCATAAGCTTGGGAGATTTCCCAGAGGGTTTCTCCTCTCCTGACCACATGAGAAGGTGTTTTGGCCTTTCCTTTTTTTCTTTTGGTGTAATAATAGTGCCCTTTTACGACAGGGTCTGATTTGGATAGATCGTTTACTCTTCTGAATTTACCATCCCGTATGCCGATACGCTCGGCAAAGTCTTCAGAAGTAGTGCTTACAGCCGCAATGATTCCTTTTATGCCGTTGATCCTTATCTGGTTTTTTTCGAAAGGCTGTGACTGTTTTCCTGTTATCTTGGGGTAGCCGACATGATTGATTTCGACAGCATTAGGGACGCTGGTGGGTGCGGTAATAGTGTTAGATGAGGTGAGGACTGGCTGGTAAGAAGGTGCGCCTGTCGCCAGATATGTAAGGCTGTAGGTTTTGCCGCCTGGGATTTTTTTCCGACTGACCCATTTATTATAGGCTTCGAGGTGGGATTCACTCACGTTAAGGTTTTTTGCTAGCTGTGAGAGTGTAGCAGGCCCTTGTACCTCGACTACCTCTAAGTGCTGATTACTGACAAACTTTCCCATTTGGTTTTCAAAAGCAATTTTATGGGCAAGATATTTTTTGAAATACCAGTGGGTGTTACGGGTGATCTTCATGGTCTTGTCGCCGTTATATTGGCTGCCAAAGTAATTTTGGGCTCCTCCAAGGCCCATTTGATAAGCTACCATTGCGCATGCCCAGTTGTCAAACTTGCTGTTGTTCTTTTTTAGGTAGATGGCTGCTCCTTTTGTCGATGCCACGATATTTTTTCGTTCATCGATGTGGTTATCCACTTGTAAAAACACTTCATGGGCAGTGCCTTTTTTAAACTGCCAGAAGCCTACCGCATTAGAGGTGGATACTGCATCGGGGATCAATCCACTTTCCTGAATGACCAGGTATTTCAGGTCATCAGGTACGCCTTGCTCACGTAGGACATGTTCGATTACAGGCATATAAAGATCGACCCTTTCCATTTTGGTTTTAAAGTAACTGGGGTTGCGGTGAAGGGCGTCTACATCCAGCTGAATGTCCCGCTGGGCCTGACCATTGAGCTCAAGGGTCATGTCAGCAAAACGGATGGTTTGGGGGACCCGAGGTGCCTGAGCATAGGCAAGGTTTAGTGTGGCAAGAATGAAAAAGATCAGTCCACTGTAAATAGTCTTGGTTGGTCGATGAAACATGCCAATAGTTTGCGTAGTATGGATTAACTAATTAATATAAACGATCGGAAAATCGGTTTTGATGTGCAGTGGCTAGTGAAAACTATCGCTTCCTGGCCATCATAATACCATCCCTAATGGGAAAGAGTACATTTTCTACCCGGTCGTCATCTTGTACCATTTTATTGAAGTCTAAAATGGCCTGAGTGGATTTGTCTGCTTTTCCTGAATGATCTTGGATTACTTTTCCGGACCAAAGTACATTGTCTGCAAGAATCAGCCCCCTGGATTTACCTTGTCGATGATCATATTGTAATAGTTGGAATAATTTCTTTTGTCTGCATCAATAAATACCATGTCAAGGGATTCGGTAATTTCCGGGATGAGTGTCATGGCATCTCCCAGCAAATAATGGATCTGCGAGTCCAGTCCTGATGCTGCAAAATATCCCCTGACCATTTCTTCAAGCTCATCATTTTTATCGATAGTGATGAGCTTTCCCTCCTTATCCAAGCCCCTTGCCATGCAGATGGCCGAGTAGCCCGTGTATGTTCCTATTTCGAGTATGGTTTTGGGCCGTTGCATTTTGGTGAAGAGCTCCAGTGTCTTGCCCTGAAGGTGCCCGGACAGCATCCGTGGCATCATTACTTTGGCATGGGTGTCCCTGGAGATCTGTTGTAGTAGCGCATCTTCAGCGCTGGTGTGTTCTTGACAATATTGCAGGAGATCCTCGCTAATAAATTCCATGTCTAGTGGGGTAAATAAGTGAGAAAACTAAGTTCATCTTCCCTGAAGATCTCATTGGCTATGTCATGGAGCTCTTCAGTGGTGGTGTTTCGTATAATGGAGAAAAGATGATCCAAAGAATCAATACGGTCTTTGTCCAGAAGGCTCTTGCCGAATACCAGCATAAGTGCTGCATGGTTTTCTTCGGCCATGGCCATTTGTCCGATGGCCTGTTCTTTGGCCATATGAAGCTGTAGTGTGCCCAGTTTCTTTTCCCGTAGCCTTTTGAGTTCACGTAAGACCAAGTTTTGTGCTTTTTTGAAGGTTTTTTCTTCCGTCCCATAGAAAATACCAAAAAAACCGGTGTCCTTGTATACTTGGTAAGCAGACTCTACGCTGTAAACGTATCCATATTTTTCTCTCAGGGCAAGGTTTAGGCGAGAATTCATGCTAGGGCCTCCCAATATATTATTGAGCAAGAATAGCTTGTAGCGATCAGGATGATATAGGGAATAGGCGGGCTTGCCCATAGCGCAATGAGCTTGGGAGATTTCTTTGTGTACTGTTTCAGTTTTAGGCTGATAGTGCTTGAAATCGCTCCGTCGATAAAGGCTTTTTTTGGTAGGGAGTTCGTTGAGCCTGGGCTCGAGTTGCTTAAGTACTTTTTGGAAGGAGATATTGCCCACTACAGAAAAAACGACTTTGGAAGTGTCCATGCGAGTGGAAATAAAGTCAAAGAAATCACTTTGGCAAAAACTGGAAACCGTCTCTTCGGTGCCAAGGATATTCCTGCCCAAGGAATGGTTTTGAAAGATTACCTCGTCAAATTCATCCAAAATGGCGTCATCGGGCGAATCGCGGTACATGGCCATTTCTTCCAGAATAACCTGCCGCTCTTTTTCTATTTGTTTCTCGGGAAAGGTGCTGTGGAAGGTGATATCAAACAGCAATTCTGCGGCTTTGTTAAAATGCTCCTTCAGGATAGAAGAGTAGAAGCAGATTTTTTCTTTGGTGGTATAGGCATTGAGTTCGCCGCCTACAGATTCCAATCGGTTCAGGATATGGAAGGCTTTTCTTTTTTTGGTGCCTTTAAAGGCCATATGCTCCCAAAAATGTGCCAAGCCTGCTTGTTCCTTCACTTCATCCCTGCTTCCGATATCCAGAATAAACCCACAATGGACCAGTCTGGTGTGTGTCACTTCCTGGTGCACGATGCGGATACCATTTGGTAACGCTTTGATATTATATGACATGTATTATTTACTTTCTAAACTTGAAATTACAAAAATAATGTACTTTATCAGGATATTTTTTTCATGGTCTTTAATATGTTAATTTTATCAACGGAATAAAGGGTGAAAGTCCCTTTCTACTGATCAAAAGAGCAATATGCATCATACTAAAGACGAGTTAAAGGCTACTTTAATTATATCGGTTTATAAAAACACTACTTTTTTAAAGGCAGTGCTGGATTCGCTGGAGGGGCAAACTGACCATCGGTTTGAAGTAATCATCTCTGAGGATGGTGACTCGGAGGAGATGAGAACCTTTGTGGGGCATTATTCCTTTCAGGATCCTTTTCAGCACCTGACCAGAGAGGATAGAGGCTGGCAAAAAAACCAAGCGCTCAATGCTGCCATTAGGGCAGCCAATACCGATTGGTTGGTATTTATTGATGGTGACTGTGTGCTCCATCCAAGGTTTATGGAGTTTCATATCAACCATGCCAACCCAACTACCATCCTTGCCGGAAAGCGTGTTAAGCTTGATCCCAAAACGTCTGAGTTGTTGCTGGAGGGATCCATCAAGCCAGAAGAAATGAATGCTTATGTAAGAAAGCACTTTGCAAAAATCAAAAAGCGTGGCGGGGAGTTTGTGGAGGAGGGCTTTTTTATGGACCCGAAAGGTGTATTGGGTAGGATAGTGGGGACGCGGAAGATGAGGCACCTGAAAGGCTGCAATATGTCCTTTCACAAAGACGCAATTTACGCAATCAATGGGTTTGATGAGGCATATACACGTCCCGCCGTTGGTGAGGATGCCGATCTGCTTTGGCGATTTAAAGGGCTTGGTTATCAATTGGGTTCGGTGAGGAATTTAGCAGTCCAATACCACCTGTACCACAAGGAGAGCTGGACGGACCAGGAAGAGAATTTGCGCATCATGAATGAAAATATGGCAGCCAAAAAATACGTGTGTTCAGATGGCTTGGTGAAGGAGTCTTGAGCCGGCTCAGGGCATTTGCGAACAAATGTTCCCGCCGTCTTGCCCTTTTACCGATAATGCCTATGACAAAACAATATAGAGAAAACTGAAGCAATGAGATATCAACCATTAAATAATACTTTTTATAAGTCAACCCGCGCTAAGCTGGCCAAGATGCTAAGGCCAAACTCCGTTGCCATTTTAAATGCCAATGACCTCATGCCCACCAACGCTGATGGGACGATGAAATTCAGACAAAATAATGATCTGTTCTACCTCAGTGGTATCGATCAGGAAGAGACGATCCTGTTGATTTGCCCGGATTTTCCCAGCGAAACGATGCGTGAAGTGTTGTTTGTCAGGGAAACCAATGAGCAGGTTGTGGTATGGGAAGGGCATAAGCTACATCAGTCTGAAGCAGCTGAACTGTCTGGTGTGAAAACGGTACGGTGGACTTCAGAGTTTGACCAAGTATTGCAGGGTATTCTCAGTCATGTGGACCATGTTTACCTGAATACCAATGAACATCGAGGGGCTAGCAATGAAGTAGAAAGCAGGGATGCGCGTTTTGTTAAAAAGCTAAAAGAAGCCTATCCGCTTCATCGGTATGAGCGACTGGCGCCTTTGTTGGGCGAGCTGAGGTCGATCAAAGCTCCAGATGAAATCGACCAACTGCAAAAGGCTTGTGATATTACCGAAAAGGGATTTAGAAGGGTGTTGGATTTTACGAAGCCAGGGGTTAAGGAATATGAGATTGAAGCGGAATACCTGCATGAATTTGTCCGTCATGGCAGCAGGGGGTTCGGCTACGAGCCCATAGTCGGATCCGGTGCCAATTCCTGTGTACTTCATTACTTGGAAAATGATCAGGTATGCCACTCGGGCGACCTGATCCTGATGGATGTAGGAGCCGAATACGGTAATTATAATGCGGACATGACCCGGACGGTACCCGTAAATGGCCGTTACACACCTAGGCAGCGAGAAGTGTATGATGCGGTGCTTCGAGTCATGAGAGCGGCCGAAAAGATGCTCAGACCAGGAGTCCTATTACAGGATTACCACAAGGAAGTGGGGGCGTTGGTGGAGGCGGAATTGATCGGACTAGGGCTGCTGGACAAGCGCGATGTGCGTAAGCAGGACCCCGCCAACCCTCTCTACCGGAAGTACTTTATGCATGGTACATCGCATCCATTGGGATTGGACGTGCATGATGTAGGTTCGATCTATGCACCCGTAAAGGCAGGGATGGTCTTTACCATCGAGCCGGGGATCTATATCCGTGAGGAGTCCATTGGGATCAGGCTGGAAAATAATTATGTAATCGGGGAAAAGTCAAACAAGGATTTAATGGCCGAGATCCCGATCGAAGCAGAGGAGATAGAGGGGCTGATGAACCAATAAAAAAACCGCAAGCTTTCCAGCCTGCGGTTCCTGTTTTTTATACTGTTTCGAGAATGAATTACCCGATAGATACTCTTTTGAAGTCCACTACAGTAAGGCCTTTGGTTACGCCGTCCAAGTACTGGGTAACAGACTTGCTGCTGTCTTTTACGAAAGACTGGCTTAGCAAGGTGTTTTCTTTGTAGAACTTGTTCAGTTTGCCCATAGCGATCTTTTCGATCATTGCTTCAGGCTTGCCTTCTGCTTGAGCTTGCTCTTTGCCTACAGCGATTTCTCTTTCCACTACAGAAGCATCCACGCCGTCTTTGTCCACAGCTACAGGATTCATGGCAGCGATCTGCATGGCTACGTCTTTACCAGCTTCCTCTACCTCTGCGCCATTTACATTTTTCAGTGCTACCAATACACCTAGTTTACCATTAGAGTGGATATAGGGTACTACGGCTTCACCTTTTACGACTACGTAGTCGCTGATTTCGATTTTCTCACCAATCTTACCGGTCATTTCGATGATTTTTTCACCAACGGTGATACTTTCGAAAGGAAGGGCAAGGATTTCTTCTTTGTTAGAAGCGCCTTTCTCAACGGCCAGTGCAAGGATTTCGTTGGCAAAGCCTACGAACTCTTCGTTTTTGGCCACGAAGTCAGTTTCACAAGTAAGTGTCAATAACACTCCTTCTGATTTATCGGCACTTACACTAGTAACTACTACACCTTCTTTAGTTTCACGGTCTGCTCTGGAAGCGGATACCTTTTGTCCTTTTTTCCTTAAGATATCAACCGCTTTATCAAAATCTCCTTCAGCTTCGGTAAGGGCTTTCTTACAGTCCATCATACCGGCACCAGTCATTTGTCTTAGTTTGTTTACATCTTGTGCAGTAATAGCCATTGTTTGATATTTTTAATAGTGATGATGACTTTTATAAATATAATCGTTTCTCCTCCTATAACTGGACTCGGAACGAGTAGGCAATAACAAAAAAATTGAACATAGGTAGTTTACCGCATGTTCAATTTTTTGTTATTATTAAATCATAGTGGATTATTCTTTGGTTTCGGCGTCAGCAGCTTTCTTTGCTTCTTCCTCTTCAGAGAGTTTTGCCTCTTCTTTGTCTTTCTTTCTTTCAGAAAGTCCTTCTTCGATAGCAGAACCGACGGCTTTCACCAATAATGAAATGGATTTGAATGCATCGTCATTGGCAGGGATTGGGAAATCCGCTTCTCCAGGGTTGGAGTTAGTATCTACCAAGGCGAATACAGGGATACCAAGCTTTTTGGCTTCGGCAATTGCAATGTGTTCTCTTTTGATGTCCACTACAAATAGCGCTGCAGGAAGACGGGTAAGGTCAGCAATACCGCCCAATACGTTTTCCAGTTTCTCACGCTGTCTGGTGATCATCAGACGTTCCTTCTTCGCCAAGTTGGTGTAAGCCTCTTCTTTCATCATTTTGTCGATGGAAGACATTTTCTTCAGTGACTTACGGATGGTTGCAAAGTTGGTCATCATACCACCTTGCCATCTTTCTGTCACAAAAGGCATTTTAAGTCTTGCAGCTTCTTCAGCTACCAAGTCCTTGGCTTGCTTTTTGGTCGCCACGAACATCACTTTTTTGCCGGAGCGTACGATTTGCTTGAGTGCGTTGGATGCTTCTTCAAGGCACACGAGCGTTTTATTCAGATCAATGATATGGATGCCGTTTTTCTCCATGAAGATGTACGGTGCCATTCTTGGATCCCACTTTCTTGTTAAGTGTCCAAAGTGAACACCAGCATCCAGTAAGTCTTTATATTCGATTTTAGCCATTTAAATATGTAAGTTTTATAAAGTACCTGTGTAATTTCCAGATTAACGCTTGGAGAACTGGAATCTTCTTCTTGCCTTTCTGCGACCTGGCTTCTTACGTTCCACCATTCTTGGGTCTCTGGTAAGGAATCCTTCTTTTTTCAATGGGCTTCTGTGTTCCTCATTGATTTCGCATAGGGCACGAGCGATAGCCATTCTGGCCGCCTCTGCTTGTCCTTTGATGCCACCACCGTCTACTGTGATCTTAATGTCGAAAGCTTCAGCTTCGTTCACTAGTGTAAGGGGCTGTCTTACGACGATCTGGTGAAGGTCAAATGGAAAATATGCTTCTATGTTTCTGTTGTTGACAATGATCTCGCCTTTGCCAGGCTTCATATAGATCCTCGCAACAGATGTTTTTCTTCTACCGATTGTATTGATAACTTCCATGGAATGATCAGATTAAAGTTTAACTACTTTTGGTTGTTGCGCTTCATGAGGATGTTCAGTACCTTCATATACATAAAGGTTGGTGTACAATTTTCTTCCCAATCTGTTTTTAGGAAGCATTCCTCTTACAGCTTTTTCCACTAGGATTGCAGAAGATTTGCTCTTAAGGATCCTTGGGGTAGAGATTCGCTGACCACCTGGATAACCAGTGTGACGAACATATACTTTATCGTCCCACTTTTTACCAGTCAATCGGATTTTGTCTGCATTGATGACTATGACATTGTCGCCGCAGTCTACGTGAGGAGTAAAGCTAGGCTTGTTTTTTCCTCTTAAGATTTTAGCAACCTCACTTGCAAATCTACCAAGTACCATTGCTGAGGCATCCACTATCACCCAGTCTTTTTGTACGGTAGCACTGTTTGCTGATACGGTTTTATAGCTTAAAGTATCCACTGTGTAAATGTTTAATTATTAGCTTGTTAAATACATTTCGCCCTCAAAAAGGGACACAAAGATAGAAGGAATTCCGATTATATGCAAAATATCTTTGTGTTTACTGCCTAATTTTCACGGGGATAGCCTCTTTTCTGTTGCTGTCCGCCATGAAAAAGCCTGCTTTTATCGGTGGTGTCCTGCTGGAAAGGCAGTTGTCTAATTGCTTTTTTCCAGCTGTTTTACCAATACTGCAAAATCCTTGGGGTAAGGAGCTGTGACCGTAATGGGTCTCTCGTCCATTCCCTCAAAGGAGACCGAATAAGCATGCAGTGAAACACGTTGCATGATAGGAGATTCTTCTGTTCCCTTTTTTAGGTTGAATTTTCTTTTAAGTTCTGAAAGGTAGAGCGGCTTGCCACCGTACATTTCATCACCACATATGGGGGCGTCCAGATATGCCAGGTGAACCCTGATCTGGTGCAGTCTCCCAGAGACCGGCTTGCATTCGATCAGTGAATGTTTTGCGTAGGTCTTTAGCGTGGTGAAGTAGGTGGTGGCCGGTTTTCCCTTGAGGCTGATCTTTGCGACGCCTTTATTGGTGGCGACCAGATTTCTGTCTACGAGCTTATTGTCATAGTCATGGATCCCTTGCGCCACGGCGTGATAGATTTTGTTGACTTTTCTGTGTTCAAATTGGATCGCAATATTACGGTATGCATCCGGGTTTTTTGCAATAACCAAACATCCTGAAGTTTCCTTGTCAAGTCGATGGCACACCTGGGCATCAGGAGTGTGCTCTTTGGCCAAGTGAAGGATGTTTTGTCTTTCATGCCTATCGTCTAAGGTCGATAAGTATGGAGGCTTGTTGATGACCAAATAGTCATCATTTTGAAACAGAATAAGATCATTGAAATCTATTTTTTTCATAAAGCCAGGCTTACACCTTTCAAATTTAAGGTGCAAAATTAGCTAAAATTACCTGATGTAAAAAATGTTTGGTGAAATAATGTTTGGCTTATCGATTGGTTGGATTAAGTGGAGCCATTTTCTTCATCTTGAGTGGCCTTTTTCTCTATCGGAAGTGAGAAGCTGAACGTAGAGCCCTTGCCCACTGTCGAAGTGACGGAGATTTTACTCTTATGGCCTTCTAGGATGTGTTTTACGATGGCCAGCCCCAGCCCAGTGCCACCCATTTCCCTTGACCGACTCTTGTCCACACGGTAAAATCGTTCGAATATCCGCTTGATATCTTCTGGAGGGATGCCCAGCCCGTTGTCTTTGATGTCTACCTTGATATGGTTTTTGGTAGATTTTAAGGCGATCAAGGCTTCTCCGCCCTCGTGGTTGTATTTAAGGGCATTGGAGATGAGGTTTTGGCAGACCCTGTAGATTTTGTCCTTGTCGGCAAAGGTGTAGTATGATTTTTCGGGGTTGTACTTAAGGCGTAGGTTGATGTGCCTTTTTTCAGCTTTGTTTTCTAGCTGCTCCATGACCTCTTCGATAAGAGGGATCATGTCAAAGACCTCGTGATTAAATTTTACTACACCACTCTCCATTTGGTTAAGGGTGAGCAGGTCTTTGACAAGGTTGTCCAGGTTGTTCAGGCTTTTTGCGGCACGTTTAAGGAACTTGTCCCGGACATTTACATCTTCTACGGCCCCATCAAGAAGGGTGTGGACATAGCCTTGGGCGGCGAATATGGGTGTTTTTAACTCATGGGAAATATCAGCGACAAATTCTCTTCTGAACGCCTCATTACGCTGTAGGGTTGCTATTTCCTTGTTTTTGGCAATGGCATAAGAATTAATGGTGTTGTTGATCTTCCTTAAGGGAGAGATTGAGGTTTTTTGAGGTTTGTCCGCGATTCCTGACAGGTCCTTTTTTTGGATTTTTTCCAAGGCACTGTAAATATTACTGATCTCTTTGAAGATCAGGAATTCAAGGGTGAGATTGATCAAAAGATACGAAATAGCGATGGTCAACCCCAAGCTACTGTCAGCAGCATTGGGGTGGCATCGTCAAGCAAGGAGAGGAAGGCTACGGTAAGGGCTGAAATGGCAAAGGCCAATACGAGCGATATCCCTCTGGAAGTCGTAAGCATACTTTAATTATTGTCAAACTTGTAACCTACACCTTTTACAGTGGTGATATAGTTGTCCCCGATTTTTTCCCTCACCTTTCGGATATGGACATCCACGGTTCGGGCCAGGACGAACACATCCGCTCCCCAAATATTTTGGAGCAACTCGTCTCTGCTGAATACCATGTTGGGATTTTTTGCCAGAAAGTACAACAGTTCGAATTCCTTTTTTGGCAGGGTGATGGTGTTGCCAGCTTGGTCAATGGTGAAACTGCTCCTGTCTATGGTCAGGTCTTTTATTTTGATCTGAGACACCTCTTGCTCCTTCTTGGATTCCCTTCTGAATAGTGCTGCTATACGGCTTACCAATGCCCGGGGCTTGATGGGTTTGGTGATATAATCGTCAGCGCCTACGTCAAAAGCAGCCACTTCTGAATACTCTTCCGAGCGGGCAGTGAGAAAAATAATAAAAGTGTTTTTAAGTTCTTCCATGTCCCGTATTTGACGGCACGTTTCTACTCCATCTTGATTGGGCATCATGATGTCCAGCAGGATTACATCAGGCTTGAATTTAGCGGCAGTCTGTACAGCTTTGATTCCGTCGCTTGCTGAAGCTACTTCATAACCTTCCTTTTCGAGGTTATAAGTTAGGATTTCAATAATATCTGGTTCGTCATCTACTACCAGAACTTTGATTTTTGGATTGTCACTCATTTGACTTTGCCTGTTTAAATGTTCTTTTTTAAGCACCGCTAATTTAGAAAAACTATCAAAAGAAATAACTTCTTTTTAAGAAAAAGGCTAGAAGGTCAATATAATGTTTTGCTAAAACGCAATATTATTAATTTAATATTAATGCTTTGTTACCTATTTGTTACGCAATCCAGTAGCTTCTGTTATCTCCATGTTAAGTGATCCCACCACCAGTTCAGCCTCTACCTTTATGGGGATCCTGTTTTTGTCATTGGTGATCCACATTTTTATGGGGTTTTCGCCACTGAACAGCTTGTTGTTGGGCATGACGGGAGAGATGATAATGGTGTCAAATTCTCCGATTTTGGTTGAAATACGGTCCCTGCCTTCATAAATAAGTTTTAGGTCGTAGGTTTTTTCATCGAAGAATCCCTTTACATTAATTACATCACCTCTTCTGTACAGCCTATAGTCAAGGTGACGCATATAGTAAAACCCACTTACAATATCCTGAATCCCTGACTGGATGTCAAACTCCTTGGTGTCTTTAAGTCTTTTGTTTTCCCTGTCGTATTCTTTTACCGTAGCAGTACCTGCTTTGTGGTCAAAGTCAACGATTTCGTGCTTACGATATCCTCCTTCTTCAATATGTCGATAAGAACGGTAGGGGATATTTAAGCTGGTGTCCATATAGGAACCCCAGTTGTCTTTTACCTTAAATATGCTGAAAATACTTAAGGTTTTGCCATAAACATCAATTTTATAGCTCGGCTGGCCATTCATTGTATGAATTTGGTTGTCAATGATCATTTTGGCTTCTGCTGCATTGAAAAATAAATACTTTACTTTAAAAGTAAGCTCTTCCCCTTCCTGATAAGGTCGGGAATACTGCTGACCAAAAACACTCGTGGAAATGGCAACAGTCAGAAAATGAATGAAAAATAGTCTTATGAACAAGGGCATAAATTAATGTTACTTTATTAGTCTAAATTCAAAATTTATACCAAATCTACTGTAACCATGCAATACAAATTTCTAATTTAATAAAACGTCATAACAAAACAATGGTTGTGATGAAAGTTGATATTCAGTTGGCGAATGTTTACTTTCACATAATATTTTAATACACCTTCGATTCTTTGAGTATATGAGTGAAAATACAGAAAAATTAAAAGCGCTTCAGCTTACGATGGATAAGTTGGAAAAGACCTACGGAAAAGGTACGGTCATGAAGTTGAGTGATAATTCGGTAGTGGATATTCCAACCATTTCTACAGGTTCACTCGGATTGGATATGGCATTGGGTGTAGGAGGTATCCCAAGGGGCAGGGTCATTGAGGTTTACGGGCCAGAATCTTCCGGTAAGACCACATTGGCCATGCACTGCATCGCCGAAGCGCAAAAAAAAGGAGGCATGGCTGCGATCATCGATGCCGAGCACGCCTTTGATAAATCTTACGCAGAAAAACTGGGAATCGATACAGAAAATCTGCTGATCTCCCAGCCTGACAACGGAGAACAAGCACTGGAAATCGCCGAGCATCTGATCCGTTCAGGCGCCTTGGATATCATCGTGATTGACTCCGTGGCAGCTTTGGTGCCTAAAGGCGAGCTGGAAGGCGAAATGGGTGATAGCAAGATGGGCCTACAGGCGAGATTGATGTCCCAAGCCCTTAGGAAGCTGACCGGAGCCATTAACAAGACCGGTTGTTCCTGCATCTTTATCAATCAGCTGAGGGATAAGATCGGTGTGATGTTTGGTAGCCCAGAGACCACTACCGGCGGTAATGCGCTGAAGTTCTATGCTTCTGTCAGGCTGGACATCAGAAGGATCGGCCAGATCAAAGAAAGCGCGGACAATATCCTCGGTAACCGTACCAAAGTAAAAGTGGTGAAAAACAAAGTGGCACCTCCGTTTAAGGTGGTGGAGTTTGACATTATGTACGGTCAAGGGATCTCTAAAGTAGGCGAGATCATTGATCTTGGAGTGGAGTTTGAGATCGTGAAGAAAGCTGGGTCTTGGTTCTCCTATGAAGGAAACAAGCTGGGCCAAGGGCGTGACGCCGTGAAAAACCTCCTGCTGGACAATCCGGAGCTAATGGAAGAGCTTGAGACCAAGATCAAGGCAAAAGCGGGCCTTGGTGGTGAGGTAGAAGAAGAGGCAGTAAAGGATTGATGACCTCGATGAGTACGAGTTCAGTTTTCGTAAAATAATAGCTTAAAAATAATGGGCGTCTTGGAGATTCAGGACGCCCTTTTATTTTTAGATTTGCATAAGTCGGGCTTAAAGAAAATAATGTGAAGGTGACGCTTGACCCTTGTAAAGCTGCATTAGTGAAAAAAACTTACTGAAATAAACCGTAATTAATTAAAAACTAATACCTATGGATCTGGATACTGTGATCAGAAATGCCTCCTTCAGTCTTTTGTTGTTGTTTATAGCAAGTGGAACGTCTATGGCTCAGGAGGGTTTTAAGGTGCTTTCATATAATACGCTCAGGGGGTTTCAGCAAGATAGTTTGTATAAAGCCTCCTATCAGCGATGGGTTGAAGACTTGGGGCCTGATGTCATAGGGTATCAGGAAATGAACGATTTTACACAAAAAGGACTCGAGTCTTTTGCGTCCGGGTATGGGCATCCCTATGCGGTAATGTCCAAGATCCAAGGTTATCCCGTTGCACTTTCTTCAAAATACCCTATCCTAAACGTTCAGAAAGTAGTGGACAATATGTGGCACGCATACCTCTATGCCCAGATCAAGGATTATCATGTTTTTGTTGTGCACTTTTCTCCTTTTCTCTATCAAAAACGCCAGTATGAAATCCGGCAAATTCTAGCCCATGCAGCTTTATTGCCACAGGATGAGAAAATTGTGATCATGGGGGGTTT
Organism: Echinicola strongylocentroti; assembly: GCF_003260975.1. NCBI lineage: Bacteria > Pseudomonadati > Bacteroidota > Cytophagia > Cytophagales > Cyclobacteriaceae > Echinicola > Echinicola strongylocentroti. Next base: position 1,816,233 of record NZ_CP030041.1, on the reverse strand, counting down.
TAACTCCCTGTCCAGTGCAGACTCTGCTTACCACACCCAGGAAATGGTCGATGGCATGAGGCAAGACGAAGACAAAAACGAAAACATCCGGAACCTAAATCAAGGGCAGCTTGATTATCCTGTGGTGGGGATTGTGCAAGAAGCGGGGTACTTGGATGCTTTTCTGCTTACCAACGACAAGTTGGTTTCCAGCTACCCGACCAAGTCCCACGGGGGAACTTCTACTGAACGTATTGATTATATTTGGGTCAATCCCTTTTTGGGTGATAAGCTTGTTTCTGCGACGATTATACAAGACGAAATCACTGACGAGATTTCTGACCATTACCCTGTTTTTGTCCAGTTTGAAAAATAAGAGATGCAGGTTGTTGTGTCCTGATTAAACCCGGATTATGTGTTAGGAATCGTAGTGAGAGCTGAAATTGCAAGAAAATCAGTTAGTTTGGAGGCATTAGCGTAGCACCGCTACGGTTATGCCGAAAACTAAAGTGAAACGGCTGATTTTGAAGCAGTTTAAGGTCGCAACAGATAGGCTAATGCATATTCCGGGTTAAATGTTTTTTTAGATAGTATATAGAATGCAGGTAATGAGGTGATGAGATAGTACAGCGTAGGTACACGACTTCCATAGTGGTGAAAAGGCTTGAAAATACTGTTTTTTGCCTTTTTACGGTGTTTTTTACGTATTTTTGTGTTCTAAAGAAAATTTTTTGTAAACTACATCTGGTTATACATAAGTTAAGAAAAACAGGTGTATCCGCAACGATGTCAGTAATCACAGAAATAGTAAATAGGTTCACCTCAGAAAAGCCTAATTTAATTCTGGGGGTTCTGTGCCTTTGGTGAGAAATAAAATCTACTGGCAAGAAAGCGTATAATAAAAAAAAATATGAGAAAGTTACTTTTTGCCCTATTGGCGATCATGTGGAGTTATGGGCTTTCTGCCCAGCATCTATACGACCGAGCTTTGCTCGTACACGGAGGTGTAAGTCACCAGGAAAAGTTTCTGGATAATCCAAGAGAAGGTGCCATGGGAACAGTGGTGGGGCTTAGGTATAATCTGCCTCTAGGTAAAAACCCGCTTCAGTTAGGAGTAGAGTTTGATTATTTTAAAGCCTATGAAGAAAAGGGAGAGGGAAGCCCGGCTCATTATCAAGATTGGAGTATGAAATTTAGCGGTGCATACCTGTTTGAGGTGCCTGATGTGGGTAGGGGCAAGCTCTTTCTAGGTCCCGGAGCCACTTATTATTCCATCCTAAATCAAAAAGAAGTAAATTCCCACCGCACCGATTACGGTGTGATGGTACGGGCAAACTACCTGCTCAATACCATCCATAGAAGACTTAGCCTTTACGCCGATGTGGACTACCTCAAGGAGGCGAGTTATGTAAGGCTCACGTTCGGCGTGGCCGTACAGGTGTGGTGATGTTGCAGCCTGAAATTCTTATTGCTAATGAAGAATAGTTGAAAGAATATCAAGCAGATTGACATCAAAAAGGTTGACTTTTCTTGGTGGTAGGGGCCAATAGTGTTGCCTTAAATGATGTCAATTAGGCATTGATGAAGTGGTCAATTCGTTCTGATCGCTTCTACAGGATCCATTCTTGCGGCAATTCCTGCGGGAACAACCCCCGACAGCATGCCTATGACCATGGAAAGTCCGATGCCCAGGATCATGTTTTTGGCGGACATGAATATTTCCAAGGAGCCAAGGGGCACGAAGGTGATGGCAAATACCAACAGTAAGCCTGTAAGTCCTCCAAAGAGGCTGAGGAAGGTGGATTCAAACAAGAATTGCAGTAGAATGAAATAGTTTTTGGCTCCTAGGGATTTTTGGATGCCGATGATATTGGTTCGCTCGCGGACGGAGACGAACATGATATTGGCGATGCCAAACCCGCCTACCAAAATGGAGAAGCCACCGATCACTGCTCCAGCAATGCTGATAACATCGAAGATGGCACCAATGGCATTTTGGATAAATTCGGACTTGTTCAGGGCGAAATTATCTTCTTCTGTTGGTTTAAGCCCTCTTTTGCCCCGGAGTAATCCTGTCATTTCATTTTCCAGGGCGATCAGCCCTTTGTCACTGTCCATGCCTTTGGCGGCAATCGTTGGTTCTACGCCCCATCTGCCCAGATAGTACATTTTCCCAAAAGAGCCAAAAGGTATCAGACAGGCATCGTCTTTTGAGGGGAGGTCAAATAGTCCTTCGCCTTCTTCTTCCAGAAGCCCGATGACTACGAATTTTTGGCCTTTGATTTTCATCTCCTTGCCGACGGCATCTCCTTCGGGGAAGAGGGCGTTAGCGATTTTGGCGCCGAGGACGGTGACATTTCTGGCGGCGGTGATTTCCAGTTCGGTAAAAAAACGTCCATCCACCACTGGTACATCATATACTTCTTTGTGATCAAAAACTACTCCTTCCAAGTTGGCTCCTTCAAAGGAGCTGCTTCCTCTTTTTAGGGTGGCGGAGGAAGAGGCAGAGATAGTGATGGCTTCCGCATTTTGGAGCCTGTCCTTTAGAAATACGAATTCACTATAATTGCCAGGGGGTCTTCTGAAGTACCTCCACCAAGGATATTCGCCAGGCCCAGAGGAAAAAGGGAAGCGATCTACGCGCAATACATTGGTGCCAAGGAACGAAAAGCTGGATTTAATGTTTTTCTCTAGGGAATCTACCAAAGTGAAAACAGCAATAATGGCAAAAATCCCGATAGTGACACCCAAGAGCGATAATACCGTCCGTGTCAGGTTAGACCGCAAAGCTTGCAATGCAAACCGGAAACTCTCCCAAATAAGTTTGAAAATAATCACCTGATAAAATTTTGTTTAAAAACTATTTGACAATATAGATAGAATTCGCTATAATTCTTATTAACTTTGCGGTTTTTACGACCTAATCGTAAATCAAAATATTCATCATATTTCTCTTAAAAATACATATGAAATTATCAGATTTCAAATTCGAAGTTCCTAAAAAACTCATTTCTTTATATCCATCGGACAACAGGGACGAATCCCGGCTGATGGTGGTGCACAGAGACACTGGCAAGATAGAGCACAGGATTTTCAAGGACGTTATTGAATATTTTGATGAAGGAGATGTCTTCGTGACCAATAACACGAAGGTCTTTCCTGCTCGACTTTATGGGAATAAAGAAAAGACTGGTGCGAAGATCGAAGTGTTCTTGCTAAGGGAACTGAACCAAGAGCTTAGGCTTTGGGATGTGCTCGTCGATCCGGCCAGAAAGATTCGTGTTGGCAACAAGCTTTATTTTGGCGACAGTGATTTGGTGGCGGAAGTCATCGATAATACCACGTCACGCGGAAGGACGATACGTTTCTTGTTTGATGGTACAGATGAAGAATTTTACAAGACCATAGATGCCCTGGGAGAAACGCCCATACTAAAGGATTTTATCGACAGGAAAGTAGAGGAGGAAGACAGAGAGCGTTATCAAACGATCTATGCCGAGCATGTGGGGGCTGTGGCGGCACCGACTGCCGGACTTCATTTTACTCCTCATTTGCTGAAGAGGCTGGAAATCAAAGGAGTGGAGGTGTCTCCTATTACCCTTCATATTGGATTGGGTACATTCCGTCAGGTGGATGTGGAAGACCTTACCAAGCACAAAATGGATTCAGAAAATTATGATATTCCTGAAAAAACCGTTGATCTGGTCAATGATGCACTGGATGCCAAAAGAAGGGTAGTGGCGGTAGGAACTACTTCCCTGAAGACTGTCGAGTCTTCCGTTACGGCCAATAACAGGCTTAAACCATCCAGTGGTTGGACAGATAAGTTTATCATCCCTCCGTATGATTTTAAAATCGCCAACTCCCTGATTACCAATTTTCATTTGCCTGAGTCGACACTGTTAATGACGACAGCGGCTTTTGGAGGGTATGACCTGATCATGAAGGCCTACCAAGAGGCGATAAAGGAAAAATATAAGTTCTTCTCCTATGGAGACGCCATGTTGATACTATAACAAAAAAGGCGCTCATCGAAGCGCCTTTTTTGTTGATATAAAATTCACCAAACGTTAACACGTGGTCTATACGTGTCTTTTTTTTATTAACTACTTTTGCGGGCGAAAGCTAAACGAGTTTTATGAACAGAGCAGCCATTATTGTAGCAGGAGGGAGAGGTGCCAGAATGGGCTCCCCGATACCAAAACAGTATCTTGAGATAGGGGGAAAGCCAGTGTTGATGTGGACCTTGGAAGTTTTTTATCAGTTGGATCCATCGATCAAGCTTGTCTTGGTGATTCCGGAAGTGGACTTTTCTTTTTGGCAGGAGCTATGCCAGCAGTTTGGTTTTACCGTTCCGCATGAGGTGGTGGCTGGGGGCATGTCACGTTTCCAGTCGGTAAAAAATGGACTCAATAGCATCAGCTGGAAAGATGGGTTGGTGGCCATTCACGATGGTGTCAGGCCTTTTGTTTCTCCTGAGGTGATAAGCTTGGGCTATGATAAAGCTGCAGAATATGGCAGTGCCATTGCTGTTACCCCGCTAAAAGACTCCATTCGGAAACTTACCGATGAAAACAAATCCTTTTATCAAGAAAGACAATATTTCCGTTTGGTACAAACCCCGCAAACATTTGATCTAAAAATGATCAAGCAGGCATTTGACGTGACGGAGCTTCATCATTTTACAGATGATGCTACGGTTTTTGAGCATCAGGGAAGGCAGGTGTATCTTATCGCTGGTAATTATGAGAACATCAAGATTACCACCCCGGAAGATATGGAATATGCCCAATTTTTACTCCATCGAAGAAAGGGGGATTAGCCTTTGCGATGGTGGAGACACTGTTTACCTTTAAAAACGGGTCATTTACCGAGTTTTCATAGTCTGCCACCTAAATGTTAGTGGATATTTTTTTAAGTTGAAGTAGATTTAGTGCATTATTGGATTTTGGACTAATTTACCTTCACTATGAAAAATAAATATGGACGCGGAGATGGTGGCAGGACCACTACCGGATTGATAGTATTGGCTGTCGGGCTGTTCTTGCTTGTGCGACAGTTGGGCGTAGTCGTTCCGGAATGGATTTTTAGTTGGCCGATGATTTTTGTGGCTGTAGGTCTTATTACACTTTCAAAACACAATTTCCAAAGTGGATTTGGTTTTTTTATGTTGCTTTTTGGAGGGTTCTTTCTTTTAAAGAACGAACTGGAAATCCCTTTTGGGATGGAAAGATACATGGTGCCGGGTGGGCTGATTCTGTTGGGGCTATTTTTACTGGCCACTAAAAACAGGAAGGCCTTAGAGAACTTTGGAAGATGGTGTCCTCCTGAGCCAAAAACACCTTACGGGCCAAGCAAAGGACAGGAGAAGGGAGAACCTTTTATGTCCGGAGAGGACCCAGCAGCTGGTGCAGCGACCTCTTCCGAGCAGGCTGATGTTGTTAATTCCCAGGCGCTATTCTGTGGTATACAGAAGAGGATATTGTCCAAAAACTTTAAAGGAGGAAAGGTGTCTGCCATTTTTGGCGGAACTGAAATTGACCTTACCCAAGCAGACCTCTCCGAAAACGCCGTACTTAGTGTTGAGGTGGCTTTTGGCGGGGTGAAGTTACTCATGCCGCCCCATTGGGACCTGAAGATGGGGGTGACCAATATTTTTGCGGGAGTAGAAGACAAGCGGATGTATCCACAGGGAACTGGGGAATCCAACAAGGTGTTGACCATCACCGGAACGGTGTTGTTTGGGGGGCTGGATATCAAATCGTATTAAGGTAGATTAGATGGTTAACAGGCTGCTGAAAACATCGTATGGCTGGCTAAAGGTCATGCTGGTCCTTGTTTGTTTCGGGGCTGTAAATAGCTTCCTGTTGACAGCTTACGGAGTGAGGTTGGGGGATAGTGTAGTCGATAGCTTAGTGTATGTGTTGTTGGTTTTTGCAGGGGGGATGCTGCTCGAGAATATTTTCAGGTTTTATAAGCCCCAAAAAGGCAATTCTTGGTTATGGGTAGGATTGCCCCTCCTTTTGGGAGTGGTGATAGTACTTGCGGGAGAATTGGCGTTAAAGCATCTGCTTGAGTCGGAATGGGGGTATTTGACTTTTTTGCGTGAATCAAGGTATGTTCGGGGAGTTTTTGTATTGATGTTATTTGGGGCATATACGGGGTTTTTGATTGTTGGAGGACAGCTGGAAGATCAGCTGGAAGCTAGGAGAAGAACAGAAATGATGGATAAGTTGTCCAAGGAGGCTGAGATGTACCATCTCCGTCAGCAGCTCCAGCCCCATTTTTTGTTCAATAGCCTGAATTCTGTCAGTGCCCTGGTCAAACGAAAGCCAGAACAAGCCCGTGAAATGATACTGCAATTGTCGGAATTTTTGAGAGGGACCATTCGGAAAGATCCCATGGAGTGGGTAGGTGTTCGGGAAGAGATGAAGTGTTTGCAGCTTTTTTTGGAAATAGAAAAGGTGAGGTTTGGGCATCGATTAGAAGTGGACTTCTTTGTAGAAGAAGAAACAGAAAAATTGATGTTGCCATCGCTTTTGATACAACCGCTGTTGGAAAATGCCGTTAAGCACGGTATTTATGGGCGGACTGATAGGGTCTGCATAAAAATCCTGGTCAATAAAATAGGGAATTTTCTTAATATAATGATCAGTAACCCCTATGATCCAGAAGCGGTCAACTCCAATGGGGAGGGATTTGGACTGGAATCCGTTAAAAGAAGAATGTATTTGTTGTTTGGCCGTCATGACCTGCTTAAGGTCAAGCAATCTCCCGAGTTATTTGAAGTAAACCTAAGCATCCCTTTGACCTATGATCAAAACGATAATAATTGACGATGAGCCATTGGCGGCACAGCTTGTAGAGGAGTACCTTGAGGGGTTTCCGGATTTTAAAGTAGTAGCCATTTGTCAAGACGGTTTTCAGGGGTTGAAGGCAATCCACCAGTACGAACCTGATTTGATATTCTTGGATGTTCAGATGCCCCGTATCAATGGTTTTGAAATGTTGGAGCTGCTTGAGCATCCGCCAGCGGTGATTTTCAGTACTGCTTTTGATGAGTATGCGGTTAAGGCTTTTGATAATCATGCCGTAGATTATTTGCTCAAGCCTTTTTCCCAGTCCCGTTTTGAGGCCGCAATAAAGAAGTTTTCTCTTCAGGAAAGCGGAGCGTCTGTCCAGCAGCTACTTGCTTCTAAAGGACAAATGATCCAAGAGGAGTTTGCGAGTAGGATTGTACTGAAAGAGAAAGGGGAGATCAAGGTGATCCCCGTGAATGAGGTGGCGTTTTTTGAAGCCAATGATGACTTTGTGAATATCCATATAAAAGGAAAAAAGTACTTGAAGAACCGCACGCTTAAGTTTTTGGAGTCAGTGCTTGATCCGAGAAAGTTTGTAAGGGTGCACCGCTCATATCTGGTCAATATTGCGGAAATCACCAGTGTGGAGCCTTATCAAAAAGAGGGTAATGTACTTCGCTTGCGGAGAGGTGATACCATTCCTGTAAGCCGAAGTGGAATGACAAAGCTGAAGTCGGTGCTAGGGGTGTGAAAAAGAAAAAGCCCTGTGGAGGGCTTTTTTTTAATATTCATCTTCATTAAAGAAGAAGTCGTCTTTTGTTGGATAATCAGGCCAGATTTCTTCGATATTTTCATACGGCTCGCCATCGTCCTCAAGTTCCTGAAGATTCTCTACTACTTCAAGAGGAGTTCCCGTACGAATAGCGTAGTCAATCAATTCATCTTTAGTAGCTGGCCATGGGGCATCTTCCAAGTAAGATGCTAATTCTAACGTCCAATACATAATGTCTACAATTTAAGTTTTTCCGCTGCACACGGTGAAGCAAAAATATAAAATCTTTTATTTTTTAAAACTTTAACCTACTATTTGTTTGAAAGTTCCTTTAGAATATGATTTTTTACATCTAGCTTCCTTTTATACGCACTTATTTTTCTATATAACATGGTTTCAAAATCACTTTCATGTGACCGGAAATTTTCCGAGTTTTCTTTTACCGTTTCCAGTTCTTTCTCATCTCGGGAGATCAGGTCTTTCATGATATTGATTTTAACTTGCCGTTGTTCCTGCTCGTCCATTTCATAGTAGTTATCAAATTTGGATCTTGCAAGCTTATGAAGGAAAGATTTTTCAAAAACAATATCAGTAAAGAAGACGAACAATCTTGAATATTGTTGTGCTTCCCTAGGTTTTTTAGGAGGGAGTGATTTCCATTCCGCCTGTAGCCTTTTTGCTCTGGAGATTTTTTCCGGTGTGGTTTCACCCAGAGAAAGATCCCTCATGGATTCGGCCAGCTTTTCTATTTTTTTTACTACTTCAAATGGCCGCAAACGAGATGGAGGGCTATTGTACCCGCCCCCACCCTGACGAGGCTTGTTTTGCATGGTGCGCTTGAAGCGACCAAAAATCTTGTTGTTTAACCGCGAAAACTCATCCCATAACGGCTGCCTTTTTTCTGCAGGTACCTTTCCGGACTCCTTCCACTGTTTTTGGATACGTTTACTGATTTCGAAGGCTTGCTTTACATCTTGCATGTTAAATGCTTCCCTGGCTTGTTCCACAAGGGATTCATACACTTTGATGTTCTCTTCGGCCTGTAGGGCCAGTCCTTCAAAGTAGTTTTTCCGGTTTTCAAAAAAAGTGTCGGTAGTCTCCTTAAAGGATCCTTCGATCTCATCCCTCAGCTCAGGAGATACTGGGCCTGTTTTGATCCAGCGAAGCTTGAGGTCCCTGAACTTTTCTGACGTGGCCTTCCAGTCAGTGTCGTTCATCAATACTTGGGCCTCTTCGATCAGTTCCCGTTTGATCTCCAGGTTCCTTTCGCGATTGGCTTGGATGATTTCATTGAGGTATTCTTCCCGTTCGTTAAGCTCATCAATCAGGGGAACGAAATCCCCCAATGCATCATATTGCATCAAGGATTCCCTTAAGTGAACCAGCTTCATCAAAAAGGACCCTTTGTTTTGATTTTCTTCGATGTCTTTCTTAAGGTCTGCTACTTTCTTCTTCGCTAGTTCAAACCGATCTTCAAAGTACTTGATCGTAGAGGCTTCGTTTTCCTTGACCTCTCCAATCACTCTGTCCTCCTGATTCAAAAAACCTTTTAAATAAACTTTGTCGTCTTTTATGTATCCGTATGGATGCTCCATCTCGATTTAATAGGTTGGTGGTAAGTTGGCTAATTCTTGTTTTCTGCAAATTAATTAATTAAGATGCATTTATCCTAAAGAAGGTGATTATTTGCCATATTTGTTCCTAATAAATATAACCATAAGGTAAAATAAATTAACATGAGTGACGAGAAAATTATATTTTCAATGGCTGGGGTGTCCAAAATCTACCCTCCTCAGAAGAAGGTGTTGAAAGATATTTATCTATCTTTTTTTTATGGGGCCAAGATTGGTGTTTTAGGTCTGAATGGTTCCGGTAAAAGTTCTCTTTTGAAAATTATTGCAGGCATAGATAAGGAGTATCAGGGTGAATTGGCTTGGTCCTCAGGGTATTCTGTTGGTATGCTTGAGCAAGAGCCGCAGCTTGATCCAGAAAAAACCGTCAAAGAAGTAGTGGAAGAGGCCGTTTCAGAAACGGTGGGATTGCTCCAAGAGTTTGAGGCCATTAATGAAAAATTCATGGATCCGGCGGTAATGGAAGATCCGGATGCGATGAACAAATTAATTGAAAAGCAGGGTGAGGTACAGGAAAAACTGGACGCGGCCAATGCTTGGGAGTTGGATGTAGTACTTGATAAAGCCATGGATGCACTGAGGCTTCCGCCGAGTGATGCCCTTGTGAGCAACCTCTCTGGAGGTGAAAAACGCCGGGTAGCCCTATGTCGTCTCTTGCTTCAAGAACCGGACGTGCTTCTGTTGGATGAGCCTACTAACCACTTGGATGCTGAATCGGTGCACTGGTTAGAACTGCACTTAAAGCAATATAAGGGTACTGTAATCGCCGTGACCCACGATCGTTATTTCTTGGACAATGTGGCCGGATGGATACTTGAGCTGGACAGAGGTGAAGGGATCCCGTGGAAAGGTAACTATAGCAGTTGGCTGGACCAAAAGCAAAAGAGACTAGCCCAAGAAGAAAAATCCGAATCCAAACGTCAGAAAACATTAGAACGTGAGCTCGAATGGATCAAAATGACTCCCAAGGCGAAGCAAGCCAAAGGAAAAGCCCGACTAAATGCATATGAAAAACTAGTGGGAGAGGACGCCAGGGAACGTGAGTCCAAACTGGAGCTGTATATCCCGCCAGGGCCGAGATTGGGGTCGAAGGTGATCGAGGTGAATGGTGTGTCGAAGTCCTATGGTGACAAGTTGCTCTTTGAAGATTTGACATTTGCCCTTCCACAAGGAGGGATCGTCGGCATCATCGGACCTAACGGTGCCGGTAAGTCGACCTTGTTTAAGCTGATTACAGGAAATGAAAAACCTGATGCCGGCAGCTTTGAGGTAGGAGAAACTGTTCAATTGGCATATGTGGACCAAGAACATGATCTGCTGGATGCCAGCAAAAGCGTTTACCAGACGATTTCTGAAGGGAATGAAAATATCAAGCTGGGCAATAAAGAGATGAATGCCAGGGCTTATGTGAGCAAGTTTAATTTTTCTGGATCGGATCAGGAGAAAAAAGTAGGGGTGCTTTCTGGAGGAGAGCGCAACCGAGTACATTTGGCCATGACGCTAAAGGAAAATGGCAACCTGCTATTGCTCGATGAGCCTACCAATGATCTGGATGTCAATACACTGAGGTCACTGGAGGAAGCATTGGAGAATTTTGGTGGCTGTGCAGTGGTGATTTCCCACGACAGATGGTTCTTGGATAGGATCTGTACGCATATCTTGGCGTTTGAAGGAGATTCTCAAGTTTATTGGTTTGAAGGTAACTTTACCGATTACGAAGAAAACAAAAAGAAACGGCTTGGTGATGTAGAACCAAAACGTATCAAATACAAAAAGTTAAAGTAATTGCTGTTTGTTATAGTTTGTTTATTGGTTAAAACACCAAATATTATTGTCGAAACAGCAAGGTAGGGGAGTTAATTTTCCCTACCTTTGGCGAAAATTTTAAAATGCATTATTGATTGGGAGAGTTATGATCAGACAGATTTTGCTGGCCCCAGGGGCGGATGAACTGAATTATGAAATCAGGGGAATCGTAAAGAAAGCAAAGGTTATAGAAAGTTTGGGTTTTGAGGTCACTTGGGAAAACATCGGTGACCCCATCCAAAAGAGCAATACCATTCCGGCATGGATGAAGGATATCGTAAAGGATCTTGTCAGTGATGATAAGACCTATGGTTATTCTGACTCCAAAGGGATGTTAAAGACGAGACAGTACCTTGCAGGGCTTAACAATGAGCGTGATGGGGTACAAATTTCCGCAGAGGATATTTTGTTTTTCAATGGCCTTGGTGATGCCATTGCCAAGCTGTACCAGTTTCTGATCCCCACGGCCAGGATCATAGGCCCTTCTCCTGCTTATTCCACTCATAGTTCTGCTGAAGCAGCCCATGCCAATACTTTTCCAATAACCTACAGGTTGGACCCTGACAACAGTTGGTATCCAGACATGGACGACTTGTACAATAAGGTGAAGTACAACCCCAATATCGTAGGCCTCTTGATCATCAATCCTGACAATCCTACCGGAATGGTGTACCCGAGAGAGGTGTTGGAGCGGTTTGTGGCCATTGCCAGGGAGTTTAACTTGCTGTTGATTGCAGATGAGATTTATCAAAATATCACGTATAACGGTCATGAGGCCATTTCGCTTTCTGAAGTTATTGGAGACCTTCCGGGGATATCCCTGAAGGGAATTTCCAAAGAGTTTCCTTGGCCAGGTTCACGATGTGGATGGATGGAGTTTTATAATAAAAATGGCTCGGAGGAGTTTAACAAGCTCTGCACGACATTGGAAAATGCCAAAATGATCGAGGTATGCTCCACCATGCTGCCCCAGTTGGCCATTCCGGAGATCATGAGCCACCCCGAATACATACCCTACCGGAAAAACGCCAATGACCGGATAGGCAAAAGGAGCCAGATTATGGAAGAGGTGCTCTCGGATGTTCCAGGTATCAAGTTCAATAAGACCAAAGGAGCGTTTTATAACACCATTGTCTTTGATGAATCCATGCTCAATGAGCGCCAGTACCTTCCAGTGGATGACGTACGCGTAAAGGGATACCTAGCGCAATGGCTCAATGAAGATGATATGCCACACGATAAACGATTTGTGTATAATCTCCTGGCATCTGAAGGGATCTGTGTGGTGCCCGTAAGTTCGTTTTGTTCTAACCTTAGAGGGTTTCGGGTGACGTTATTGGAAGAAGATGAAGATAAGTTCAGGGATACATTTACCCGAATTGCCAATAGCATACGTTTTTACCTGAAGTCTGCTTGAGAATGGGAATCAATTGATCCAAAAATGGGATCCGAAGTAGGGATGCAAGGGTACAAGTGTGGGCCATGGAGGCGATGCTTGTACCTTTTTTTTGTGAAAGGGCTAGAATCCATGGTCTCGGGCCTTGACGTTGTTTTCCGGAGGAGATTTTTTCCATGGATCTGCGGGGATCTTTTGGTTTAGTAGCGGTGTCAGTTCAGGCTGTCCGGCGTCCACCCACGCCGTATACCAAAAATCAGCAATCATTTTTATTGAGTGCTTCATCTGGCGCTCCACCTGTCCATCAAGCAAGCTGTTGTACGCAATAGTAAAGGGCCTCGAATAGACTTTGGTGTTGATGGATCCCCGTTCTTCAAAGCTGTATTTTTTGTCATCGCTAAACTCACGGCTAAGCTGCTCCTCAAAAAGTAGTACACTGTCCAATGCTTCGTGGGCCCGTATGACAGCTTCCCAAGCGGCTATTTGCGTGTTTGGGATGTATTCTGCTTTACCGACGAACAGGTCAAAGTCCTCTGCCAAAAGCTCAGGGATTCGACTTTCCCAAAACCCATGGATGCCCTCTTGGCCAGTAAGCTGTCCATTGTAATTTACGGTGGTGTGTAGAGGAACATTGATGTCACCAATGTAATGGCCCAAGTCAGCTGATAGGCGAAGAATTGCTGTTGTGTTTTTATCTTTAAAGGCTTGCGTGAGTTTGGTCTTCACGAAATGAACGTTCCAAGGGGCTATGCCGTATTTTCTAAGGCTGTCCTCCCCGAACATCTCCACAGCATCGTCCCAGTACCTTGGCAATGTGTATATTGCACTGTCTCCATAGATATCTGCATCTATATAGTGTTTTTCAGCTTCCCCTTTTACAGCGTACCTTCTTTTGTCCGGGTTGACGGCGTTTTCTGTGATAGAGGCAATGTTTTCCTTATAGAATCCGATCATTTCCAATGGGAGGGAGAAAACCGCTAGCCGATTGATCTTTTTGTGTGCATAAAATCCCCAAAAACCAAAGCAATGTAACGTGGTAAACAGTGAAAAAGTAAAAAGTAATATTCGCTTCATGTAGAAATTTAGTTAAAAATATGGAGAATTGAAAAATGAAAATGATTACATTTGCGGCTGGATATGGGAGTTTTGCGGAAGTAGTTCCGTTAAATTGAAAACTTTCTAGTGCATAGTTTGTTAATCCTTTTGTGATTAAAAATAAAACAGTTAACTTTGCACTCCTATTAATGGACAGTGGCGAAAAACAAAGAAATTTAAGCAAAAATAAGATATGGCAAATCACAAATCAGCTCTTAAGAGAATTCGTGCAAACGAAGCCAAGCGTTTGAGAAACAAATATCAAGCTAAGACTACAAGGACTTTCATTAAGAAATTGAAACATACTACTGACAAGGTGGAAGCTCAGGAGTTGTTCAAGAAAGTTTCTTCTATGATCGATAAACTTGCGAAGAAAAATATTATCCACAAAAACAATGCGGCCAACAAGAAGTCGAACTTGGCTAGATTTGTTAACGCACTGGGATAATTAGTGCACGGGTAAAGGATTTTTACAAAGCCTTGTCGCAAAGCGGCAAGGCTTTTTTTATTTCTAGCCTTATTTGATTATACGCTTTCTTGCCAGTAGTTTTTATTTCTCGCCGAACGCACAGAAAACCCAGAATGAAACAACGCTTTTCTGAGATTTCCGTGGTTTCTGTGAGGACCTATTTCATATCTCTGTGATTACTGGTATCATTGCGGATATATTATGTATAGCCTTATCCATACTACCAATATTAGGTGTGATGCACTTTTTATTAGTGGCTAGGGGTGGATAATGGAAAAGACATTGTTTCGGAGAGATTTTTTTCGATAAATTAAACTCGGTTTATGCATTGAGAATCAGTTTGTAATAGGTGAGCTAATACATGTTTCATGCAAAATGCAGGTTGATTACGGTTTTGTGTCATTATTTTTTTTATCAATGGAAATTTATCAATCTATAAAGATCTCCGCCCTGGCAGAAGAAGACCGCCCGCGCGAAAAATTGCAGTTGAAAGGGAAGGCTACACTTTCGGATGCCGAACTGATCGCTATTTTGATTGGTTCGGGTACCCCGTCGATGAGTGCTGTGGACCTGTCAAAATATATCCTGGCAAGTGTAGGTCATGACTTGGCGGCATTGGCACGCTTGTCGGTCAGGGATCTCCAAAAATTCAAAGGCATCGGTGAGGCTAAGGCCATTGCGATAGTCAGTGCTTTGGAGTTGGGCAGGAGAAGGAAGGTGATGGAGCTGCCTAAACGGCCAAAGATCACTTGTTCGAAAGAGGTGTATGAAATCATGCGTGCCGAATTGATGGATGAACAGGTAGAGTATTTCTACGCCTTGCTCCTGAATCGGGCCAATTGTGTCATTCGAAAATCCTTGATCAGTAAAGGGGGCACGAGCGGGACTGTGGTGGACCCAAAACTTGTTTTTAAAGCGGCATTGGAGCATGGGGCATCTGCGCTTGTTTTGGTGCATAATCATCCTTCGGGAACCAAGAAGCCCTCCGAATCTGATGAAAGGCTGACAAAAAGATTGGTAGATTTGGGAAAGAAATTAGAGTTGCCGGTCATTGATCATTTGATTTTCACAGATGTTGGTTATTTTAGCTTCGCAGATGAATCAATGATCGAACCATAAATGAAACAAAATCAAATAGTACTTGGGATGGTGGGCGTAGTGGTGCTCTTGGCAGTTGGGTATATGTTTTTTGGAGGCCAAAGTACAGGGGATTACCGTGAAACAGTTGTCAGTGAACGAGAGCGCCAATATAAATTTTTGAGGTACAATGAAGAGTCTCCGCTGACTGATAAGCAGAAGCTGGGATTTGATTCGCTTTCTTGTTTTCCGATTGATGAAAAGTACAAGGTACGAGCTCGTCTCGTGCCTCTTCAGGAACGTCAAGTCTTGGAGATTCCTATGACCGATGGGACGCTGGAGTCTTATGTGAAGCATAGTTATGCGGACTTTGAGCTGGGAGGGGAGTCTTGTAGGCTGTTGCTTTTGCAGGCGGTCGATGAGCCCGATCCCAAAAACTTTTTTCTGCCTTTTGCCGATGAGACCAGTGGGGAAAGTACCTATGGCGGGGGGAGATACTTGAATCTACGCCAAGATGGGATGAATAGTATTACTATCGATTTTAATCTGGCTTATAATCCATATTGTGCCTATAACCCTGATTTTGCCTGTCCGATTCCCCCAAAAGAAAACATTCTGAGTGTGCCGATCACAGCAGGGGAGAAAAATTACTTGAAATAAGCTTTTTGGCATTGGCAATTATCTTAAATTTGCTCTTTAATTTAGAGAAATCATTCCGAATACATGAAAATTTCTGTCAATAGACTAAAAGATTATATTCCATTCGAAGAAAGCACGGAAAAAATTGCTGAACTACTCACCCAGTCTGGGCTGGAAGTGGAGGGAGTGGAGCGATTTGAATCTATTCCGGGCGGTTTGCGGGGTGTGGTAATTGGTGAAGTGATCACCTGTGAACAGCACCCGAATGCAGATCGTCTAAAGAAGACCACAGTGGATGTGGGAGGAGAAGTGGTTCCTATCGTTTGTGGAGCTCCGAATGTCGCCCAAGGCCAAAAAGTAGTGGTAGCTACTGTTGGGGCAGCGCTTTCTCCAAATGAAGGAGAGGCCTTTACCATTAAAAAGGCAAAGATCAGAGGAGAAGTTTCGCAGGGCATGATCTGCGCCGAAGACGAGCTGGGGCTTGGCCAGAGCCATGACGGGATTATGGTGTTGGATACCGATTTGCCCAACGGTACAGCGGCAAGTGAGTATTTTGACCTGTATACTACGGACATAGTCGAGATCGGCTTAACGCCAAATAGAGCGGATGCCGCTTCCCATTTGGGCGTAGCACGTGATCTGAAGGCCTTGCTTAAGGGAAATCTGCAACAGCCCGATGTTAGTGGATTTCAAGTAGATAATACTTCACGTCCAGTACAAATTACGGTCGAGGATGCCGCGGATTGCCCGCGTTATGCGGGGTTGACCATTTCCAATATTAAAGTGGGCCCGTCGCCAGAGTGGCTGCAAAACTACCTGAAAGCCCTCGGGCTAGAGCCTATCAACAATGTGGTGGATATTACCAATTTCATTTTGCATGACCTTGGTCAACCGCTTCACGCTTTTGATTTGGATAAGGTGAATAATGACAAGATTCTTGTCAAGAAACTTCCCAAAGGCACTACGTTCGTTACGCTGGATGAAAAAGAGCGAAAGCTTACGGGTGAAGAGCTGATGATTTGTGATGATGAGGGAGGCCTTTGTATTGCGGGCGTTTTTGGTGGGCAAGGATCCGGAGTCAGTGACGGTACCACGTCCATTTTCCTAGAGAGTGCTTATTTCTCTCCGGACGTGATCAGGAGGGGAAGCTTGCTCCATGGGCTGAAAACAGATGCTTCATTCAGGTTTGAGCGAGGTACTGATCCTAATATGCCAGTGTTGGCACTAAAGAAAGCCGCACTGCTGATCAAGGATATTGCCGGAGGAGAGATTACTTCCGAGATTGCCGACCTTTATCCTGAGCCAGTGGCTGATTTTGAGGTGAAGGTAAAATATGCCCACATCGATCGGCTGATAGGAAAACATATACCAAAGGAAACCGTCCATGAGATTCTGGAAAATCTGGAAATCAATGTCAGTGAGCCGTCAGAAGAAGGATTCACGGCCATTGTCAAACCTTATCGTGTGGATGTGACACGTGAGGCGGACATCATCGAAGAGGTATTGCGTATTTATGGCTTTGAAAATGTCACACTTTCAGAAACCTACCAGGCAGGGTTTTTGGCTGAGCACCCGGCGAAGGATACCAATAAGCTCCAATACCGGGTTTCAGAGTTGTTGACAGGTATGGGATATTTCGAGATCATGACCAATTCCCTCACCAAGCCAAGCTACTCCGAGAAAGCAGGGTTCCTTAAGGCAGAGGAAAATGTAGAGATTTTCAATAAACTCAGTGAAGACCTTGGTGTAATGCGGCAAAGTCTGTTGTTCACCGGATTGGAGGTACTAGCGCACAATATCAATAGGCGACAGACAGATCTGAAGTTTTTTGAGTTTGGTACAGCCTATTTTAAGGAGGCTGATGGGTACCGGGAAGAAAAGCATCTTTCCATACTTCTGACGGGCAGTAAGGCTGCGGAGAGTTGGCTAGAGCCTGCGAAGAAAGTTGCATTTCCCGATCTATATACTGTGGTAGAAAGGTTGTTGGACAAGCTAAATGTCCGTATGCCAGAAGTGGAGATTGTCCATGAGTCACCGTTTGATTATGCCCTCCAGCTGAAGCTTGGGCAAAAGGAAATTGGTAAAGTAGGACTTTTGTCCCCAAAAATTACCAAATTGGCAGATGTAAAGCAAGAAGTGCTTTTCGCAGAGCTTCGTTGGGACTTCTTGCAGCAGAAGGCCAAAGGGCTGAAGCAGTACAAAGAGATCTCGAAATTTCCGGAAGTACGAAGGGATTTGTCGCTAGTGATCGATAAGGCGGTGTATTTTGACGCTGTGAGGAAAGTGGCAGAGAAAGCAGGGGGGAAGCTTTTGAAGCATATAGGCGTATTTGATGTATATCAAGGAGATAAGATCGAGGCTGGTAAAAAAGCCTATGCGCTGAGTTTTTACCTACAGGATAATACAAAAACCCTTACAGATAAAATTATTGACCAGTCCATGAATAGGCTGATGAAGTCATTCGAGAAGGAAATTGGGGCTTTGATTAGAAAATGATAAGATGATTCACGAGGAACTCCAACAGCTACAGCAGCTTGCCAATAAGGTTACCAAAAAAATCGAACAAATAGAACTGGAAAAGCAGTCTTTGGAGGAACAGCTGGGAGCCTTGCAGCGTGAGTTGCAAGAAAAGGAGACTTCATTGGATCATTTTAAAAATCAAATTAAAATTAGTAAAATTGTAAACAACATACCGGTAGAAAATATTGCGTCTGCTGAATTACGGAATAGAATAGATAATTATATAAAAGAGATCGACAAGATCATTACTTACCTGTCTGAATAGTTATGGATACGCTTTCGATAAGAATAAAAATAGGAGATAGGGAATACCCTATGAAAGTGAAGGCGGAGGATGAAGCGAAAATCAGACGGGCCGGTAAACTGATTAATGATAAGCTGAAAAGATATAGAGAAGAATTTGGTTTAGATGACAGGCAGGACCTGTTAGCGATGGTGGCCTTTGACTGCATGGTAGAAGCCATGGAAGTAAATGAGGTGAATACAGAAGACAGTGAACAGATCACTGCCGCACTTTCAAGTATCAACAACCAATTGAATTCCATATTGTAATTATTTTATTCTTCGTGCTCCAGACGAGGTTCTATGGATACCGGTAGGTCTTTTATTAACCTAAAATACCTATGGTAATATACACAATAATAGCAGGCATTGTCGGCCTGGCAATTGGGGCACTAGTAGTTGGTTTTTTTCTTAAGAAAAACAATCAAAAGCTAGAACAAGAAGCACAGGAAAAGGCGAAAGGCATCGTTAGAGAAGCCGAAATTACAGCCGAATCCATCAAAAAGGATCGTATGCTGGAAGCAAAGGAGAAATACCTAAAGCTGAAAGCCGATTTTGAAGAAGAGGTAAATAAGAAAAAGAATATTCTTATTACCAATGAAGGTAAGCTGAAGCAACGTGAGCAGATCCTTTCTAAGGAAATGGAGCAGATCAAGCGTAAGGAAGCTGAGCTGGACAGCAAAAAGGAAAACCTTAATGCCCAGCTTCATTCGGTGCAAGTGAAGAAGGATGAACTGGATCGTGTGACCAATCAGCGAATCTCTGACTTGGAAAAAGTAGCACTGCTGACCAAAGAAGAAGCAAGGGATCAGCTTGTGGTAATGCTGAAAGACGAGGCACACACCAAGGCTTCCTCTCATATCAAGGATATTTTGGACCAAGCGAAATTATCTGCTACCAAGCAAGCCAAGAAAATCGTATTGGATACCATTCAGCGAACAGCTACCGAGCATGCTGTCGAAAACTGCGTTTCTATCTTCAATATCGAAAGTGATGATATCAAAGGAAAAATCATCGGTAGGGAAGGTAGGAATATCCGTGCGCTAGAATCCGCTACTGGTGTCGAAATCGTTGTAGATGATACCCCAGAAGCGATCATTATTTCAGGCTTTGACCCTGTGAGAAGGGAAATAGCAAGGTTGTCATTGCATAGATTGGTTCAAGATGGAAGGATTCACCCGGCCAGAATTGAGGAAGTAGTCGCCAAGACCGAAAAGAACATCGAAGAAGAGATTGTCGAAATCGGCGAAAGGACGTGTATCGATCTCGGCGTGCATGGATTGCACCCAGAATTGATCAGGATGGTTGGTAGGATGCGTTTCCGTTCTTCTTATGGCCAGAATTTGCTCCAGCACTCCAGGGAAGTGGCCAAACTATGTGCGACCATGGCTGCTGAAATGGGCCTTAACGCCAAGCTTGCCAAAAGGGCTGGACTACTACATGATATCGGTAAAGTCTACCCAGAAGAGGCAGAACTGCCCCATGCAATTTTGGGTATGGAGCTCGCTAAAAAATACAAAGAGCATCCTGAGGTTTGCAATGCCATCGGGGCTCACCACGATGAGATCGAGATGACATCCATGGTCTCTCCCATTGTCCAAGCTTCCGATGCTATTTCCGGTTCACGCCCAGGGGCAAGAAGGGAAATCATGGACAGCTATATCAAGCGTTTGAAAGATCTTGAGGACTTGGCTTTGAGCTTTGATGGGGTGAATAAATGCTTTGCAATGCAGGCAGGACGCGAGTTGAGAGTTTTGGTGGACGCAGAGAATGTCGATGATACTACCGCAGGTAAACTGTCTTTTGACATTTCGCAAAAGATCGAAAAGGAAATGCAATATCCTGGACAGATCAAAGTGACTGTGATCAGGGAAATGCGTGCTGTCAATTATGCGAAATAATCGTTAAGAGCGATATAGCTTATATTTTATAACCGTGATTTATTAGGGGAAACTGGTTGGATATATCAGGAGCCTTGGTGGATCACGGTTTTTTTTATCCCTTTTTTTTGGTGTGTATGATTTATTGTTGTCGTTAAATTGCCTAAATTAGGTTATAAATGATTTTTTAACGGTTGTTGTTTAGTTTTTTATAATTATATTGATAAAATATATATTTTTATTGTAAATATTAAATATACTACTTTTAGAGTATTGTAGAGTACAGTAAAGTGTTTTAATATTACCATCTGTAAGGTGCTTGTGTCCGCAAGGATCTTTGTTATTAACTAAAACAATAAAACTTTATTATGAAGAAACTATCTACTTTACTGACATTATTGGTTTTGACAGCATCCGTGTCGATGGCTTTCGACAAGAAGGTGAAAATATCTGCTTCTGAACCAGATGCTACTATCTATGTGGATGGCCAGCTGGCCGGTACAGGTAGCGTAGAATTGAAAATCGAAAAGCGTACCTGTATAAATGTGCGGGTTGAGAAAGTGGGGTTTGTCGTAGAGGAACGGACTTTTTGTGACCAAAAGAACCAACCCAAGCCCAACAAAAGTGAATATATCAAGCTTGCCGTAGATGAAGCGTATACTGCTTCCTCCAGTTCTGATATAGCCAACGTAGACATTAGTATCAAGCCCTCAAAAGAAGAGCTGGAAGCTTGGCAATTGGTGTCTAGGATTGTGACGTCTTATTTTGATGTAATAGAGACTACTGATCGTGAAACAGGATACCTTCGTACTGCTTGGGTGGCACAAAACTTTAATGGCTCGATAGTGAGGTCAAGGTGCATCGTGAAGCTCGGTAATACCAGTCCTTTAGAATATAAAGTAAAATTGGTGAGTGAATACACCAATGCAAGAGGAGCTTCTGTCAAAACTGATGAAGCTTTTAGGGAATGGGATAGGATTTTAAGAAAGTATGAAGGTTTGATCCCTGAAATGCAGTCACGTGTGGGACGTTAGTATCTAGACCTTATAGAAGAAAAAATCTCTAAAAGTATCTGCTGTTTTATGGTTCGGTGCAGGGTTACTTATTGGGACTCTGGGTTAAATGCGATTTATGCATTAGGAATCGTTAGAGCCTGTCTCGGTGGGTGTCGGGAAGAGCTGAAAGCACGAGAGAATCAGTAAGTTTGGAGATTTGAGCGTCTGCCGCGGCGGACAGATCGCAATACCTGTGGACCGTGGCATAGATGGGCTAATACATTTTCTGGGTTAAAGTTTATTTGAAAGCAATAGTGCTTCCTGTCAAGGAACAAAAAAAACCATCCGTTACCGCGGATGGTTTTTTTATAATTGGGATGTTGCGAAGAATTACATGTTGTCTAGTTCTCCATTTTCAGCTTTTTCTACCAATTCATCGTTGGCGGTAATGGCTACTTCCACACGTCTGTTTTCTGCTCTTCCAGCGTCGGTGTCGTTAGAAGACACAGGCATGGACTCGCCGTGACCTACTGTGGTCAATCTCGATGAATCAATTCCTTGCATTTTGAGGTAGTTGGCTACCGAGGATGCCCTTTGTTCAGAAAGCTTCTGGTTATATTCCTCGCTTCCCTTGCTATCTGTATGGCCATCGATCATAATGTTGGTGTCAGGATATTCATTTAATATCCTGGCCATTTCCATGACATTTTCCTGCGCTTGGGGAGTGAGTTCATAAGAGTCAAATCCATATAAAATACCTGAATCGAAGGTTACTTGAATGCCTTCGCCCACTCTTTCTACTTCTGCATTTTCGATTTGTTCCATTTCTTCGGCTTGTTTGTCCATGTACTTGCCAATGGCCGCACCAGCTGCTCCGCCAACGGCCGCCCCGATGACTGCCCCAGCCGCTGTGTTGCCTTTGTTGTTTCCGATCAAGCCGCCTAAAGCACCTCCGGCACCAGCGCCGATGGCAGCTCCTTTTCCTGTGCTGCTCCAGTCTGCACAACTAAACAATACCGTTGTACTCAATACAATTGCAAGTACTGATTTTAAAGTTCTCATTGTAAAAATCTTTATTTTTGGTTTAAGTTTTCAAATCCCTCCTGAATTTTTGAAACTGCATCAAACGATTCATCGAGATTGTTAACACCTTTGCCAAATTTGTGCCAAAAACCATCTCCGCAATCAATATATTGCCCACGTTTTTTGGGAGGGCTATCGCTGGCTACCTCATAGTCATAGTCAGGCAGGTAAATATAAGAAAGGAGCTGACGACTTTCGTCCCAGTTCCATTCGGTAATTTCTCCGTTTTTTTCAATAATTACTTTTCGTACCGAAAATTTTACCGTTAATGCGTATTCGTCCACGGTTTCTTTCGTGATGGATTTATACCTAATGGTGAGCGGGGCTTCTTTTTGGTTGATTTCATAAATGGCCTGAATGAATTCTTGGGCGAGCATGTGCCACTCTTCCTGGTTCATGGGAATGCTCCTGGAGATTTTTCCATGGGTGTCTTTAGCAAAGACCTTGATGCCACCGTTTTCGTCCAATTCCCGTTTATTGGACCATTTAGTCTGGGCATAGAGGGATATTAAGGGTTGCTCCCAGACCTTGGGAACCTCGCCAATAAAACTATAATCATCGTCTTGGGTAAATCCTTCCGAAAAAATCTCGTCCTCGGTCAGCTCATCCCTGTCAGTGTAGTGCACAGTAAATTGAGTGTTGATGAATCCTTTTTCAAAACTTATCTTCAACTTGAATACATGACTGAATGGTGGGGGTAACATTCCTGAATCAAAATCAATTTCAATTCTTTTTATATCGTCAGATTTTAATAACATATCTTGATTTAATTTTTACCAATTGGAGATAGAGCAAGACATGTTTTCATGCCTTCCTTTATCCGTATTTTACTTTAAGGCTTCGTTATGGCCTTTTCCAACTACTTTCGGGACGGGCTTAACTATCACAGAATTCAGAAGTTTAGCGATGCTATGTTATTGAAGACCACGAGATATTTCCGAATGCCTATTGCGAGTTTAGTTGGGATTTACTTCATGGTACTTTTTGCTTATGGATGTTATGTTTATGTATTGCATGTATAGTAACCAATTTCATGCAAAATTATGGTTTTCTTGAAATTTATTCATCTACATTTGTAGCTAAAAATATATGGCATGGAAAATCAGGCTATAGCCAATGCCCTTTATGAGCAGGGATGGTGTGTTATTGATGGTTTTATTTCAGAGGACTTCCGGAGGGAATTGTTGCAAGAGCAACAGGATATTTTGGCTCATGGGCAGTTTAGGCATGCTGGCATCGGTAAAGGAGATGCTTTTAAAATACAACCAGAAATCAGAAGTGATAAAGTGAGCTGGATGGATCATACCGTGCTTACCCCACTACAGTCGCAATATTGGGCAAAGATAGAGGCGATTAGAGGGGCGATTAACCAACGTTGTTTTCTTGGTTTGCGGTCCTTCGAGGCTCACTTTGCCATGTACCCTCCAGGATCTTTTTACTTACGTCACCTGGATCAATTCCAACATGTAAAGTATAGGGTGGTGACTACTATCCTATACCTTAATGATACCTGGACAAGAGAAGATGGAGGGGCGTTAAGGATGTATTTGCCGGGAAGTGGGGAAGTGGAAGAGAAAATGGATGTGTTTCCAGTGGGAGGTAGAATGGTGGTGTTTCTCAGTGGCGAGATTCCACATGAGGTCTTGCCGACCAAAAAAGAGCGAATTAGCATTACCGGATGGTTAAGGGATATTGAATATTAAACCCGAAGCTAATCACTTAGTAAGGGAAATGGCCACCTGAAAGACCAAACACTTTCTGATTACACATTAAAAAAGCATCCGCCTTGGCGGATGCTTTTTGTGTCTTCTATGAATAAGATGTAGGCGGTTATGCTTCTACATTCAAGGCCTTGGCCATCACCTCACCGATTTCGGCAGGAGATTCGGCTACATGTATACCATTTTCTTTCATGATGCGCATTTTGGCAGCAGCTGTATCATCAGCCCCACCAATGATGGCGCCGGCATGTCCCATCCTTCGGCCAGGAGGTGCTGTTTGTCCAGCGATAAAACCAACAACAGGCTTTTTGTTTCCGTTTGATTTTACCCATGTAGCAGCCTCTGCTTCGTAGTTGCCTCCGATTTCGCCGATCATGACAATTGCGTCTGTTTCGCTGTCTTCCATCAACAGCTGAACAGCGTCTTTGGTGGAGGTGCCTATGATGGGGTCACCGCCGATGCCAATGGCCGTAGAAACTCCTAGTCCAGCTTTGGCGATTTGGTCAGCAGCTTCGTAAGTAAGCGTTCCTGATTTGGAGACAATGCCTACTCGTCCTTTTTTGAAGACAAAACCCGGCATAATGCCCACTTTTGCTTCTCCTGGAGTGATTACACCAGGGCAGTTAGGGCCAATCAATGTAGCGCCTCGTTCCTTGATATAAGGTTTGGCTACCATCATGTCCTTGACAGGGATGCCCTCAGTAATAGCGATGATCACTTTAATGCCGGCATCAGCAGCTTCCATAATGGCGTCAGCAGCAAAAGCAGGGGGGACAAAAATAATGGAAGTATCTGCTTCAGTGGCTTTAACAGCTTCTTCTACGGAGTTGAAAACCGGTTTTCCCAGATGAGTAGTTCCCCCTTTGGCCGGAGTGACACCACCTACGACATTAGTGCCGTATTCTATCATCTGCTGTGCGTGGAATGAACCTTCAGATCCTGTGAAGCCCTGAACGATTACTTTAGAATTTTTATTTACTAAAACACTCATGATGCGATTTTTAAAGTTTGGATACAAAAATAAAAGATTAAGGGCTAGTACAAAAAGAAATAAGAAACAATGTCAAATTTAATTTATCTGATGGGATTCTTTTTCTAACTTAGAACTCGAACTATGCCGAAATTCTACATCTTCCTATTCGTTTTATTTTTTCTGAACGGAACAATAATGGCCCAGTCCTTTCAGATGAACAAGCAAATCAAAGGATTGGATTTGCCTTCCGGAATTGTCTTATCCATTGATCAGGACAATAACGGCAAGGTTTGGTTTGCTACTGCCAGGGGGGTTCATTATTCTGACGGAATCAATACCTATGGGCTGCCAGAGGAAGTGGCCGACAAGCTGGGGAAAGATGCTTCTTTTGAGATAGATCCGGACGGAGTAGTGTGGGTGTATGCTACAAAGGGGAATCCTGTAATTTTTAGACTGGAAAAAAAGACGTGGTCCGTATATGAAATTCCACATCAAATCAAGTCTCGGATAAATGGTGATGGACTTCAGCTGCATGTTTTGGGCAAAGGTGAGGGGAAGCAACTTCTTCTTTCAGGGAGTGGTTTTTTAGCGATGTCTCATGTACGCTCTTTTGCATGGGATTTTCATGGGTACAAGCTGGAAGAATGGGGGAAGCTACGGTCCACCTTTTGTACGACCCAAGGAGAAATGCTGCTGCTGTTGGATAATAAGATCGTTCGTTATGCGGAAAATACACTTATTCCAATAGAGATGGCCAGTGATAAGTTGCCGGGACAGGTTTGGGTCATTCGCTATAGTAAAGATGATGATAGATACTATTACTTGGGTAAAAACTTCTTGGCCTCTGGAGGAGAGTTGCTTGAAGTGGACACGATCATCGACAGTGGTTTTTCTCAAGTGGACTATAACCTTGGGAGGAAGTTTGGTCTTCAGGTCAAGAAGGGAAAGGTCTATTATTTTTTTAACTCCCAACTGTTCAAGTATAATCCTGATAGTGGTACCATTTTGGAAATTTCCACTTATGATGCATTAAAATCCTTTTACATCAATACCTCATTTGTGGACCGTGAAAATATCATTTGGATCGGTACCGTTCGGGGTGTGGTGAATCTACCTACGTTACGTTTTCAGAATTATGACAAATCCGAAGGGTTACTTGAACATGAGGTTTCGGCTGTTTTGCCCCTGGGTAAAGGTGAACTGCTTTATGGGTTCAATAATGGCATCCAGCACTGGAAAAACGGAGAAGTGATTTTTGAGTCACGAGGCGAAGGAATGTTGGGGGAACCCAAAAATAGGGTGACCACTCTTCATAGGGATCAAAACGGAACAGTATGGATCGCATCGGCCATGAGAGGGCTTGGAAGATACGATCCCAAAAGAAAGCAAGTGTCATTTGTCCAAGTGCCAGACAAGTCATTTGTGATGCATGCGGTGCCCAAAGGTGACAGCCTGTTTATAGTGGCAGGTAACCATGTTTATCTCAGCGATATTAATAGACGGGGAGAGCGGCATTTCCAGCAGGAAATCACCGGACATATCTTCAAAGAAAAACTTGATATGCCAGTAAATAAAATCCGAAAGATTGATTTTATGGAGGATGGAAAAATGGTCATTATGGCTGGTAACTGGCAGGAGTTGATAGGGACCGTTTATTCCGCAGATGAGGTCATGGTTTTTTGTGGGTATGATTGGATGCGGTACGATGAGGGGCTTTTATTGGCTACCCATGAAGGGTTGAAGTTCTTTGGTGATGAGGGGCTTAGCTATCATGTCGTCAATGGGCAACGTGTAGATCGGCCCGTTTATGCAATCGAGAAAGATCATAATGGGAATTTGTGGGTTGGGACAGATGAAGGTGTGGCCATTATTGGAAATGGGACTATTCGGAATTTTAATGAGTTTAGTGGACTGTCCGGTAATGAGGTGAACAGAGGGGCCTTTTCCGTTGACGGAACAGGCCGTGTTCATATTGGAACCCAAAATGGCTTGTCTGTTTTTGTGCCGGAAGAGGATGAGGTTTCCTTTGTGGAGCCGAAAGTAAGTGTGACCAGTGCCAAAGTCCTTGGAGTGGACGATGGAGGTGTGATGTCCATGGGGACGATTCCTTATGAACTCAATAATGTGGAGTTTGAGTTTAGTGCGATCAGTTTTTTGCAGTTGGCCAACTTTACGGTCAGTTATAAACTGGAGGGCTTTCATGAAGAGTGGCAACACTTACAAAACCCCCGAACGAACAAATTGCAGTTCAATAGCTTGCCGCCTGGAGACTATCAGCTGAAATTACAAGCCAGTCTGGGAGGTCAGTTTGCTTCTGAAATCGCTACTTCTGAGGCATTTTCTATCATCAAGCCGGTGTACCTGCAGTCTTGGTTTATTAGTGTCGTTATTCTTTTCTTGTTGATGTTGGGCTTTGGGTTTAGTGTGTTGATCAATCAGTTTAAGCAGCGGGGGGTCCTACAAAAGAGCATCGATGAAAAAAACCAAGAGATTAAAACGGCAGAGGACCAATTCAAGAATGTATGGGAGAGTTCCCAAGACGGATTTATGCTTCTCAATCTAGAAGGCAGTGTAGTCGCTGTAAATCCGTCTATGATCAAGCTGGCCGGATTGGATCCCGATCGCCTGTACAATGGAAGGCATGTCAAGGAATTTTTTAGAAAGCCAGCGTATTTTTATGAACATAAGGATTTGGTTCTGAAGTTGCTTTCCGAGGGCCAAAGTGGCTCGATGGAGGCCTATGTGCCCTTTCATAATGGGGATAAGAACATTGATCTTTTTGTGACCAAAGTAAACCCAGAAGAAGACGATAATATTGTTTTGATGGTGTTTAGGGATGTTACTGACAAGAAGATATACGAAGAGGGACTGAAAGATGCCAAGGAACGTGCCGAGGAAGCTAACCGGATAAAAACAAATTTTCTGTCCAATATGAGCCACGAGATCAGAACGCCGCTCAATGGGATATTGGGAAGTACGGAAAATATTATGTTCCAGAATAAAGAAAATCATGCGTTGGTGGGGCAGTTAGAGATTATTATGGAGAGTGGCGAACGTCTTTTAAACACGATTAACAGTATTCTCAGTATGGCCAAGATCGAGGCCAACAAAATGGAAGTAGCTTATGAGGAAGTTAATGCAAATGATTTACTGTCGCATATTTTAATCCCACTGAAGACCCTGGCTATTCGAAAGAACCTGTTATTGACAGCACGTTTTGAAACTAAGCCTTTTATAACGAAAGTGGACAAACGCTACTTTGAGATGATAGTCAATAATATCGTCGGCAATGCCATCAAATATTCCGATGAAGGACTGATCAAGGTCACGCTTAAAAGGGTGGAGGATCAGCTGCAGCTGGAAGTAAATGATAATGGTATTGGAATGAGTGAAGAGTTTGTCCAAAAAATTTATGCGCCGTTTGAGCAGGAGAGCGGCGGGTATGACCGTCAGTTTGAAGGAACCGGGTTGGGACTTTCGATTACCAAAAGCCTGATCGAACTGTTGAAAGGATCCATTGAGATCAAGAGTAAAAAAAATGCAGGCACTACCGTTTTGGTAATTCTTCCTATCCATTAAAATATGCTTATTATTGTGAAAGAATATACGTCACCTTTTTTGACTATTAACGAATAGCTATGCTCGCACTTAAGATTCTCATAGTAGAAGATGACAATGTATCTGCATTGTTGTTGAAAAAAGCATTGGAGAAAAACCACCATGAAATCATCGGGGTGGCAGCCACGGGGGAAGAGGCATTGGATATCATGGAAGAAGAGCCTGCCGAGCTGGTCATGATGGATATCAACTTGGGCGGAGAGCTTGATGGGATCAAAACAACCGAAATCATCAATGAGAAATTTGACGTCCCTGTTGTCTACCTTACGGCCAGTTCGGATGAAGAGACGCTTCAGAAGATAGCGGGAACCAATCCCAGCGCCTATGTGATCAAGCCCTTTAATATCCGGGAACTGAACATGATGATAGAGCTGGCGATCTTTAAGGATAAAAAAGAAAAGGAGCTTCAAAAACTCAATAATGAACTGGAAGAGAAAGTCCGGCAGCGGACAGCAGACCTTAACGAGGCCAATAAAGAACTGAAAAAGGCGCTGGAAAAAGAACGTGAAATCGGCGAGTTGAAATCCAAGATCGTCCAGAATGTCTCCCATGGGTTCAAGACGCCCTTGACATCCATTCTCAGCTCTGCCCAATTGCTACAGATCTACTCAGAGAAGGACCATCCCATGAAAGGGAAGCTAATGAAACACTCCCGAAAAATTGAAAACTCTGTCCGTAACCTGAACAACTTACTTACATCCGTGCTGTTTTTTGGTAAGGCAGACGCCAATAAGATCGACTATAAGCCATCTCGGTTTTTTACGGCAGCATTCTTTAACGAGGTCATCGATGTGGTCAAGGCCAATAACGATAAGGATGTAGCTATTGACACTACTTTTGAAAACGTCCCCAAGACGCTGAAGTCGGACACAGATCTGCTCTATCAGGTTTTTGAAAACCTACTCAGCAATGCGGTGAAATACTCGAAGAATAAAGGACATGTGGAGTTTGCTGTAAAAGTAAAGGATGATATTATGGTAGCGACCATTCAAGATGATGGTATTGGTATCCCCGAAAAAGAACAATCCCAGTTGTTTGATCGTTTTTTTAGAGCAAAGAATGTGGGGATTACTGAAGGGTCGGGGCTTGGCCTGTCTATTGTAAAGAAATGTGTGGAAGTACTGAAAGGAGAGATTACTGTTCAGAGTAAAGCAGGCAAAGGGTCTACCTTTACCGTGAAAATACCAATTGATTGATATGATTTTAGCGAAAAATATTTTGTTTTACTACGATAAGGCGGCACGAATACCTTTTCCGGACATAGCGTTGGAAGGAGGCGAAGAACTCTTGGTGTTGGGCAAGTCGGGCAGTGGTAAAACTACGGTATTAAATATCCTTGGAGGCCTGTTGAGGCCATTTGAGGGGACTGTGGAAATAGATGAAACCGCCATCTATGACCTAAGAGGAGCAGCGTTGGACAAGTTTCGTGGAGCCAATATCGGAATGGTCTTCCAAAAGCCCCATATCCTTGCCCCGTTGACCGTTAAGGAAAATCTTCGGTTAGCGCAGTATTTTTCGGGTAAACCAGATCATGGCTTAATTGACCGGCTTTTGCAGGATCTGGGCATTTCGCACAAAGCAGCATCAAAAGTAACAGCACTCAGCGAAGGCGAGGCCCAGCGGGTGTCCATCGCCCGGGCCTTGGTAAACAATCCCAAAGTGGTATTGGCAGATGAACCTACTGCCAGTCTGGACGATGAAAATGCAGAAATGGTCATCCATTTATTAAAGGAACAAGCAAAAAAAATGCATTCGGCATTGATCATCGTGACACATGACCACCGTGTGAAAGAACATGTATCCAACCAAATCATGATGGGAGGTAACCAATGAATATGCTAAAACTCAGCTGGAAATACTTGGTGTCCAAGCCGCTCAATACAGGACTTAATATTCTTTTGCTCGCATTGGGACTGGCGATCATTACGGTTTTACTGCTGATGCAGGATCAATTCGAAAACCAAATGAGCAAGGATGCGAAGGGTATTGACCTAGTAGTCGGGGCCAAGGGCAGTCCGCTACAGTTGATTTTGTCCAGCGTCTATCATATTGATTTCCCTACGGGCAACATCGATCTGAAAGAAGCCAAAGGCGTCTCCAGAAACCGCCTGATAAAGAAGGTAATACCACTTAGCTTGGGAGATAATTATCAGGGATATAGAATCGTAGGAACCAATTATGATTACTTGGAATTGTACCAGACAACATTTGATAGTGGACAGGGATGGAAGCGTCCATTTGATGTCGTGCTGGGCAGTGAGGTAGCCAAAAAACTAAACCTGGAAGTAGGAGATGAATTTATGGGTTCACACGGAATCGGGACCAGTAGTCATGAACATGACCACCATCACTATGTCGTAAGCGGAGTCTTGGCTCCATCTGGTAAGGTGGTGGACAAACTCATCCTTACGTCCTTGGAGTCTGTATGGTTTACCCATGATGAAGGGGAGGAGCATGATCATGCCGCCATGGAAAAAGAAGTGGCTAAACATGGCTTCCCAGAAACGGACGAGGATCGCGAAGTGACGACGCTTTTGGTTCAATACAGGAGCCCAATGGCAGCAGTCCAACTTCCCCGTTTTATCAATAGTCGGAGCTCCCTTCAAGCAGCTTCTCCATCATTTGAGATAGCGCGTTTGTTTGAATTGCTGGGAGTGGGGATCAAGTTGATCAAGGGACTTGCCTTTATCATTATTTTCATTGCTGGGCTGGGCATCTTTATTGCGCTGTACAATTCGTTGAAGGAGCGCAAGTATGACTTGGCCGTCATGCGTACCATTGGTGCTTCCAAGGTACAGCTATTTGTACATATTGTCTTAGAAGGGATTATTTTAACGTTCCTTGGAGCGGTAGCAGGGATAATGATCGGGCACCTTTTTCTATCGTTCTTGGTTATAGGTCAAGAACAGGGGGCATTGAGCAATATATCCGCTTGGGTATTCCTGCAGGAAGAAGCTTGGATTGTCGTGTATGCGGTGGCTGTAGGGATAGTAGCGTCATTGATCCCGGCCATGGGAGCTTACAAGACGGATATCGCCAAACAACTGACGAAATAACATAGAGATTAATAAAATACCATGAAATTAAAATTTAGTGTAATAGCGGTAGTCCTGATGGCTGTTTGCGGAATCAATAAGGCACAAGATGCGAATGTATGGAAGACATTGACAGGTGTGACCTATGAAGTGGGAGAGGATGAATATGGGGAGTTGTACTTGCCGGTTTTTAGCGATGATATTCAAGAGCTCGAAGGGAAAGAAATTTCGGCAGAGGGTTATATCATTCCATTTGAGGGGATGTTTAAGCCTGAGCACATTATATTATCCTCATTGCCTTTGGCGGAGTGTTTCTTTTGTGGCTCAGGAGGGCCTGAGACGGTCATGGAAGTGATGATGGCTGATCCTATCGAGTATACATCTAAGCGTGTAAAGGTCAAGGGAACGCTCAAGCTAAATGCCAAAGACCCCGAAAAACTAATGTATATTCTCACCGACGCAGAGTTGGTGCTCTAAAAGAAAAAGCCCGATCAAAGGGCTTTTTCTTTTTCCATTTTCTCAAAGGCTTCTATAAGTTTTTTCGTATGCGTCCCTACCTGGCCGTTGCTGATGTTTTGATGGTCGATTTTAGTAATGGGCAAAATTCTTTTGGTCGTACTGCTCATGAATACCTCGTCGGCTTCCATGACTTCTTGCAGTGTGACGTCACGGATTTGTAGGTCAGGAACAAGTGCCACGATGTTTTTTCTGGTGATTCCGTGTAGAATGTTGGATTTTGGAGTGCTGATGGTGCCGTTTTTTACGATAAAGATATTGCTTCTCGAACTTTCTGATATGATGCCATTGGCGTGATAGAGTACATCTTCGGCGCCATTGGCTTTCCAGTCTGCACTTAAGAAGACAGGGAGGGCATAATTAGTGGTTTTGATTTCGGGGATCGGGCGGATGTACTCTGTGGTCAATAGATGCACACCCTTGCTGTATTTTTCATCTGATGGCATCATTAATTCCTCACAAAATATAAAGAGGCTGCCTTCCGAAGGAGAGAAATGATTGTCTGAAATTCCACCGGACAAAACCATCCTGATTCCGCCTTGTTTGAGCTCGTTTTTATGGATTAGTTCCATAATAATATCTTTGAGTTCATCGTTCCCTACCTTAAGGGTAAGGTGGGCTTTGGCTGCAGACTTAATGAAGCGATCAAGATAATCATCCAGGAACAAGGGGTGGTAATTAACCGTCCTGAAAAAATCAAATACCGCGTATCCCCTGATCAGTCCAATGTCAATTGGGTGTAAACTGGCCTTATCGCTAGTGATGATTTTATCAATGGCATAACAAAATGGTTTCATATTTTCATTTTTGGGATGAATAATTGATAGTTTTGTGAGTATTCTTAAAGAGTCGGCTGATTTAGGTGTTTGCTAATTGTAGAATATGTGTATCCGCAATGATACCAGTCATCATAGAAATAGTGAATAGGTTCTCACTGAAACCACGGAAATCTCAGAAAAGCCTTATTTCATTCTGGGTGGTCAGTGAGAAATAAAATCTACTGGCAAGAAAGCGTATAATCAAATTATAGAAGTAAAAATAGGTTTTTGATTCGTGTTTTACTATTACAATGAAGACCATTTTGATGTTATCAAACCAAATGGAAAAAAATATGCAGGAATAATAATAGGTTATATTTGTTTATTGTTACTTTTATGATTCTATATATGGTTTTTGAGTGTTTTTTTATTGTTGTTATGATTATTGATGGTTTCGATTAAATATAAAAAAATAAGTATATGAGGTTGTTATTAAATGTGTTTGTATTGGTTCTTGTGACTGGTCTATTGGTATCCTGTGATAATCACCAAAAAGAGGTGAAGCAGCTAAAGGACGAGGTGATCGGGATTCACGACGAAGTCATGCCGTTGATGGGGAAGTTGAAAGAAGAACAAAGTCGGTTGATGACGTCTTCCGGGAAGATGTTGTTGGACGATTCTGTAGCTAACGGAGCCATTGCGGAAGAAATGAACGAGGTAGCTAAGGGGCTGGAGGATGCCTATGAGGGGATGTTTGTCTGGATGCGCCAGTACAAGGTGGATTTTGAAGGTATGACCAATGAGCAGGTAATCGAATACCTGCAAGAACAAAAAGAGAAAGTAACCAAAGTGAATGATGATATTACCACTGCACTAGAAGAAGCTAAGTCTTATTGAGCGGCGCAATAATCAGAGGTCGATTAGGAAGCCATCTCCGTACAGGAGTCGGAACAGGCACTGCGAAGCGTTTAGTCGGTTTCTTTAGTTGTCTCTAGGTTTTTTTTTACCTCACTGGCTTCCACCCGTTTTTCATGGCCTCCAAAGACCGTGTAAATATAGGTGGCAATTTCGGCAATTTCCAAGTTGGTCAGTTGGGGATTCCCCGGCATTGGTTGGTTGTAGTTGACGCCGTTTACGGTGATTTCTCCTTTGATGCCATGCTTGATAAGGCGAATGGTTCTGCCAGTATCTGCTAACATGAAATCAGCATTTTGTAAGGGAGGAATGAGCTTGCCCAGCCCAGCGCCATCTTTTTGATGACAGTTTGCGCAGTAGTTGGCATAGAGTAATTGGCCTTCGATGGCGTACTGGCGGGTTTTGATGTCTTCGATTTCATTTAGGGAAATAAGTCCGTCGTTATTTTCCTTTTTGGCATTGCAGGCGACCACTGCGATGATGAGAACAAAACACCTGACTGGTAGCCATTTAAGACTGTTCTTTAGCATTGTGCAGTAGTTTAGGAATGTCCTTCATCAATTCATCGACTTGGTCTTCTTTGGTACCATCATAGACACCACGGATATGTCCTTCACGGTCGATAAGGATAAATGCCCCACTGTGCAAGAAACCACCTGGTTCGTTTTTGTCTTCCATGGCCGTGGCCAGGTAACTTGTTTGGCCAATTTCAAAAATCTTCTCTTGATCCCCCGTAAGGAAGTGCCAAGTGGAAGCGTCTTCTATCCCCAGTTTTACCGAATAGTCCTTTAGCACCGCCACGGTGTCATGGGTAGGGTCTATGGAGTGGCTTAAGATCTGGAAGTCCGGATTGTCCTTGAATGCATCATATACCCTGAGCATCTGGGTTTTCATGATGGGACAAATGGTGGGGCAGCTGGTAAAGAAAAAGTCTGCTACGTAGACCTTGCCCTTCACGTCACTATTGGTAATGGTGGCACCATCCTGATCAGTAAAGGAGAAAGGGGCAATGGTGTGGTAAAGGGTGTCGGTAACGGTTTTGCCATCGACGGTCTTTTCTTCAGCTTGCTTGAATCCTAGGTAAGGAAGTTCTTCTTGGTTTTCGGACTTGGAAGTACAATTCCAAACGGTCAGAATGCTGCTGAGTAGAATAAGTATGATAAGGTTGTGTTTAACCATGATGTTGGTTTTTTTTAATGTTGTTGTCGTTTTTTCTTGTACCATTTGATGGCGAGCATTAGAAGAATACTTAGCCCGATGAGTCCTGTTACCCCCCAAAGCATGTTCAGGAGGCTCTTAAGAACAATAAGGAAGACAATGGCAAAGAGCAAAACCGTTGCTACTTCATTCCATATCCGCAGCTTGGTAGAGCTCCATTTGGCTATGCCGTTTTGAAGGTTTTTATAGATTCCGTGGCAGATAAAGTGATAAATGTACAGCAGGACTACAAACCCCAGTTTGGCATGCATAAAGCCAAGCTCCAAATATCCCAAACGATAAGTAAGTGTCCAAGTTCCAAAAATCAGCGTTAAGATAGCGGATGGCCAAGTAATGCCCAGCCATAATCTTTTGGCCATGATGTCCAATTGGGGTTTAAGGATTTTTTGCTCCTCAGGGGATTTTTCCAATGCTTCCGTTTGGTAAATGAAAAGCCTTACAATGTAAAACAAACCCGCAAACCAGGTGACAATAAAGATTATATGCAGTGCTTTTACATATTCGAACACCATATCCAAATTTTTCCCCTAAATTAAGGGTAAACTAAGGAAGAGGAAAGGGGAAAGTGAAAAAGTATTGAGATGTGAGTCTTGAGATATGAGTCTTGAGACATGAGACAAATCTTCCGCGCTGTGGCGGGAAGGTTAGGAGGGTTTAAGAGAATGGCCAATAAAAATGATATGTCAAATGATTTTTGACAACGAATAAGCGTTAACTATGAAAAACACCAAAAAGCTTTATTATTTGATCGGAATTCTGGTGCTGGTGCTGCTGGTTTGGATGGTGAATGATACGTTCACCCAGCCCGGTGTCGATGATTTGGAAATGGAGTTTCAGGAAGTGGCAGTGTACAGAAATGAAAATAATACCGGGCCAATTAAGCGCATCTATGCCGTGGTGGTATCGGATACCCTTTGGCATGAAATGGAGCAATACGGTAAGCTGATGCCCCACACGAAATACGGTAATACCCAGGTGTATTTTTTTGAGGATATTGCCAATGCGCCTGAAAAAATCAATGCCCAATCACCTTACTTTGACGCTTCACTGAATCCTTTCTGCATCGGAAAGTATGAAAAAAAGGCAATGGGAGAAGAGCACTTCAGCAAGTATCCTTTTAGGTAACCGCTAAAACCCGTTGACAGTAATGCCTGAAAACAAGCAAAATAGATGGAATGCAGCCACTTACGTGGACGGGGTTTTGTCAGGAGACCGTGCGATGCTGAGTAGGGCGATTACCTTGGTAGAAAGCAGGCTGGAGGCAGACCGGGCTGTAGCAGACCAAGTCATCAACTTGCTGCTGCCCCATACAGGAAACGCTAAGCGGATAGGTATAACGGGGGCGCCAGGCGTAGGTAAAAGCACTTTTATAGAGCAGCTTGGGCAAAAGATTATAAAAATGGACCACCGGCTAGCCGTATTGAGTGTGGATCCTTCAAGTGCCAAGTCAGGAGGAAGTATCTTGGGGGACAAGACCCGAATGGAGCAGCTTTCCAAAACTGAAAAGGCCTTTATCCGTCCGTCTCCAGGAAGTGGTCATCAAGGAGGAGTTTCGGCTTTTACCAGGGAGGCAATGCTGCTATGCGAAGCGGCAGGCTATGAGGTGGTCATTGTAGAGACCATCGGCGTGGGGCAGTCTGAAGTGCAGGTGAAGGAAATGGTGGATTTTTTTATGCTTTTGGTGCAGCCGGAATCGGGGGATGAGCTTCAAGGAGTAAAGAGAGGGATGATGGAAATGGTGGATGCCATTGTCGTTAATAAAGCTGACCGTTCTAACTTGGAGAAGGCCAAGCAAACACAAAAAGAACTGGAGAGTGCCCTTCATCTTTTACACCAAGAAGCAATCCATGGGCAGGGTAAGGTGATGTTGGCTTCTAGTTTGGAGGGAAGTGGTTTTGGGGAAATATGGAAAGCTACAGATGATTATTTTGCCCTGATCCAGCAGTCGGGCTTTCTGGAGCAAAATCGGTCGAATCAGCGCGCTTATTGGTTTTATGCCCATGTTCAGCAGGCTTTGGAGCGGCAGTTTTATCAGAATCCAACGGTGAAAGAAAAAATGGTAAAATCCCTGGATGAAGTTCGGCAGGCAGAGACTTCCCCAGCCGCTGTGGCAAGAGGTTTGGTAGAGGAGTTCTTTAAAAAATTATCATCAAAAAACAGATAGTATGTTTAAGCATTTTCTGGTGATCGGGCTAGTGATATTTGGCCTTGTAAGCTGTAATAAAAATAATAGTGAAAGCCAAGAACAGGGGGGCTTTGTCCATAAGCAAGCTTCCATTCAGCGTCAAGCCTGCGTAGGCAAAGACAGTACCTGTGCGGAGGTAGGTATGAATTTCCCCCAGTTTTCAGGGGAAGACCGAAAATTGGTTTCTTGGCTTAATCTGCATGTGAAAGAGCAGCTGTTAATGTATCTCCAGTGGGGTGAAGCTTCGCCCCAAACCGATAGTGTGGAGGTAGCCGCTGAGATGTTTTTGGAGGGGTTTAAGGACATGGCCAGGGAATATCCAGCAACTTCGCTGTCTTGGTTTTTGAAAACGGATGGTGAAGTAGTGTTTGAAAACAGTGAGGCAATTTCACTGATGTTTACCAATAGCAGTTTTACGGGAGGGGCTCACCCCAATTATACGGTTTTGTTTATGAACATTGACCTGGAAGCACCCCGTCTACTGAAAAATGATGACCTGGTGTTGGACCAGCCGGCACTGTTGCAAAAAGCCAAAATAGCTTTTAGGGGATTCCATGAAGTGGATTCCCAAGTGAGCTTAAAGGAAGATGGAAGGTTTTTTCTGGATGATGGGAAGTTCTTTTTGCCAGCAGCCATGGGATACGAAGGCGATGAATTCGTAATGGTGTACAATAGTTACGAGATCGGTCCATATTCCATGGGATTGACCGAGCTACGTTTTCCCTTGGAGGAGCTGGAGGGAATCGTTTGGATGCCAGGGCAAAAGAAAGATCCTACGAATTAGTAGGACCTCATTTTGAATTTTTTGCGCTGTTCATTGATAGCGTTTCGGAAGGAAGTATCTGTTTCCATCAGGTCATTGACCGTTTGGACAGCGTGTATGACGGTACTGTGGTCACGTCCTCCAAAATGGTAGCCAATAGACTTTAGGGAGTGGTTGGTAAATTCTTTGGAAAAGTACATGGCTACTTGTCTGGCCACCACAATTTCTTTTTTACGGGTTTTGGCTTTTAGGTCATCTAGCTTGATGCCGTAATAGTCCGATACCGTTTTTTGGATAAAGTCAATGCCTACCTCTGTTTCGATGTCCTTGACGATGTTTTTCATGATCGTCTTGGCCAGTCCCAGATCAATTTCCACCCGGTTAAGCGAGGCGTGGGCAATCAACGAGATCAAAACACCTTCCAGTTCCCGGATATTGGTGTCCACGGTGTAGGCCAGGTATTCGATGACATCATCAGGTATGTAGATTCCTTCAGATTGCATTTTTCTTTTGATAATGGCCACCCTCGTTTCAAAATCCGGCATGTGCAGATCTGCTGTCAATCCCCATTTGAAGCGGGAAAGCAATCGCTCTTCAAGACCTTTTAGGTCTCTGGGCGGACAGTCGGAAGTCATGATGATCTGCTTTTTGCTTTGGTGGAGGTGGTTAAAGATGTGAAAGAACATCTCCTGTGTCCTGTCCTTGCCCGCCAAAAACTGGATGTCATCGATGATCAATACATCCACCTGCATGTAAAAATTGGTAAAGCTCTTTACATTTCCATCCTTGATGGAGTCCATGAACTGATTGACAAATTTTTCTGAAGAGACATAGAGGACAAACTTGTCTTCAGGTCCATTTTTGATTTCATTGCCTATGGCTTGGATCAAGTGGGTCTTGCCAAGGCCAACACCGCCATAAATCATCAGCGGGTTGAAGGAGGTTACTCCAGGCTTGGTGGCTACGGCATAGCCTGCCGAACGGGCCAAACGGTTACAGTCTCCTTCGATGTAAGAGTTGAAGGAATAGTTCGGGTTAAGGTTGGAGTTTAGGAGCGCTTGGGCGTCCAGTGATTGCATTTCAAAAGGACTTCTCCGCTCTTCCTTTACCTGTTTTTCGTTTTTCTTCTTGTTAGGATTGATATTGCCTTGTGGATAGCTGACCACATAAGGTTGGTTTTGGGAGTTTCCCCTGTCCACTACCACAGCGTATTCCAGCTTGCCATTTGGGCCTAGGATATTTTTGATGGCAAGCTTTAACACCTGCACATAATTATCCTCCAGCCACTCATAGAAAAATTGACTGGGTACCTGAATGGTAAGTACAGAACCGTCCAATCTCACCGGGTTTATGGGTTTAAACCAAGTGGAGAAGCTTTGTTCGTTCACGTGTTCTTGGATGATACGCAAACACTCGTCCCATACTGCTTTGGCCTCTGAATTCATTTATAATAGGTTACAAGAAAGAATTATAGATGCTCCGCTTCACCATTGAAGGGCAACAAATTTGGGGAAAATATATCTAAATTAAAAATCGAAAATTGCTTGACTTAGCTAGAGTTTTCTGTTAAGGTCATTGTGCATATTGTTTTTTTGTGAGTACGATTGCCTGTTTTTAAGTCATGTTCCTGCTACAAATTTGGAAAAGTAATTTTCAGGGCAGACAAAACCATTGCTGCCATCGATATTTCTTCCTCTAGTTACAGGATTTCTGGTAAGGAGTTGGTCCTTTGTCCAGTCTGGATTCTAATTTGGAATATACAAAAATATTATGGGAATAGGAACACTTAATTGTAAAGAGCTTAGGAAGTTATTGGATGAAAAAATGAATAGGAATTTTGACCGAAATCCTTATTTTTAGGGTAGGTATTAACCGATATATCGCCCAAGTGGCACCCAGATATGACCGATGAACACTTTTATGGATATCCACCCTCTTCTAAAAAAGGCTGGATCAGACAGGCACTGAAAGAAACCGGCGCTGGTGATTATGAGGAGTTGATCTCCAATGATGAATTTGAAGGTTTGGTGATTCCGCCTTTTTTTACTGCCGAGGACAGTGAGCAAAACAGTATGTCAGCCTTACCCAATTCCTCTATGTTCCGTCCCGGGCTCTGGGAAAATATCTCTTATATTGATTTGGACAAGGATCCTCCTGAAGTGATTGGGAAGGTGTTAGCATTTGGAATTGATGGTGTGGTCATGCACTGGTCTGGTGAAGGAGACTTGGGTGTGTTGTTGCGAGAAGTAAAACCCGATTTTTTAACAATATGGTTAAAGCCCAAAAAACATGCGGTAAAAGTGGTTCAGCGGTTTTTACAATGGGCTGATGCCACTGTTTCAGAGAAGTCCAAGCTACGTGGAGGGGTGCTGTGGGATGTTTTGGTGATGAGCTTATCACGAAAAGAAGCAAGAGAGGAGGTGGCGAAGGAGATGTCATCACTTTATGCCTTGACCAAGGACTATCCAGAATATAGGGGCGTATGCATTGATTTTTCATGCTATCAACGCCCCCAATTTAATATTACCCAAGAGATTACATACGGGTTAGGAGTAATGATCGAAGTGCTAGATGTACTGACCAACGAGGGAGAGGAAGTGGAGGAGGCCCTGGATAACTTTTTCGTTTTTGTTGCGGCAGGAAATGATTTCTTCTTGCACTTGGCAAAGATAAAAGTACTGAGGATAATGTTCCGGAAGTTACTTCTGTTGTATGAAGTCGAGGATGTATCGCACGCGCTGTATGTTTTTGCCAGTACAAGTGATGACAACCACGATGACAAGGATAGTGAAAACAACATGGTCAGAAATACTTTAGAGGCCATGTTGGTGATTTTGGGAGGTAGTGATGCACTTTGGGTGAAGGGGCACAGCGAAGATGCTTCTGCTGTGTTTTCCCGCAGGACAGCAGCCAATGTCTCCAATCTGTTGCGATATGAAAGCCATTTTGATAAGCTGGGTGATGCAGTCGATGGTTCGTACTATTTGGAGTATTTGATCGAAACCCTACTACAAAAGGTAGAGAAAACGTTGGTTCAGCTAGAAGAGGACGGAGGGTGGTGGAAGGTGTTCCCTCACTTGAATAAAGGACCTAAAACCAATGAACAATGAGGCCTGACTTAACTGGATTATCCCAACTAAAAGCCACTAGGCAGGAGAAGTCGGAGAAAGCAGCTCCTTTTCATACTGAGTATGTGGCCGGGATTCCGCCATTTTTGAGGGGACCCTACAGTACCATGTACCGTACCCGTCCTTGGACCCTGAGGCAGTATGCAGGTTTTTCCACTGCTGAAGATTCCAACGCGTTTTATAAAAGAAACCTTAAAGCGGGACAAAAGGGACTTTCGGTTGCTTTTGACCTCGCCACACATCGGGGCTATGATTCCGACCATCCCAGGGTGCAGGGAGATGTAGGAAAGGCAGGTGTGGCCATCGACTCGGTGAGGGATATGAAGGTGCTTTTTGACGGTATCCCACTGGATAAAATGTCCGTGTCCATGACCATGAATGGCGCAGTGATCCCGATCATGGCTTTTTATATCGTGGCCGCAGAAGAGCAGGGCGTCAGGCCGGAGCAGCTGAAAGGAACTATCCAAAATGACATCCTAAAAGAGTTTATGGTGCGCAATACGTATATCTATCCTCCGGTACCATCACTTCGAATTATTGCTGATATCTTTGCCTATACGGCCAAAAACATGCCCCAATTCAATTCTATTTCTATCTCTGGCTATCATATGCTTGAAGCGGGAGCTACTCCGGAATTGGAGCTCGCCTATACGCTGGCGGATGGTCTCGAATACGTAAGGACAGGCCTGAAATCAGGTTTGGAGATTGATGATTTTGCACCGCGTTTATCCTTTTTTTGGGGGATCGGAATGGATCATTTTACTGAAATTGCCAAACTTAGAGCAGGAAGGTTGCTCTGGGCGAAACTCATGAAGGGATTTCAGCCAGCGAACCCCAAATCCCTCAAGCTGCGTGCCCACTGTCAGACTTCGGGCTGGTCGCTGACCGAGCAAGATGCCTATAATAATGTAGCCAGAACCACAGTGGAGGCAATGGCTGCAGTGCTGGGGCACACCCAGTCCTTGCACACCAATGCATTTGATGAAGCCTTTGCGTTGCCAACTGATTTTTCAGCTCGTATTGCGCGAAATACACAAGTGATTCTGCGCGATGAATATGGTCTGCGAAGGGTGGTGGATCCGTTGGGGGGAAGCTTTTTGCTGGAGCAAAAGACAGAAGAACTGGTGGCAAAGGCTTGGAGGCATATTCAGGAAGTGGAGGACATGGGCGGTATGGCCAAGGCCATTGAGGCAGGGCTGCCAAAACGTAAGATAGAGGAGGCTGCCGCACGTAGGCAAGCAAAGATTGATCAGGGAAAAGAAGTTATCGTCGGTGTAAACAGGTTTGTGGTAGGAGAAAATGAGGATTTCGATATTCTTGAGGTGGACAATGAAATGGTTTTGGATCGGCAGCTCTTAAGGCTTAGGCAACTGAAGGCAGATCGCGACAGTGAAGCGGTAGCCGCAAGCCTTGAAGCCATCACCAAGGCAGCGGAATCCGGTACCGGGAATTTGCTGGAACTGGCCGTGGAAGCTGCCCGGAAAAGCGCTACCTTAGGAGAAATATCAATGGCCATGGAAAAAGCTTTTGGACGTCATCAAGCAAAAAACCAAGTCGTTTCTGGAGTGTATTCTTCAGCATCCCAAAACAGTGAATTGTTTAAGGAGGCCTGGGTTCTGACGGCCAAATTTGATGAAATGGAGGGAAGAAGGCCTCGGATTCTGGTGGCTAAAATGGGACAGGATGGCCATGACCGTGGGGCCAAAGTGATCGCTTCCGGGATGGCCGATATGGGCTTTGATGTGGATATCGGTCCGCTGTTTCAGACCCCTGAAGAGGTGGCGAGGCAAGCAGTGGAAAACGACGTTCATTTGGTAGGCGCCTCTTCACTGGCCGGGGGGCATAAGGTGCTTATTCCCCAACTGATCAAAGCACTCAAGACCCTGGGGCGACCGGATATCTTAGTGGTGGCTGGAGGTGTTATTCCACCCCATGATTACGATTTTTTAATAAAAGCAGGAGTGATGGAGATATTCGGGCCAGGAACGGTTCTGCCAAAGGCGGCTATTCGTATGGTAGAACGGTTGATGAAACCGTAAATACTCCTTGTATGAATGTGATTTTTGTCATGTTTAGTGTTTTTTTGGTAATATTTTATTGATTTAGTTGAATACTTCTTGTATCACGTGAATTATACCTGTTTTTGCGTACCTCCTTTTTTTCGTGGTTGAAATTGACGTTTAAAAGCAGTTATTTAGGTAGATGTTTAACTTTTTAAGATCAAGACTTTTATGAAATTACATGTTAAGATGGGACATTGGAGCAATGTCCAAAGAGTATTTGTTTTTGCCTTAGTGGTTGGATTAGGGACTGCTTGTCAAGACCATGGACAGGAGCCAATAGATTCTGAAACGAGTACCGATAAGTCACCTATGGAGGCAAATGACGGCACATTGGTGTTTGCCTCGGTGGACGCATATGATGGTTTTTTTGAAAAAGAAGATAGACCAGAACTTCCGGAATTCAATACCCTTGCAAGGGTATTAGATGCCAAAAACAAGAAAGGAGCTGTACTAAGTAGGCTTTCAGACCAAGGGAAAGCCTGTCTGGAAGAGTATGACGGTTCCAAGTTGTTGGACATACTGGATGAAGACGGTACGGTCATCATCGGAGAAAACTTATTTTGCCTGGATTTTGAAAATCGAATCGTAGCAGTGACCGATAATTTCTCAATAAGGGACCGGGTAATCAGGGGAGATTATGATGCTACCGAAGTGAAGCTTTTTAGTTTTGATGATGATGTGTTGAGCCTTTTAGAAGAAGGTGCTGAAGCTTCTGTTAATGCTAGGACAATGTTATTCTGTAGTGATAGGAAGGCTGATGGG
This sequence comes from Echinicola strongylocentroti, assembly GCF_003260975.1. Classification (NCBI taxonomy): domain Bacteria; kingdom Pseudomonadati; phylum Bacteroidota; class Cytophagia; order Cytophagales; family Cyclobacteriaceae; genus Echinicola; species Echinicola strongylocentroti. The sequence continues at coordinate 1,772,154 of NZ_CP030041.1, read as the reverse complement.
GAAAGAATCTCCATTGTGAAAAATTACAATTCAGGAGATGGGGAATTTAGGTTTAAAGGACAACTTGTTTATCAGAAGGCTGGCATATACTTTTCACTAATGACTGAAATGAAGCATATGAAGAAATCAAGTAGTGGGGTGTATTTTAGCCATAAAACCAATATGGAGCTGAATTGTTATTATAAAATCAAAAAGAGGTGTAAAGATGGAGAATTAGATGGGTACAGAGAATATGCTGTCGAAACTAATGGTTTGACAATCAGGCTATATGAAAGTACAAGAGGATTGGCTAAAACACTATTAATGACAGAGTATAAATTTCAGTTGGTCGATGGATCGTTTAGTGCACCAAGATTCGATGAAATAAGAGATGGGTATTGATTTTATAAAATAAGAAACTATGAAAAAGCAATGTTTAGTATGTTTGATGGTTTTGTTGGTAGCATTAATGCAAAATGCTTTCGCTCAGGATATTTCATTTGGGGGGCGGATTGGTAGATTCTATTCCGATTGGAATAATGTTTCAGGTCCCGACTTTTTAAGGTCAGAATCTTCAAGTGCAGAAAGCTGGGCTTTCGAAGTATATGCAAACCGTTACATGTCGAAAGACTTTTCCTGCGGCTTAGGGCTAGGGTTCGTTTCCCGGAATTCAATGCTTTGTTATGAGCCTGAAAGCGAAGGGTTTGGGTTGGGAAGTGGTTTCTCTATGCCTATCTGGTCTATCAGTCCCATGACTGCTAAAGAGTTTGGGTTAAGTGATAAACTAGGGGTAAAACTCGGGGTGAGCTTACCGATAAACTTAATAGAGGCGAGTGATCATAAATATATAACGAACCCATTTGCTATGGTTTTTGATGGCGAAACAGGTGAGCCTTTTGTGGTAATGGAGGTGGATGGAGGTACCTATGTGGAGCGGAAAGTTAGTGTGTTTATCCGACCGGAACTGGGCTTGTTTTATAAGCTGGGATCAAATGGCAAACTTACCTTAGATGCTATGTATGGGTTTAACCCAGGAGATCCGTTGGTCGTGAGGGAGTTTAAGGAAGTGAAATATGATGAGCAGGTCTATTCAGGTTTTCGTCATGAATACAAAGGTGATTATTGGGCGGTTACGATCGGTTATGAGTACAGGCTGTTTTCTAAATAGGAAAGTGTATTAGCCTGAGCTCGACTTGTTTTTAGTATAAAAAGCGTCATTGCGAACCCTTTTTAGAAGGATGTGGGTTGGAAAAGGGTGTGGCAATCCCCAAATACGAAGACTGCCACGGCTTCCACCCCTCAAATCTCCCCTTAAGCCTCGCAGTGCATGTTCCGACCACTGTACGGAAACGGTTTTATAATCGAGCTGAGGTTATTAGCCCTTTCGGGTCAAACCATCTTTCTTTTGAAAATGTGATCGCTTCGTCATTCTTCTCCACTTGACGGTAGATCATCGCTGTCAGGGTAATGCATGTAAGTCGCTGTAAATCTGTGTTCTTATTGATGTTTGTGCTCTTTACAAAAGGCCTAGGGGGATTTCAAATCCCCATTATATCGGTTCGGGATTACAAATCCCGAACAGCAAAGTTTTTTCTTTAACCCGGAATATGCGTTAGCCTATCTGTTGCGACCTTAAACTGCTTCAAAATCAGCCGTTTCACTTTAGTTTTTGGCATAACCGTAGCGGTGCTACGCTAATGCCTCCAAACTAACTGATTTTCTTGCAATTTCAGCTCTCACTACGATTCCTAACGCATAATCCGGGTTAAACTGGAAAAGCCAAGTAGTATAAAAAAGCCCTGAAAGGGCGTAGCATCCTTAGTCATGGACAACGCCCATGGTAAACATCAAGAATAATCACATTGTTTTAGCAGCAATTATCTCCCTCGGAAATATTGCCTGATCCGTCCTTTCCTGTTTCTACATGAAAAGAAAGGATTAATAAAAAAGGCGAACCTTTGATTTAAGGTTCGCCTTTTAATATTATTTGAATATTGGTTACTGATCTTCTCCTCTAAGTTTGAAGACGGCACCTTCCAGTTCGTCGCTTATCCTGATTTGGCAAGCAAGCCTGCTGGTGTCGTACATCTCCGGCAGACCTTCCAGTTGGTCGAGTTCCGGGTCGGTTGCGTCGCCAAGGCCATCTTTTCCCTCGAGGACTTCCACGTGACAGGTGGCACAGAGTGCCATGCCGCCACAAGTGGCCAAAACAGGATATTCGGAAGCTTTCAGTACTTCCATTAAGCTCAGCCCCATATCATCCGGAGCCTCTATCGGCTGACGGTTGCCGTCGTGATCTTCTACTTCAAATGTTACCATACCGCAAATTTATAATTAAAATGCATTTACGCCATTAACGGTTGTATATTTAAAGCTTAATTTTTGATCTGGGTACACATATTTGAATGCACTGTGGCACATCAAGGCCGCTTCATGAAAGCCACAAAGGATCAGTTTGAGCTTGTTCTCATAGGTATTGATGTCGCCAACAGCATAGATTCTTTCCACGTTGGTGGAGTAATCTGTGGTGTCTACTTCAATAGCGTTTTTGTCGATATTCAGTCCCCATTCGGCAATTGGCCCTAATTTTGGACTTAAACCGAACAATGGAATTAAGTAATCGGCATCTACGGTGATTTCTTCCTTGGCTTTGTTTTTCATGGACACGCTCTGTAGGTGGCCATTTCCTGCGATTTTGGTCAGGTTGGAGCTTAGGATAAGATCGATTTTTCCGTTATTGGCCATGTCAAACACCTTGGCGGCAGAGTCAGGGGCTCCACGGAATGTCTCGTTTCTGTGTACCAATGTTACCTTTTCGGCTACGTCGGAAAGGAAGATTGTCCAGTCCAATGCAGAATCTCCACCACCGGCAAGGATGACTTTTTTGTCTCGGAACTGCTCGGGGTCTTTGACCATGTAGGTGATGCCTTTACCTTCAAAGTTCTCCAGGTTTTCCAAGACGGGCTTTCTCGGTTCGAAACAGCCTAGTCCACCTGCTATGACTATCACCTGTGCGTGCACTTTGGTCTTGTCGCTGGTGGTGATCACAAATGAGCCGTCATCCTGCTTGGCAAGGTAATCCACGCGCTCACCTAAGGTGAAACTGGGATTGAACGGTTCGATTTGTTTCATCAGATTGTCGACCAATTCCTGAGCCTTTACCTCTGGGTAGCCAGGAATATCATAAATTGGTTTTTGCGGATATATTTCAGAGAGCTGTCCTCCTACCTGTGGCAATGCGTCGATCAGGTGACAACGCATTTTCAACAAACCTGCTTCAAATACAGTGAATAATCCTACAGGTCCTGCTCCGACGATGCAAATGTCAGTTGTTATCATGGTATAAATATGTAGTTACTTTCCTTAAGTGAATTGGAATTGATCGCTTTTCCGTGCAAATATAAAGAGGAAAACAGGTAATTCCATGTTTTATTTAAAACTATTCTAAATTACTGTAGATGGTATTGAGGATTCTTTTGAATTCCTCAAAGTCCTTCTGCCCTAAGTTTTCCCAGGCTTTTTCCCGGATTCCACTTATCTTGGGTTTTAGTTCGGATACTTTTTCTTCCCCATTGGTGGTGAGCAATAGGTGAAAACTCCTTCGATCACCGGGATGCTGTACCCGCTGGACATAGCCCTTTTTACACAGTATATCAATGATTCTCGTAAGGGTAGGTTGATCCTTAAATACCAACGTGGCCAATTCCGTTTGGCTCAAGGCTTCGTTTTCCGCCAAGTGCTTGAGTACTAACCACTGATCCACCGTCACGTCAAAATCCCCATACTTGAATTTTTGCTGGGCATATTGTTTGACCCTTCTGGCTGTCCTGTCCAGCAAAAACGAATATTGACTAAATTGTTCTTTTGTCATCGCAATTATTAGTATGACAAATATAAAGGAAAAATGTTTCAGGAAAAATAAAACCCTATAAAAAAGATAGGGTTAATGGTATTGTCGTTTAAAATACTAGTAATAAGACGATAAGAAAATCATTTTCTCTTCTTGCTTCAGTGTTGATTTAGCCATGAAACCACTGAAAGAATGTCATGAAATTTTTCCTCCGAACCCTGGCTCTTGACGCTGAAAGTGGGAGGACCGTCTGATGCTTCGATAGATGAGCCTTCAGGCAGTGACGTTCCACTTTTTTGCAAGGCAAGTTTCAGCCATTGGACCAAGTGGTCGGGGCCATGAATATTGGTGTGGTCTTGTGAAGCAGCTGGGCGGATTTTTCCCAAGGTGGGGTCAAAAGTAAGGCCTGATCCGGTAGTAAGCAGGTTGATTTTGCCGGAAATGATCAGGTCTTCTGGGGTTCCCGTGGTCAGTGGCTCGCCGCACTGCATGATCCAAAGATGGTCGGCTGTTTCGATGGCGATTTCCAGGTCGTGTGTGACGACCAAGATGGATTTTCCTTGCTGCTGAGTGATGTCGCGTAAGAGGTGCATGATCTCGTACCGGTTGATCAGGTCCAGATGGGCGGTAGGCTCATCCAAGATGATCAACTGGCCGTCTTGGGCAAGGGCCCGCGCTATCATCACTTTCTGAAGCTGCCCATCACTGATTTCACTGATCAGCTGATCTTTCAGGTAGTAAATCTTGGTGGCCCGCATGGCTTCGGAGATGATGCGCTTGTCCTCCGCAGATAGTTTTCCCAGCCAATTGGTAAATGGTGTGCGCCCCAATGCGACCAGTTGTGTGACGGTGAGGTTGCCGGCAGTGATTTTGTCCGTTAGGACGACACTGATTTTTTGGGCAAGCTGACGTGGGTGTTGTTCATGCAAGGGTATTCCTGAAAATATGATTTCCCCGGCCATACTGGGGAGGTGCCCCATGATGGTTTTTACCAAGGTGGATTTTCCCACTCCATTAGGTCCTAGCAGGCAGTTGAGTTTGCCTTTAGAAAGCTGAAAAGACAGGGATTCTCCCACCTTGACCGCTTGTTTTCCTTTGTGGTATCCAATGCTGACACCTTTTCCTTCCAATATGTATTGTGGGACATCCATCAAAAATCGCTGATAAAATTTCGTTTTAAAATCAACCAGATCACCAATGGTGCTCCAAAAAGCGAGGTGATAATGTTTACAGGCAAGGTTTCTGCAAAACCGGGCAATTGACTGATGGCGTCACTGACGAGTAAAAAGGCTGCGCCGATCAGTGCGGTGGCGGGGAAGAGGACTTTGTGGTCACTGGTTCTGAAGAGAATTCTGGCCAGGTGAGGCACCGCAATGCCGATAAAGGCTATAGGGCCACAAAAGGCCGTGGCGCTTCCTGCTAAGATGCCTGTGCTCAGGATCATGGTCCATCGCAGCGCATTGATGTTGATTCCCATGCTCTTGGCATAGCGCTCGCCCATCAGCATGGCATTATAGGATTTGATTTGGAGGAGGACTGGGATCATGCCCAGAAGTGCGACACCTGCAAAGACCTGGAGCTGTCCCCCGCTGATCCCTCCAAGACTTCCCATGGACCAAATGGTGAAAAGCTTAAGATCTTCCGCATTGCCAAAATAAGAGAGTACACTCACAATGGCGCCCGAAGCACTCCCAAACATCAGCCCAATGATCAGCAGGGTAGCGCTGTTTTTTACCTTCCAAGCGGTAAAGCTCATCAATAAAAGTATCAAGATGGCTCCCACGCTGCCGGCAATGATCACTCCCCAGATGCCCCAAGATAGATAAGTTCCCGTGCTATTGGTAAGGGACCAACCAAAGGCACTTCCCCCTAGGATCAACAGGGCCACGCCTAATCCGGCACCAGAGCTGATCCCCAGGACGTAAGGGCCTGCCAAGGGGTTCCTGAAAAACGACTGCATTTGGAGACCGCTGACAGAAAGACCTACACCGGCGATCAGGGCGGTGAAGGCTTTTGGTATCCGGTATTGGAAGAGAATGGTCTGCCAGCTTGCCTTCACCATATCGCCACCTGTCAATGCATCCAATACATCGCCAATGGGGATGTGTACGGAACCAATACTGATATTGACCAGAAATAGCAACAGAAGCAATCCGATCGATAGCAGTATTTTTATGACGGTATGAATGGGCTTTTTGTCCAAAGGCGCTGTTTAGTTTAGCTTTTGGTAAAAATAAGGCTTGTATTCGGGGATTAGACTAGGATGGAAGATTTTTATCAGGTCTTTGAGAATGATGTCTGGGCGGGTGTAGCCCAATTCAAAGTATTCCAATCCGCCCGTGGCTCCCCTAGTGTTGGCAAAAGTATAGACGTTTCCGGTTTCGAATGCCTTAAACTGGGTATAGCGGGAATCAGCTTCTTTCATTTGCTGCAAAGTGCCAAATTCAGCCGTGCTGATCCAAATAGCTGCATTCAGTCCTTTGTCCAGCACTACTTCGTAGTTGAGTTGGAGGCTTCCCGTGCTTTCTTGGTCCTTAAAAACATAGTCGGCCCCTGCGTCTTCCAGAAAGATGGCGCCCCAGTTATTGCCTGCGGGAGCGTACCAAATGTCCCGGTACATGTTTCCGCTCAGTACGGTCGGGAGGGAAGTAAAAGAAGCGTTTTGGACTTTTTCTTTCAGGGAGAGATAATTGTTTTTTATATTATCAAAATGTGTTTCTGCTTCTTGGTAGGTGCCGGTGAGGGCTCCGGTAAACTTGATCCATTCCGCCCTTCCCAAAGGATGCTGTTCGACGTAGTCGCCATTGATGACGGTGGGGATATCGGCCTTGGTGAGCAGTTGTAGGTCCTTGAGATTGTCTCCTAGCGTCGAAATCATCAGCAAGTCAGGGGAGATGTCAATGATTTTTTCGGTGTTGTAGTTGGCTCCACTGCCCAATTCTTCGACTTGTCCTGCATCAATACGTTTACGAACCGGAGCTGAAGAAACCAGTTCAAGGTTTGGGAAAGCAATGAGTCGTTTGGTTAGCCCAAGCGCATCCAAGTGAGGGACCTGGGTGGTGGAGGTCAGGATAATTTTCTGGACAGAGGTGCTAATGATGGCATCATAGCTCCCTTCGGGGACGTCAATGGTTGAATCCTCTTTTACCAGGTACCTGAAAGGCTGGTGGTTTCCTGGAAAGCCCTTGGTGACTTCGATCACTTTATACCCATCTCCTTGATAAAGACGGAAGCCTACGGCATAGTCAAGCTTGATTTCTTGGAGTTCAGGATTGCTTTTTTCATTCTTGGGACTTGAGCAGGCCCATGCCAGCAGCAGGGCAAATGCCAAGAATAGGGAGCGTTTTATCATGGAATGTTAAAATTGTAGGGATGGCCCGATTACATTGCGTAAATGGGCATGACATAAATTACTTCAAATTATCCCTCAAAAATAACCTGTGACTTTTTACCCACCAACTAATTAGAAAAATACTCCCAATCTGATAGAGGCTCTGTTGAAAGTGAATTTATCCTGATTAAGGGAGTGGTATCCGGGGGGTAGTCCATTTTCGCCAGATGTATTGGTGGGGGCAAGTACGCCAGTGAATTCGGAGATGACCTGTCTTTTGTAGCCAACAGAAAGGCTCAGTTTGGTGTTTTTATCAGTTTTTATCAATAGGCCTATCATTGGATTGATAAGGAACCCGCCTTCCGTCCAAGCCGTGTCGGTGTCCTTTTCGAATAATGCCGTCCCCATACCGATATCGAGCCCAAACAGTGTTGAGAAAGTGGTTTTGGATAGTAACTCTCCTCTTGCTCCTAGCGCAAACGGTATGATCTCGGTTTGTTGGTAGCTATCCACACCAGTGGTGAATCCCAAGCTCAGCCACTGGTTCGCTCTGACACCATTAAATGTCTGGAGTGTAAATGAAGTGTGTGGACCGATGGCCTGGTTGTTTTGGAGCACGCCAATTTCTGTGTGGTTAACATAAGGAAGTGCCTGTCCATAGGCACTTCCTTCTACAAAAAGTATCATCACCACAGTCAAAACAATCCAACTAAAAGCTGTAAAAGTCAATTTCATATTGTGCATGTTAAGCAGTGAAAGTAGTTTATTCGATCGAAATGGAACTCAGTTGTTTGAGTTTGCTGGGAGTGCTGTAGTCGTATTGGGTTATGACCTTACTGCCAATGACGATCAGTGATTTTGGTCCAGGAATCAGGTCGATGGCGTTCAGCCCTTGGAGGTGTTCCAATTGGTTTTGATCGATTTTAAGGACATCTGATACATTAAAACTCTTCAGCCCGTATTCTCCTTCACAGACATACAGGTAATCTTCCGCTAATCCAAGGCCGTGAGGATTGTCCATGGGGTAGGATTTTAGCAGTTTTGGCAGTGATGGGTCAGAGATGTCCAGTACTTCCAATAGGTTTACACCCTGCTGGCAAAAATTACCAGACCGTAGTGTAACGAAGGCGTAGTCATCATTGGCGACTACGGGGTCACAGCTGGTAATGTGCGAATAAACAGAGAGCTGCTGAGGGGTTGCAGGTACCGATATATCATAAATATGCATGCCAGTAGTGGAGCCGATAAAAAGTTTGTCTTTAAAAGGGAAAATAGTTTCGATTCCCCAGCCCAATTGGATCTGTTTGACAAATTCTGGATCTGCTTTTTCGCTGATGTCAAAGAGGCGAAGATCGTAGTCATCCACGGTGTACAAGTGGCCATTGGCAAGGGTGAACCTGGCCATGGAGCCTCCTTGGCCGTAATTTCCCTGCCCACCACCAGCTTCTGCACTAGAGAAATTCATGGCATCTAGCCATATTCCTCCTCCATCCCAAGTTCTGATGGGTTCTTCTGAGGTGATGACCGTGTCTTTTAGGATAGTAAACAATCCCTCTTCATGATTAGTATAATAATTGGTAAAGACGTCTTCTTCACGGTTTACAAGAGAAATGTCACGGGGGTCTGAAATGTCAAAGGAGAGTAGATCAATATAGCTGTCTGCATAGAGGATGTTGTCATTGATGGCCAAGTCTGCAGCTCCAGGGATTTCTATAAAACTGATGTTGTTGGGATTGGCAGGGTCCGAATTGTCTATGACGTGGATCCCATTGTTGGGCTCATTGATAAACAAGTAGTCGTCAAAAACATAAATCTTACCGGTCTTGTTGATGTCTTTTGGGGCGACAGGCCCGACATAGCTGCTCCTGAATACCTCGGTCTTTATGGATACAGGAATTTTTGCTTGATAAGTGTAGGTGCTTTCTACCTGATCTTGGCAAGAATTAAAGCCAAGTATGATCGCAAACAAAAGCAGTGTTCGAAGCATGGCTGCTGCTGGGAGTAAAGGCTGTTTCATGGCTAAATGTGGTTAGGTTAAAAATCCATTTATCCCCTAGACGGCAACCATAATAAAAGCGCTACAGGTCGACTGAAAAAAAATGATAATATTTGTCTTTATGCTATAGGTTAAGTGTCATGTTCATTTTTTTTTCGAAATTTTCGAATAGATGAATGTAATTTTTCAGAATGTTCTGTGTGACCTTGTTCTGTACATCTTCAGTGTAGACAGGGGTGGCTTTGATCCGGCAGATGATCATGTCCAGCCAGCCTTTGCCATCATCGATGAGTTCTTCATTGAAGGCGTCGAGTGTGATGTCCCGGGATCCACTGTATGACGGCCTGCCCTGTTGCTTAAAAAATGCAGTCATGGCATTAAGGGCGAGTTCGTGCGTTAACTCAAATGACCGGTGTAAGTGCTGTTCGTTTTTTTGACTGATGCCTTTTAGGTTGATCTCTTCGATCACTTCTTGCAATTCAGTAAGTGATTCCTGAAAGTTTCCAAAGCATTGTTCACAGGATAATGGTTGTGTTTTCATAGCGGGTGTCCTTTTTCTAAATCTACAAAAATCTAACAAAGAAAGCACCGATTTTTCCGGTGCTTTCCAAATTTAATTTCTGTCTAAATTAAGGTCATCTTACGCTATAGGATTGTCTGAATACCCTGCCTCGTGGGGTGATTCCTTCTAAGACGAGCCTTCCGCTGTATTCTTCCAGAAAAGTGCCGATTTCATCCGGCTCTTCGGCCGGCTCTCCATTTACCTCTGTCAGGATAAAGCCGTTGCCCAATCCCAGTTCACTGAGGTATCCACGTGTAAGTGCGGTGATTTTTACGCCATAGTCGATTTCATAACGATCTTTGTCCACCGTATTGACAGCTTCCAGTTTTGCGCCCAGCAGTGTGGAAGAATAAAAAGCCTTTTCGATGACACCAGTGCCTCCGTGGAGATTTTGGAGGGTGATGTCGGCGTTCTTTTGCTGATTGTCACGTAGGTAATACAAGGTCACTTGATCTCCGGGATAATGGTAGGAAAGGGCTTCTTCAAAACTGCCTTTCCCCTTGATTTCGGTGTCGTCGATGCCGATAATGACGTCACCGATTTCTAAGCCTGCTTTTTCAGCCGCACCGTTACGGATGACATGGTTGACAATGACTCCATCCAGGGAATTGAGGTTCATTTCCTCAGCTATTTCAGGGGTGATCTCTTCTGTTCCTACTCCCGGAATGGCTTTTTGTACCTCCCCGTAATTGATGAGATCATTGGCGATTTTGGCAGCGATGTCGACGGGGACAGCAAAACCATAGCCGGTGTAGGTGCCTGTCTTGGAGAGAATGGCGGTATTGATGCCTACAAGCTCTCCTTTGACATTAACGAGTGCTCCACCGGAATTGCCCGGATTGATGGCCGCATCTGTCTGAATAAAGGATTCCAACGGGAAATCACCTCCTAGTATGTTGATTTGTCGTTCTTTTGCAGATACAATGCCAGCTGTGACGGTGGAGGTAAGGTTAAATGGATTGCCTACGGCAATGACCCATTCGCCGATTTTGAGATCACGGCTACTTCCCTTTTCGATGGCTGGAAGATTCTCTGCGTCGATTTTAAGCACCGCGATGTCCGTGTTTGGGTCAGTGCCGATGAGTTTGGCTTTGTACGTTTTTTTATGGTGGATCACTTCGAGGGTTTCGGCATCTTCGACGACATGGTTGTTGGTGATGATATAGCCGTCTTTACTAAAGATGACCCCAGATCCCGTGCTCACACGCTGTCCTGACCCGCCTTGAGGCCCAAAGAAGAAGTCAAACATACTATATCGTCGATAGTCTGTTCCGGAGAAGTTTTTGATAAATACCACCGATTCGGTACTCCGCTCGGAAGCTTCTACAAAGGAAATAGGGAGTGGGGACTCCGTGGCCTTCGTCGGGGAGGGGCTTGATTCTGTGAAGTTATTGACCTGGTGGGAAAATGACTCCTGATGGCTTTTTTGCACTTCGGCAATAGATAGATGGGGATAAAAAAACTGCTGGTAGGCCCAAGCGCCAAGCAGTCCGGCTACAAAGGCCAGCATGAAAGTGGTTAAGCTTTTTTGCATGAGACGAAATGTTTTTTGATCAATTTACGTTTAAATCCTGTTTCTGGTCACCCATTTAACAATTTTTAATAAATCCATCGAGGGGATTTTTTGGCAGTGGAAACTATGCTATTATCGTCGTTGATATCTGTCAAAATCACATTGATATGTAAAATAGATAACCTTTTTGAAGACAGATGGTTTTAGCTATAGTACTCGTCCAAAAAAGTGCCAAACGTATCAAGGCTGAAAAAGTGGCAAAAAAACCAAGGAAAAGTCTTTGAAGCTTGTAAATTTGTCAGCTTATAGAGATAGAGGAGAAACAAGACATCAATGTCAAGTAAAAAACGCGTGGCCCTATTGGGTTCTACCGGTAGTATTGGTACACAGGCTTTGGAGGTGATCAAGAGCCATGCTGAGCATTTTGAGGTAGAAGTATTGACGGCCCAAAATAATGTAGATTTATTGATTCAGCAGGCCTTGGAGTTTCAGCCCAATGCCGTGGTCATCGCCAATGAAACCCATTATCGGCAACTAAAAGAGGCTTTGGAGCCTCATTACGTAAAAGTATATGCTGGTGAGAAGGCGTTGGCGCAGGTAGTGGAGATGGAGACCATTGATGTGGTACTGACTGCCCTTGTTGGTTACTCAGGGCTATTGCCTACCATCAGTGCGATCAACGCAGGCAAACAGATCGCATTGGCCAATAAAGAGACGTTGGTAGTGGCCGGTGAACTGATTACGAGGCTAGCCAGGGAAAAAGGCGTGAACATCTACCCCGTGGACTCGGAGCATTCGGCCATTTTTCAGTGCTTGGTCGGAGAATTTCATAACCCAATAGAAAAACTGATCCTGACTGCCTCAGGAGGACCTTTTAGAGGTAAGGATCGGCTGTTTCTGGAAAATGTCACCAAAGAACAGGCCCTGAAACATCCCAATTGGGACATGGGAGCCAAGATTACCATTGACTCGGCATCGCTGATGAACAAGGGATTGGAAGTGATCGAGGCCAAGTGGCTTTTTGGGGTTCGTCCTGAGCAAATTGAAGTGGTGGTGCATCCACAATCTATCGTTCATTCGTTAGTACAATTTGAAGATGGAAGCATAAAGGCGCAACTTGGTCTTCCAGATATGCGTATCCCTATTCAATTTGCCTTGACATATCCGGACAGAATGGTGTCCGATTTTCCAAGGTTTGACTTTATGCAATATCCTTCGTTGGATTTTGAAAAGCCAGATATGGAGACATTTAAGAACCTCCAACTGGCATTTGACGCATTGGAGCGCGGAGGGAACGCGGCCTGTGTTCTTAATGCCGCCAATGAAGTAGTCGTGGCCGCATTTTTGAGAGATCAGGTAAGGTTTTTGGAAATGTCCGATATCATTGCCGAAACCATGTCAAAAGTTGATTTTGTCAGCTCCCCCAGACTGGAGGACTTTGTGACGACCGACAAGATGGCAAGAATAAAAGCAAAAGAACTAATTAAGATTAACGAATAACTTATGGATACTTTGATAATGATAGGCCAGCTCTTGTTGGGCTTATCGATTTTGGTGGGGTTGCACGAGGGAGGCCACATGCTGGCAGCCAAAATGTTTGGCATGCGTGTGGAGAAATTTTCGATCGGTTTTCCACCTAAGATTATAGGTTTTAAATATGGAGAAACGGAGTATTCCCTTGGAGCCATTCCGTTGGGAGGTTTTGTAAAAATCTCGGGAATGGTCGATGAATCCATGGACACGGAGCAGCTTTCTACCGAACCTCAGCCATGGGAATTCAGGGCTAAGCCTGCTTGGCAGCGTCTGATTGTGATGCTGGGAGGTATCATCGTCAATGTGATTACGGGAGTGCTGGTTTTTATTGCGTTGACCTACGATCGTGGAGAGACCTATTTTTCAAGAGACCAAGTGATAGAGCATGGAATCGTAGCCTATGATATTGGTCAGCAGATCGGCTTTCAGGATGGCGATAAGGTATTGGATGTGAATGGCCATACCTACCAGAGTCTTTCCGATCTGTCAAGCGGGGACGTGTTGCTAAGCGAAAATGGTTATTACACCGTAGATCGGGATGGGGAGATCATCCAAATAGATATCCCAAGGGGCTTTATCAATTCTTTTTCCAACCAGGAAGCGATGTCCAATTTTATTGATATTGGAAGGCCGTTCACGGTGGAGGAGTCGATGAAAGGTACACCGGCGGAAGAGTTGGGATTACAACATGGTGATAAGATAGTTGCCGTGAATGGGGAGCGAGTGAGGTACTTTAATGATTTTCACCGAAAACTGGAGGAATATACCGGAGAGCCTATTTCATTGGCTTATGAACGTAACGGTAGAAGGATGGAAGGAGAGGTCACTGTTCCAGAGGACGGGATAATAGGCATTCATATCAATTACCTTATCGAGCCGGTAAGAAAACAATACAGCCTAAACGAGTCCATTTTCAAAGGAACAGAAAAAGCCTTCAGTGTGGTGATCATCAATGCCAAGGCCCTGGGTAAGATGTTTACCGGAGAGGTTTCTACTAGAAATGTCAGTGGACCGATCGGCATGGCAAAGATTTATGGGAGTCAATGGGACTGGGTGAAATTCTGGAGTATCACGGGTTTGATTTCCATGATCCTGGCCTTTATGAACCTGCTTCCGATTCCTGCGCTGGACGGTGGACATGTGGTGTTTTTGCTATATGAAATGATTTCTGGCAGGAGCCCTTCCGAAAAATTCCTCGAAAATGCCCAAAAAGTAGGCATGGTGTTGCTGCTTGCCTTAATGGTATTTGCGATAGGAAACGATATTTTGAAGTTATTTACAGGAGGATAAAGCCCTTGTATGCATCGGTTTTCAAAAAAGGGCAAAATCATTTTTGCCCTTTTTTGTGTTATATACCAAGGATTATTCGTAGATAAGTAGCAGGTAGAGAGAGGAGGTGGGGTCGGAATGTGCATTAGCCTATCTACGCCACGCACAGGTATTACGATCTGATCCGCTGCAGCGGCCGCTCATGCCTCTATGCTAACTGATTTTATTGCACTTTCAGCTCTTTCTCGGCAGATGTCGGGACGGACTAATACGATTCCTAATGCATAAACCGGGTTCGAAAACCTGCCAATTTGTACCTTTTTTTTTATTGGCATGTCCATTGAGTTGAATAGGAAAGCCTTAAAAAGTAAGAAGGTGGTTCTTTTATTGTAAATTTAACTATGACAAATTAACAGTCATTCTGTATATATGAAGAAAAATGACAGTTCCTTATATCAATCTCTGATCGTAGGAGACTTTGCGGGAGAAGGAGACATGATCCAGCTGATCACAGATGATGAGGAGGATGAGCAATCACACCTTGAAAATTATGCTGAAGATATTCCCATCCTTTCTGTACGAAACACGGTGTTGTTTCCAGGGGTGGTGATCCCCATCACTGTAGGAAGGCAGCGATCCATTAAATTGGTCAAGAAAGCCCATAAAGGGGATAAGATGATCGGAGTCTGCGCACAGACCAATCCGAACAACGATGATCCAGGCTGGGAAGATATCTACCATGTAGGGACCATTGCCAAGATCATCAAAATGATCGTCTTGCCAGATGGCAATACGACCATTATCATCCAAGGAAAGAAGCGTTTCAAGATCCGGGAGACCCTTACCGAAGATCCTTATTTCCAAGCCAAGGTGGATTATTTGGATGAGACCTTTCCTGAGGGCAATAAACAGATCACGGCTTTGGAGGAGTCCCTGAAAGAGGCTGCTGCCAAGATCCTTCAGCTAAATCCTGAGATTCCCCGTGAGGCCCAAGTTGCTTTGGACAATATCGATAATACGGCCTTTCTGACCCACTTTCTTTCTTCCAATATCAACGCTCCCGTGGAAGCTAAGCAAAAGCTACTGGAAATCAATGATGGCCTGGACAGGGCGACATTGTTACTGGAGTTTATGATGAAGGACATCCAAATGCTGGAGCTGAAGAGTGAGATTCACAAGAAGGTCCATACGGACATTGACCAGCAGCAACGGGATTATTTCCTGCGTCAACAGATGAAAGTCCTGCAGACTGAACTTGGTGAAGAGGGCTCCGAAAAGGAAGTGGAGGAGCTACGCTTAAAGGGGCGGAAGAAAAACTGGCCGGAAGAGGTGGGCAAGCACTTTGAAAAAGAGCTGGACAAGATCCTTCGTGTCAATCCTTCTGCAGCAGAGTATCCGATAGCGCTAAACTATGCGGAGCTGATGGTGGATTTGCCGTGGAATGAGTTTACCAATGATAATTTTGACCTGAAACGGGCCAAGGAAATTTTGGATAAAGATCACCATGGACTGGATAAAGTCAAAGAAAGGATTATCGAGTATTTAGCTGTACTAAAGCTGAAAAATGATCTAAAAGGACCGATCTTATGCCTATATGGCCCTCCTGGTGTAGGGAAGACCTCGCTGGGTAAATCAATAGCAAAAGCCCTGGGAAGGAAATATATCCGGATGTCCCTAGGCGGAATGCATGATGAAGCAGAGATCCGTGGCCATCGCAAGACCTACGTAGGAGCCATGCCGGGCAAGATTGTCCAGAACATGAAGAAGGTACAGACATCCAACCCTGTTTACGTGTTGGATGAGATCGATAAATTGAGTGCCGACTTCCGTGGGGATCCTTCTTCGGCTTTCTTGGAAGTATTGGACCCTGAACAGAACAGTTCATTTGTGGACAATTACCTTGAAGTGGAATACGATCTTTCCAAAGTGTTGTTTATTGCCACGGCCAACTCCCTTGAAAGCATACAGCCTGCGCTGAGAGACAGGATGGAAGTCATTGAGGTGACCGGCTATACCCAAGAAGAGAAAGTGGAAATAGCCAAGAAGCACCTGATCCCCAAACAACGAAAAGAACATGGGCTGAAAGGGAGGGATATTTCTTTTGATAAAGCAGCCATTGTCAAGATCATAGAAGGATACACTAGGGAGTCAGGTGTACGGAGTTTAGAAAGGCAGATCGGCACGGTGATCAGGAATGTGGCTAAATCCATCGCGATGGAAGAGGAGTACCAGAAAAAGATCACGCCGGTAATGGTAAGGAAAATCCTTGGTGGAGAGATGTTTGACAAGGAAATATACCAAGACAATAGCGTAGCTGGTGTAGTTACTGGCTTGGCTTGGACATCGGTAGGTGGAGAAATTCTCTTTGTAGAGTCCTCATTGAGTAAAGGAAAAGGGAAACTCACACTGTCTGGGCAGCTAGGAGACGTGATGAAAGAGTCAGCGATGACTGCCATGTCCTATCTAAGGTCGAAGGCAGATCAATTAGGGATCGACAATAGGATCTTTGACCAATATGACCTGCATATCCACGTCCCCGCAGGAGCAGTTCCTAAGGATGGCCCATCAGCAGGTATTACCATGCTTACGGCGCTAGCCTCGTTGTACACACAGAAGAAAGTGAAGTCAAAACTCGCCATGACCGGTGAGATCACCCTTCGTGGCAAAGTAATGCCTGTAGGGGGAATCAAGGAAAAAATCCTTGCAGCCAAAAGGGCTGGAATTAAGGATATAATCCTTTGTAAGCGTAATCAAAAAGACATCGAAGAAATTCACGAACGCTACGTGAAAGGTGTTAACTTCCACTTCGTGGACACAGTGAGCGAAGTGCTTGATGTAGCGCTGCTCAACCAAAAAGTGAATGATCCTTTGAAATTCACTTTTGAGGAAAACAAGAATACTGTACAAACTTGATGAACAAATCGGCGGGATATGGTCAACTTTCCCGCCGATCTATTTTTTAGATGCTTCTCGACCAACAATGAAAGCGGATGGCCAAACGTTTGAACTATACTTTGCTATGAATGTTTTATGAGTGAACATGGCCATTGGAAAATATGTAAAGAACGAAATCAAAAGCTGATTTCCTGACCAAGATATTATATGAAAGAAATTAATCATTTGACACCAAGACAAATAGTCCATGAACTGGACAAATATATCATCGGCCAGCGGGATGCCAAAAGAAATGTGGCCATAGCCCTGCGAAACCGAATCAGAAGAATGATGGTCAAGAGTGAACTCCAAAAGGATATTGTACCCAATAATATCCTGATGATAGGATCCACAGGTGTGGGGAAGACAGAAATAGCCCGGAGGCTGGCAAAAGTGGCCAATGCACCTTTTACGAAAGTGGAAGCTTCCAAATTCACAGAAGTAGGGTATGTGGGACGTGATGTGGAAAGCATGGTCAGGGATTTGGTGGAGCAATCCATCAATTTGGTCAAAGAAGCCAAAAATGAAGAGGTGAAGGAAAGGGCCGCTGAAAATGTCGAAGATGTATTATTGGATATCCTGATTCCACCGGTGAAGTCACCTGGGTTCAGCACTAGTCGTACTACGACAACTTCTAGCAATGGGGATTTTGACCCGGAAAAAGCCTCCGAGCAGGAGCTCAATGAAAAGACCAGGGAGCGTTTCAGGGAAAAGCTTCGGAATGGCGAACTGGAGGAGCGAAAGGTAGAGATCGATGTCAAGCAGTCCAATCCTGTAGGCGTGGGCATGATAGGAAACGGCATGATGGATGATGCCAGCATGGCCGGTCTTCAGGATATGCTGAACGGGATGATGCCCAAAAAGACCAAAAAAAGAAAAGTGACCATAGCTGAAGCCAGAAAGATCCTTATGGAGGAGGAAGCTTCCAAGCTGATTGATTTTGATGAGGTAAAAGAAGAGGCCATTCACTTGGCAGAAAACAACGGCATCATATTTATTGATGAGATTGACAAGGTGGCCAAGAGCAGTAAAAGCAGCAGTGGACCTGATGTCAGCAGAGAAGGTGTCCAGCGAGATTTGCTTCCTATCGTAGAGGGGAGTGCGGTCAATACCAAGTACGGGCTGGTTCATACAGATCACGTGCTGTTTATCGCTGCAGGAGCCTTCCATGTCAGCAAGCCTTCCGACCTGATTCCTGAACTCCAGGGGCGTTTTCCCATAAGGGTGGAGCTTGACAGCCTGACGCAGGAGGACTTCAGCCGCATTCTGAGAGAACCTAAAAACGCCTTGACCAAACAATATCAAGCACTCTTTGATG
The DNA here is from genome assembly GCF_003260975.1 of Echinicola strongylocentroti. Classification (NCBI taxonomy): domain Bacteria; kingdom Pseudomonadati; phylum Bacteroidota; class Cytophagia; order Cytophagales; family Cyclobacteriaceae; genus Echinicola; species Echinicola strongylocentroti. The sequence continues at coordinate 1,753,869 of NZ_CP030041.1, read as the reverse complement.
CCGAGGACGTATCACTGGAGTATACCGATGATGCCATCGAAGAAATCGCGCGGATCGCCTTTAAGATCAATGAAGATGTGGAGAATATCGGGGCAAGACGCTTGCACACGGTAATGAGCCATCTGCTCAATGACTTCTTGTTTGATGTTCCCGACACCATTGAGGCCAATGCCAAGATCATGGTGACCAAGGAAATGGTTGGAGAGCGTTTGAGCTCATTGGCCCAAAACAAGGACTTATCACAATATATACTTTAAGTAGAGAATCCCCCTTAGGAATGACAAATCTATTTATCTTAACTGGATGTAGCAAAGGATTGGGCAAGGCACTTTTGGAGGTGCTCTTGGCGGATGCGGAAAATATGGTGGTTGGGATTTCCCGGTCGCCGATGAAAGGCGCAGGCAATTTTAAGCACCTTACGCTTGACCTTACCGATGCGGAAGAGTTGTCCAGTAGGCTAGATGAGCTCTTTCCGGAGGGGGACTATAAAAAAGCAGTATTGATCAATAATGCGGGATGGATAGGGGAGATCGCGCCGATTGGCCGTTTGGAGCCGGCGGGAATAGCTAAAATTCACGCGGTCAATGTCATCGCTCCGGCGATTTTGATGAATGCATTTGTCCAAAGGTTTGCCATGGAGCCTATGGAGAAAACGGTTGTGAATATCTCATCAGGAGCCGCAGAGAAGAACATGGATGGTTGGTCAGGGTACAGCAGTTCCAAGGCTGCGCTAAACCGGATGACCGGAGTTGCGCAGCAGGAGAGTGAGATGAAAGGGTACGGCATCCGCTATTTTGCCCTTTCTCCTGGGATCGTGGATACGCCCATGCAAGAGGATATCCGCGCTACGAAGCAGGAAAACTTCAGCCATGTGGAACAATTCAAGTCCTTTAAAGAAAACCATGAGTTGACATCTCCTAGTGCGGTAGCGGAAAAGGTAGTCTTTTTATTGGACCATGAAGAGGAATTTGATGGGGTCTTGCAGGATGTGAGGAAGTTTTAACCCTGTTTATTCATTAAGGCCCGTTATGAGGTTAGAAACTCCCGGGTTTTAAAACTGCCAAAGTGCTCGTTGATCTGGTGAGAAGGAAGACAGATCAGCTTTGTTTTTTAGGGTAGTCAACAAACCAAACTTTAGCATTTTTTTGACCTATTTCTTTCCAATTGTCCGCGTCAAATATAAAACCAAATTGTCCGCAGGTGGGGAGGTTGTCTATTTGCCCACCCAACTTCCAGATCAGCTCATTGAAACCAGGATTGTGCCCAAAAACCAAGGCGGTATGTTTGTGATTTGGGATGTTTTGGATGGTTTTTAGGATAGTGTTGGCTGAGGCGTGGTAAAGGACAGGAGCGAGGACGATCTCATTTTTGGGGAAGTGGAGGTTTTCTGCAGTGATGTAAGCGGTAGCTTTTGCTCTCTCGGCATCAGAGGACAGGAAATGATCTGGTGAAATACCTCCTTTTTTAAGTCGCTGTGCCATGCGCGGAGCATCCCGGAGCCCTCTTTCAGCAAGGGGGCGGAGATGATCATCCAAATAAGGATCTTCCCAAGAAGATTTGGCGTGTCTATAAATAATCAAATTTTTCATAGTAAAAAGATACGAAAAATCTGTTTTTTTTTTAGGTGAAATTTTATAGTTTGTTGGTTCATTTAACCACTAACAATTGATTTATTATGCTTACCGGAAAAGTGAAATTTTACAATGAAGCTAAAGGATTCGGTTTTATCATTGACGACGAATCCCAATCAGACGTCTTTGTCCATGCTACGGGCTTGGTAGAAAAAGTAGTACAAAATGACAAAGTAGCTTATGATGTTAAAGAAGGAAAAAAAGGATTGAATGCTATAAATGTGAGAAAAGCATAGTGTCGTATCAGTCATTTTTTGTCAAAAGGGAGCTTCAGAAAGCTCCCTTTTTATTGCGATAGACAGCTTATCTCAGCATAAAAAAGACGAGTGCTACGCCCAATACGATCACCATACTTTTGGCCTTGTCTTTAGGGCCTTCAGCGATTTTTCTCATACGCAAAACATAGACGGCAATGCTTAGCGCAATCAATTGTGCCAATAGCCCAAATCCATTGAGAAAATTAAGCTTTTGAGGGTCAAAGATAGTCCATACGGTATTGGCCAGAGGAATGATGCATAGCAATATGCCAACCAACCCAATGATGAAACAACGTTGAAGTAATTTGCGGGGATCTTGGTCTATCCAGCTCATAGGGTTGATTATTTTTTGAGGTTTTCTTTTCTCTTGGTGAAGTGCTCTTCAATCTCTTTTAGGCTCATGGCATTTAGCGTCATGTCTTTGGTGAGACCGCCTTTTCGACCCACCAGTACTCCGTATTTCATATGGAAGTAGCCGTTTTTTTCATGGGCGTCGGGATTGATGGAAAGCATGACTCCTTTTTCTATGGCATAGTGCACCCAGCGCCAGTCCAGGTCCAAACGCCAAGGATTGGCATTGATTTCGATGGTCACATTGTTTTCGGCACAGGCATCGATGATGGCTTTGTGATCAATGGGGTAACCCTCTCTTCTTAGGAGTAAGCGGCCTGTAGGATGTCCGAGAATTGTCGTGTAGGGATTTTCAATGGCCGTTATCAGCCTTGCTGTCGCCTTTTTACGGTTCATGTTAAGGCTGCTGTGGATGGACGATACGATGAAGTCAAACGAGGCCAAGATGTCTTCTGGGTAATCCAAGCTGCCGTCCACCAAGATGTCACTTTCGATACCACTGAATATCCTAAAAGGAGCCATCTCCTTGTTAAGGCTGTTGATTTCTTCCTGTTGCTGGGCCACTTTGTCGATATCAAGTCCACCAGCGTACATTGCCGTCCTACTGTGATCTGATATTCCCAGGTATTCATAGCCTAGCTCTTGGCAATACTGTGCCATTTCCTTTAATGTATGTTTGCCATCACTGTAGGTGGAGTGGTTGTGCAGGATTCCCTTGAGGTCTTTTTCTTCCAATAAGATGGGTAGTTTGTTTTCCTTGGCAAGTGGGATTTCAAATTGCCCTTCTCGCAATTCAGGAAGGACATACGCCAGACCTGCTTCTTTATAAGCCGCTTCTTGGCTGTCAAAATCACCAGTTTTGAAAAAGCTGCCGAGTGGCTTGCCATCATCCATTGGCGATAATAAATGGGCGCGGCTAGCGCTTCGAAGCAGTTGTTCATTCACAAAAGTGGAGGGGGAAGTGATAAAGAAGACTACGCTTAAGTCCCGTTCTCCAATTTTTCCTCGCCAAGTGAAGGGGCTAGATGATTTTTTGTCCTGATGGAGGTCATCCAGCGATGAGAGCTTTTGGAGGGTGTTTTTACGGTCGTCACTTTTGATGAGCCATTCCACCTGTTCGATGATTTCGGTATTACGGGCATATGCACCGGTGAGGGAAACAGCGTCTTCGCCAAAAAGTGTCACCAGTTCTTTATGGAGTGTTTCTACTTGCTCTTCTACGTCTGCATAGTGCCATTTGCCTTGGTTGGAGGCCATGAATTCCAGGGACTGGATAATGCTTTCTTGGGTTTTTTTGCCAAACCCCTTGATCTTGGCCACTTCCCCGGACTGGCAGGCTTCCAATAGCTCATGGACAGAAGTGATGTTAAGCTCCTTCCAGAGTACTTTGATCTTTTTTGGCCCAAGGCCTTTGATATCCAACACCTCCAAAAGTCCCTTGGGAGTATCCCGCAGCAATTGTTCCAAGTAGTCATGGGTGCCAGTTTCCTGTAGCTGTACGATGACCTCGGCGATGCTTTTGCCAATGCCGTTGATTTTTTGCAGTGCCTCTTTGTCCAGGTCTTCCAGGCTGACGCTGCCCTGGTCGATGGAGTAGATGGCAGAGGTGTAACTTCGGATTTTGAAGGCGTTCTCCTCATGCAGCTCCATCAGCTGAGAGGTGAGTTTGAGGATTTTGGTAATGTTTTTATTATCCAAAGCTTTTGTCGGTTTGGGTTGGTATCAGGGACAAATGTCCGTAATTATTGTTTTAAAATAAAATACTAAGCCTTATCTTATGGTACAATCAAGTTAGAAAGATGAAGTTACCAATGCATAAAAATCTACTGTTGTTTTTTCTGCTGGCAGCCCTGCCGGTGTACGCTATGGCCCAAGTGCAATTTGTCCAGCGGGCAGAGGTGCCTACTGAGTGGAGCGATCGTGATTATATCGTGTTGCCCACCCAGGAAGGAACTATTGGGTTTAGGGTGAAAGCCCGAAAAGGCTTCAGTCTTGAGCAGCGGTTGCAGTACTTCTTTACCAATATGCGGCTTCAGGGATCCGGCGTGTATGAAGTGCCGATAAAGGATTATTTTGACTTGATTGGGTTTGACCTGGATGATGATTATCTATACACTCTTTTTCAAAAAGGCGAGAGTTATTCCAGTGAGAAGGTCGTCTACGAAGTGGATCTTGCTACCCATCAGGTCAGGGAGGTGGCACTGGACAATATTCTGGAGATGGAGTTGCAGGAATTTTTGATCATGGAAAAAAAAGCCATCCTTATGGGCATGATGGACTATCGCCCAGCCATTCAGCTACTGGATACTGAAAATGGAAGTGTAATTACCGTGCAAGGGGTATATGCCAATGAGGTGAGTATTTTACAGTTGCGGAAAGATCCCGAGCTGAAGGTGTTTGACGTTTTGGTAAGCAAGCGAGATCGGTACAAGAAACGAAGTCTGGCAGTTATGACCTTTGATCTAGAGGGCAATAAGCTGCGGGAAGTAAAAGTAGAGCCTAACAACCGACCGGATTTGGAAATCGCAGAAGGGATACTCACACCGATGGACGACTACAGCCAAGTCTTGATTGGCCCCTTTGGCCAGCGCAAGCGTGACCCTAATATGGGGGTGTATTTTTCCAAAATCAATGAGTTTGGGGAATATGAAAATAGGTTTTTGACATTGGCTGATTTCAAGCAGTTTTATAATTATTTGCCAGAAAAACAACAGGCCAAAAGGGAGAAAAAGCTGGAAAGGGACATAGAAAAGGAGAAGGACCTGACCCTTTCTAATACCTTGGTCACCCGGGGGATAGTAGCCGGAGAAAACTATTTTTTGGTGTATAATGATTATTATTTGACCAGCTCTGGGCGGACTTCACCACGTGACATGATGTACAGCAGTGATTTTTATCGCTATGCCCCCATGAGCATGCGCAATAGGGTTCGGCCCGGTGGATATCCTTGGTACTATCCCGGCTCGGATGCGATGGCCAACAATGAATACAAATTTATGGCAGCCCAATTTATATTGCTTGATGAACAGGGGCAGCTCGTGTGGGACAATTCCCTTTCGCTGGAGGATGTGACCACCTCCAGTCCTGGGAAATTTGGGGAAGTCAGCTTTGATGGCGAGGATCTCTATTACCTTTATTTAGAGGATGAAAAGCTCAAACTAAGCTACTTGCAAGATGGTGAAATCGAGCTGCAAAATGAGGAGATGCCACTGGCACTCATCAATGGAAGTGAGCGCATCAAGGACACCCAAGCGGAAAGCCTATCGCTGAGCTGGTGGTACGGGAATTACTTTTTGCTTTCGGGAAAGCAGCGCATTCGTTTTTTGGATGAAGAGGGCAGGGAAGCCACCCGTGAAGTGTTTTTTATGACCAAGGTTCTTGCGGATGCTTCTTTAAAGAAAGAAGCCGAAAAAGAAGATTAATCCCGAGATATGCATGCATCGGGATAGTGATCATTGGGCACGTAAGAGGAAGGTGGTCACAGGGAGGACGGTAAGTGCTTCTGCCAGTGTATTTCTCTAACAGAAGGGGTTCTGGCTGGCAATTTATTTCTATATTTGTGCTCAAATCACAGTTATGCAAAAAAGACTCGTCTTAGACCAGAAGCAAATATCAATAATCCTGGACAGGTTCTGCTACCAGCTGATTGAAAATCACGATGATTTCGACAATACCGTACTCTTGGGCTTGCAGCCTCGGGGTGTGATGGTGCTGGACCGTCTGGAAAAAAGGTTAGAAGAAATCAGTGGGGTAAAGGTTCCGTCAGGTTATTTGGACGCTACTTTCCATCGTGATGATTTTCGAAGGAGGAATATCCCCCTAAAGGCCAATGAGACAAAGATTGATTTTTTGATTGAGAACAAGCATGTGGTGTTGGTGGATGATGTGCTTTTCAAAGGGCGTTCTGCCCGGGCGGCCATGGATGCCATGATCGCCTTCGGAAGGCCAAGAAAAGTGGAACTGATGGTGTTAATTGACAGGAAATATACGCGTGATTACCCTATTAAGCCTGATTATTGTGGCAGAGAGGTCAATACCTTGGAAAGCCAGTACGTCAGTGTGGAGTGGGCATTGAATGGATTTGAGGAGGATGCGATTTGGATAACCGAAAAAGAAGTTAACAGCTAAGGATGCAACAGCTAAGTACCAAACATTTATTGGGTATCAAAGAATTGGATGAGCAGGATATCCAACTGATTTTCGAGACTGCCGATAACTTTAAGGAGGTTATCAACCGACCGATCAAGAAAGTGCCCTCGCTGCGTGATATTACTATTGCCAATGTGTTTTTCGAAAATTCTACACGAACAAGGTTGTCATTTGAATTGGCAGAGAAACGCCTTTCAGCAGATGTAATCAACTTTTCCTCCAGCAATAGCTCTGTAAAAAAAGGGGAAACCTTGGTGGATACGGTAAACAATATCCTTTCTATGAAAGTGGACATGGTGGTGATGCGCCATAGCAGTCCGGGAGCACCGCATTTTCTTTCTCGAAATATCGATGCCAATATTGTCAATGCAGGGGATGGCACCCATGAGCACCCGACCCAAGCGTTATTGGATGCTTTTTCTATCCGGGAAAGGCTAGGAGATGTGGCAGGAAAAAAAGTAGCGATCATAGGTGATGTCCTCCATTCGAGGGTGGCACTTTCCAATATTTTCTGCCTGCAGAAATTAGGAGCGGAAGTAATGGTCTGCGGGCCAATAACCTTATTGCCAAAATACATTTCCAGTCTCGGTGTGAAGGTGGAGCTTGATGTGAAAAAAGCCTTAGAATGGTGTGATGTGGCCAATGTACTGCGGATCCAGCTGGAAAGGCAGCAGATCAAGTATTTTCCCTCCTTACGTGAATACTCCCTGTACTATGGCGTGGATAAAAAGCTCCTCGATCAGCTGAATAAAGAAATCGTCATCATGCATCCAGGGCCTATCAATAGAGGAGTAGAGCTCAACTCAGATGTAGCGGACAGTGAGCATTCGATCATCTTAAATCAGGTGGAGAATGGTGTTGCCGTGCGAATGGCGGTGCTGTACCTACTGGCAGGAGTAAAGTGATATAATAGAAAACAATAGCTAGTATAAGAAAGCGATCAGTTTACTGGTCGCTTTTTTTTGGTGCGCTTTTGTCGATTTGATCTGGGAAGTAGTGCGGGAAAATGCCAGGGCAAACTCATTTAAAAAAAAAATGTTCCTATTTGCATTTATATCTGCCGTTCCTACGGAACTTACCCTTTTGTGTGTGATCATTTTTTGTTGTCACCTGCACCTTCTATATGACCCTCCGCCAAAGGCGGATTAGGCAGGATGCTCAGTTGCTAACGCCTATTCAGGGTTTAACCTCAACCAAGCCAACCACATATACATGAGCAGATAGGTGCGATGGCTTGTACGATCCAAAACTGCTTCAAAATCAGCCGTTTCACTTTAGTTTTCGGCATTAGCGTAGCGGTGCTACGCTAATGCCTCCAAACTAACTGATTTTCTTGCAATTTCAGCTCTCACTACGATTCCTAACACATAATCCGGGTTTAAGCGTTGACTTGACCCTAGGCTACTGCGGTTTCCAATGTACAAATCGGGGCAAAGTGCCAGCGGCACGACAAATTTTGTAACCTGCGGATTCATCCGCAGGAACTTAAGCTCTCCTAAACCTCCCGAAGGAGTGCCAGCGGCACGGATGATAGCTATGCCTACACGAAAAGTGTTTCCCTTCAAAAAACTAAACGCGTTTGCCCTTGGGAAAATGCCTTGTCATCGTCTAAAGTGAAAAATATTTGTAAATTGTCCTAAAGAAAAAATCCTAGTAAAAAATGATATACAATTCGATCATCGACACCATTGGCGATACTCCTTTGGTGAAGCTCAATAAGCTCAGCAAAGGCATCAAGGGGAAGGTTTATGTGAAGGTGGAATATTTCAATCCCGGCAATTCCGTGAAAGACAGGATGGCCATAAAAATGATAGACGATGCTGAAAAATCCGGAGCCTTGAAGTCAGGGGGAACCATCATAGAAGGTACAAGTGGCAATACAGGTATGGGGCTGGCATTGGTAGGAATTGCACGAGGCTATAAGTGTATCTTCACCATGGCAGATAAACAATCCAAAGAAAAGATCGACGTACTCAAAGCGATGGGAGCTGAAGTGATCGTATGTCCTACCAATGTGGCACCAGATGATCCCCGCTCTTATTATTCTGTAGCCAAAAAACTCAATAATGATATTCCCAATTCATTTTATCCCAACCAGTACGATAACCTTTCCAACTGGAAAGCCCACTATGAGACCACTGGTCCAGAAATATGGAAAGATACTGAAGGGGGGATAACCCATTTTGCAGCAGGAGTGGGGACTGGAGGGACGATGAGTGGAACGGCCAAGTACCTGAAAGAACAAAATGCAGGAATAGTTTCCGTAGGCATTGACACCTATGGTTCTGTGTTCAAAAAGTACAAGGAGACAGGGGCGTTTGATGAAAATGAAATCTATCCTTATCTCACAGAAGGTATTGGTGAGGATATTCTTCCTGCCAATGTGGACTTTTCAGTGATCGACCACTTTGTGAAGGTTACCGATAAAGATGCTGCGGTGATGACCAGGAGGCTCTCTAGGGAGGAAGGGCTTTTTGTCGGCTGGTCTTGCGGCTCGGCAGTGCACGGTGCTTTGGAGTATGCCCGTCAGCACCTGCAGGAAAATGATACCATGGTGATCATTCTTCCAGATCATGGAACCCGGTACCTAGGCAAAGTCTATAATGATGATTGGATGAAAAATCACGGGTTTTTGGAAGATAATACCTTTGGGACTGCTAGGGACATCATATCCAGTAGGAATGGAGCATATGAGCTGGTAGTGGCTTCCAAGGGAGAGAAGGTGAAGTCAGCCATTCATTTGATGAATGAGAGGTCCGTTTCACAGATTCCAGTGATGAACGATGGCCAGGTTATAGGCAGCCTGACTGACACCAAATTACTGAGCAAGATCATTCAAAAGCCTGAATTGAAAGATGCGTGTGTGGAAGAGGTCATGGAGGAGTCCATGAAATTTGTTGCCCTGGACAGTACATTGGATGTATTGTCATCTATGGTGGACAAGGACAAGGCGGTATTGGTTCGGGACGACTTACATCAGGTTCATATTATTACCAAACATGATATTTTAGGTGCCATTACGAAGGTGTAGCAATTAATGTCGTTTAGCTAGGATAGAGCTGAAAGTGCAATAAAATCAGTTAGTTTGGAGTTGTGGGCGTAGCAACGCTACGGTTACAACTCCAAACTAAAGCGAAGCGGCGGATTTTGTCCGCCGTGGCGGATCAGGTCGCAATAGATAGGCTAATGCATATTCGGGGTTTAACTAAACGGTATTGAGACCGGGTTAAAAGGAAGCAGTTGAGTTGGTGATTATGTGTGATAAAATGGTGATATTCGAATTTTTATTAGAGATTTGCACTTTATCGCTTGATTTATTGGCTATCACCTATGACGAAGTTACAGCTTAATAAGCTCATTGAAAGGGGCTATGATTTTGATATTCAGGAAGTTTTTAAAGAGGGGTGGGAGTTGTTTAAAAAGCAACCGCTCTTTGCAATGGGGTATACAGGCTTCATTATTTCACTGGAACTCCTGTTTGTTATTTATTTGAAAGAGTATGCGCTCCTGTTCAGTATATTTTTGGCTGGACCGTTATTCTCCGGTTTTTATTTGGTAGCCAACCAATTGAAATCTGAAGAAAAAGTGGTCTATACAGATTTTTTTAAAGGTTTTTCCTATTATATACCTATAATATTGATTTGGCTAATTGGGCAAGTTCTGGTTTCTATAGGCCTTATTCTCTTTGTTGTACCCGGAATTTACTTAATGGTGGGGTATTCGATGGCCATCCTTTTACATGTTTTTGCTGGCTTGGATTTTTGGGAATCGCTTGAATACAGCAGGAGATTGGTGACCAAAAATTGGTGGAAGTTTTTTCTGCTGGTTTTGGCACTTATTGCGCTAAATGTCGTGGGAATGGTATTGTTTGTCGGGATTTTTATCAGTATTCCTTTGTCGTTTTTTGCAGCTTATTGTGCTTTCGAGAGGGTGATGGAAGATGTTTTGATAGAAGATGCAAAGGAAGTATAGGTGGTATTGTTTTTGTGTAAATCTTTGCTGAAATTCAGGGTATTGTGAAATCAACAGAAACGACACATAAGGCGAGGAAAAAGGTGGTCATAGGATTTATGCTCGCCATTATGCTAGTGCTCAGCGTGGGAGCGGTGACCTATTTTAGCCTTAACAGGCTATTGGATACAGTGGAGACACTTTCTGAGCCGAGTGACCGCATGCAAGAGCTTAATTCCCTTTTAGCTGATGTATATCAACTGGATAAGGTGAAGGGTAATTTTGAGGCTGAAAGTGACACTTCCGTCGCTGTCAATTACTTGGACAAAATAGAGAAAAAACTCAACCTCCTAGAGCAATATGCCAATGATACCGTGGAGCTCAACCACCTTAAACAAATTAACTATAACATCAATGAATTGGTGGTGGTGTACAATGGACTTCGTGAGGTGAAACATAACTTGATCAACAGGAATTTTAGTAGGGAAGCCCTGAAAAATCTGGAAACCAAGATCAAGCGACAAGAAGAGATCAACCGATTACAAAGTTTGGGTAAAATCAGGTTTGATCACAAAATCAGACGAGCAAACCGTCGTTTGGATACTTCCAACCAAAAAAAGACAGATGTAGAGGCAAATTACAAGGATGGAAACCTGATGTCAGAGGCAGAGATGGAAAACCTTCGGGATATGTTTCAGCAGTTTAGGCCTGAAATAGACACGGAAGATACCATTAGTCAAAGCAGTACGAGTTATTCGGATTCTGTCCTTTATGCTGTAAAGCAATTCTTGATCAATATCAACTATGAAGAGCAGCACTTGAGATCTAATCTGGCCCAGTTAGAAAAAGAACTCAATGAGAAAAACAGGGCATTGATAGAGGATACACAGACCGTCATCTCTAATTTGCAGTATGACGCCTTAGCAGAAGTGGAGCAAAAAAACGAGTCGTTGTACGATCTTGCTTTTGATGTAGCGATCCTGTTAGGGGTGATCATTTTTGTGGGAATCGTCGGGTCTTCGGCTTTTATTTATAGCATTCTGACAGAGATCAATAAGGATGAGAATTATCGGTTTGAACTGGAGCAGGCTAAATTAAGGTCAGATAAGCTGGCGAAGGCCAAGCAGAATTTTTTGGCCAATATGAGCCACGAGATCCGAAACCCACTACATGCTATCCAAGGGTACAACGAAGCTATTCGTAAAACCTCACTTGACAAAGACCAGACAGATTATGTGAATATGGTAGGTTTTGCTGCCGAAACCTTATCTGGTATTGTCAATGATATTTTGGACTTGTCCAAGTTGGAGGCAGGGAAGATCACTATCCAAAACATGCCCTTTAATCCACATAAGTTGTTTAAGGCCATCAAGAATTCATTCGAACTGAGGGCAAAAGAGAAGCAAATCGATTTTGCATGGGACATAGCTCTACCTAAGAACAAGTGGTTTTCAGGTGATGAGCTTAGGATAAGACAGATCCTGAACAACTTGATCAGCAACGCACTAAAGTTTACCGAGGATGGGAGCGTGGCGGTAAGTATCGTCCATGAAAGTGATTACCTTTTGGTAGAGGTGAAGGATACTGGCATTGGGATGACCGAAGAATTTAAGGACAATATCTTTAAGGAATTTAACCAAGGAGATGGTTCGATCAATAGAAGGTATGGAGGGACGGGTTTAGGACTGGCCATTGTAAAACGAATGTTGGACTTGCTAAAGGGTAAAATAGAGCTGGAAAGCAATGTAGGGGAAGGTACTACTTTCAGCGTAAGGATTCCTGTGGAGCAAGTGGAGGCGCCGGTTAAGGCCCAAGAAGCGAGCAATTGGTTTAGCCTCAATGGACTGCGCGTTTTATTGGTGGATGATGATGCTGTCGGGCTGAAGTTTGCCAAGTTACTCTTAGAGAGCAATGGGGCAAAAGTGTATGATTATTTGGGAGGGGTAAGCATGCGGGACGACTTTGACAAAGTTCCCCTTGATCTTGCTGTATTAGATGTTCAAATGCCCGAAGTCACAGGGTATGATGCCTTGCGGTTGTTAAAGAACAACTATGGCTATGCGGATTTGCCGACTATAGCCATTACCGCCAATGTCTTTGCCAAAGAAAAAGATGAGCTTTCTGATGCTGGGTTTGATGCTATCGTCCTCAAGCCTTTTAAAGAGTTTGACCTTGTGAAAAAAATCGGTGAGTTACTTGACCTAGAGACAATTCCCCATGACGAAAATGGGGCCATAGAAACGTCGACTCAGGGCTTTCCGAGCAAGCGTGATTATGCAGTAGACGATATTGAGAAATTCTGTATGGGCGAGGAGGCAATGCTTAAAGAAGTTCTGATAGATTTTTGCTCCAGCACCAGTAATGATTTGATCGAGATGGACCATTATTGTGATGATGAAAACTGGGAGCAGTTACTAGAAGTGGCGCATAAACTGGGGAGCAGGCTAGGGCAGTTAAAGATTAAATCCAGTGTGCTTGCCAGGGGCTTGGAGTATGATCTGAAAGAAGGAAATACGTCCAATGCCAGTGTAATGGTAGAAAAAATAAAAAAAGAGACCCTTGTTGTGCTCGATCAGATATTGATCGATTACCAGTTGTTTACAAAGGTCTCTTGATCAGTGTTACGAGAGTAGAGTATCAGTCTATGCCGTATTTTTCGATTTTATTGTACAGTGTTTTTCGATCGATGTTCAGTATTTTGGCAGCTTTTGATTTATTGTGTTTTACCTCGTTGAGTGTTTTTATGATCATGGCCTTTTCCTGAACTTCGAAGGAGGACTTGAGGTCCTTTGTGCTGCTGTTCTGTGAGCTGGAATTTTCTGGAAGGAGTAAGTCCACAGGGAGTGCTTCTTTGTGAATATAGTCCTCTGTCGTCAGCAGTACCGCTCTTTTGATGATGTTTTTCAATTCCCTGAGATTGCCCGGCCAGCTATAGGTTTTGAAGATTTCCTTGACTTCATCACTGAAGCCGAGAATGTCTTTGCCCAAAGAAGCATTGGCATCTTTCAGGAAGATTTCTGCATAATGGAAAAGGTCCCCGCCACGTTCTCTAAGTGGGGTGGATTTAAGGCTGAATTCGTTGAGGCGGTGATAAAGGTCTTCACGAAACTCTCCGCTTCTGGAGGCATTGGCGAGATCTTCATTGGTAGCGACAATGATCCTGACATCGATAGGAATGTCCTTAGTCCCTCCGATTTTCCTGATTTTCCGTTCTTGGATTGCCCGGAGAAGTTTGATTTGAACCTCATAACTTAAATTCCCGATTTCGTCCAAGAAGATGGTGCCGCCATTGGCCATTTCAAAATGCCCTGTTTTATTGTCCAGTGCTCCAGTAAAAGCGCCTTTTACGTGGCCAAACAGCTCACTTCCTGCGAGTTCTTTGGACAGTGATCCACAGTCAATTGCTACAAAAGGACCTTGGCTACGGTTTGACTTTTCATGAATACGTTTCGAAATGAATTCCTTGCCCGTGCCGCTTTCACCCAAAACGACCACGCTCATTTCGGTAGGGGCCACGAGCGAGATGTACTGCTCTAGTTGAAGAGACTCAGGGCTTTTGCCCACCACATAGGCACCGGTGTCCACATTGGCCTGGTTAGGTTTTGCTGGCTGTTTGGTGGTTTTTGTCTTGGGATCGTCCTCCTCAGGTACCCCGCGGGTAGGTGGGGATTTCATCGCTTCATTTACCGTGGCCAAGAGCTCGTCTGGATTAACAGGTTTGGTGATGTATTCAATAGCACCAAGTTTCATGGAACGTACAGCCGTACGGATGTCCGAGTAATTGGTTATAAGGATAACCCGGGTGTTTTTTTTGTTATGGACAATTTTTTCCAGAACTTCCATTCCCGTTCCATCCGGTAGCCTGTAATCTGTAATGATCAGGTCATAGGATGCCTTTTCCAACATCAAAAAAGCCTCGGTGATTTTGGCAGTTTGGTCCACCTGATAATCATTTTTTTCAAGAAAATTTTTGATGATTTTGGAATAGGTCAAATCATCTTCAATTAGAAGTATCTTTGCATTTGCCATAAGTATAAATTCTATAACAGTGCTACACAGCTGAAACTGTGCCATAAATTATACGTTGCCTTTTTTCTACTGTCGGTGTTTGCTTTCGTGTGTGATCTTAGGGACAACGATCTTTGGGCTGTTACTTTTGGAGAAGTTTGTTTCCGCTAAAATATATAATATTTATTTAAGCTTTTAATAAAAAAAATGGGGCTTTTTCCATTGATAGCAAAGGAATTAAGTACTTATGAGGAATAGTGCTTTTTATCACTCTTTTTTTGTTATTTTTAGAGGCTTGGGTATAAATTATTTTTTTATAATAAATGGTATTTATCAATTGAGTATTGGTGAAATGTAAACAAAATACCGGTTTTTGGTCATACGACCCAAGTGATTTTATACGGTATAGGTCTTCTTTGGAGCAGTGTTGTTATGGTTGGGCCACTTCGATAGGCTGACTATCGTAAGGGATCAGTTGCCCTTTTTTATTGAACTTTGCTCGGATGATGAACTTTTCTTCATCTTCAAAAGCCAAGTTATAGAAAACCTTGTTTTTGTCTGAGATTTTGGTGGCTTTTACCATTTTCAAACCAGCAAAAACACTGTTATTATTTAATACATTTGCGATGGGACCCGGAAGCTTTTCCCTATCAATGTTTTTTATATCGGTCCGTGGTTCAGGAGTACAGTTTTCGCTATTTTCCGAGGTAGGCGAAGGTACGATGTTCGGTGCATTTGAACATCCTGTCATCAGGGACAACATCAAGAAGTATGTGAACAATGTTACTTTCATAATAGGGCTTGTTAATGCTCAAGGTGTAGTTTAGGAACTAGCCATTCTTAAACCTCTCTCAAGCGTATTGGGAAAACAGCCAAAATCAGACCAAACCGATTAGAATGTCTTGAATCACATGTTTTTAGCTGTTATGAGCTGGGCAAAGAAGGTAGGATGGGGCGGAGTTCCCCAAAATGTGGAATAGCTAAAAAAGAGCAGGGTTTGGTTTGTGGATTTTATTATTTTCTTTTATCTTGGACCTAATAACTTAACTAAAATTATAACTCTTTGCTTGCAATTTTCCCTCGAGCACGTGCGCTTGAGGGATCTTTTTTTATAATTTTGCAGCGGATTCAAAACTCATTCAGTAGCTTTTACCATTTAAATATGCAAGAAACTTCTCCTATAGGGATTTTTGATAGTGGAATTGGAGGTTTGACAGTGGCTCGGGCCGTGAAAAAACTGCTACCAGGGGAACAAATGGTTTATTTTGGAGACACAGCCCATCTTCCCTATGGCGACAAGAGCACAGCTGCTATCCAAGCTTATTCGGTAAAAATAGCGGATGTACTTCTCAGGGCCAATTGTAAAGTCATTCTCATTGCGTGTAATTCAGCATCAGCGGCTGCATTTGAACTGGTGAAGGCTTATGTGGCTTCTAGGGCAGTTGTGTTGGATGTGATAGAGCCGGTAGTAGGCTATGTGGACCAGTGCCTTGCAGGTAAGCATGTCGGCTTGATCGGGACTAAGCAAACGGTAAATTCAGGTGTCTACCGGCATAAAATAGAAGCGCTCGAAAGTGGGGTGACTTTCTCTTCTTTGGCCACGCCGCTTTTGGCCCCGATGATAGAGGAGGGCTTTCACAGTAACCGGATCAGTAAGGAGATCATCAAGACTTATTTGGATGATGAGGAGCTGGCCAATATTGATGCCTTGATTTTGGGATGTACCCATTATCCGTTGATCAAGCCACAGATAGATGAATTGTATAATGGCGAAGTAGAGGTGATCGACAGTTCTGAAGTGATTGCCAAGACAACTAAGGAGTATTTGACATCCCAGGGTCTTTTGAGCCAAGGGCAAAAGAAGAAGGACCGTTTTTTGGTTTCAGACTATACCCCGTCTTTCGAAAGTACCACCCGATTGTTCTTTGGAAGAGAAGTGAGCTTGGAGAAATACCCCCTTTGGGAATGAGTAAACTGGTCTTAAGTACTATTTTTTAAAAATAGATGTAGGAACAATTATTTTTAGGTTAGGTTTTGTGTGGCTTTCTACAAATGAAGGGAATGTGGTCATGTCGAAATATAATTTTTTCGAAAAATGTATTTTTGGAGACAAATTTTGCAAGAAGGAATTTTTCTTTAGTGAAAAGGGTTATTAAAGCCTCCTGACATTTGGGAGAAACTAATAAAAAAGGTTTAACTTTGTTACATAAAATACTACTTGCAAATACCCGATGAGTGATCAAATCAAACACGAATGCGGCATAGCCATGATCAGGCTCCGCAAGCCCCTTCAATACTATATTGATAAATATGGTACACCGATGTATGCTGCAAACAGGCTTTATGTACTGATGCAAAAGCAAATCAACAGGGGCCAAGATGGTGCAGGAATTGCAAACATTAAAATTAACACCAAGCCCGGTACCCGGTACATTAGCCGGTACAGGTCTGTGGACCCGCAAGCAGTCAACTATATCTTCGGAAAAGTATCCAAGAAGTTTCGAAAAGCAAATAAACAAGGAGGAGAAGAAGGGCTGAAGAATGCCGACTGGGTCAAGGACAATGTGGCCTTTTCGGGTGAAGTTTGGTTGGGGCATTTGCGATATGGTACCCACGGAGAAAACAGCATTGAGACATGTCACCCCTTTTTGAGGCAGAATAACTGGAGGAGTAGGAACTTGGTGATGGCAGGTAACTTCAATATGACCAATGTGGAGGAGCTGTTTGGGAAGTTGGTAGAGCTAGGGCAGCACCCGAAAGAGCAGACAGATACAGTGACCGTAATGGAAAAAATCGGCCATTTCGTAGATGAGGAGAACCAGCGGATTTTCAATAAGTACAAAGGAGAATATTCGAATAATGAGATCACAGAAGTGATCGAACGGGAACTGGATGTAGCAAGGATCTTGAGAAGATCCTGTAGGGATTTTGATGGTGGATATGCTATGGCAGGCATCATTGGAAACGGTGCCAGCTTTGTAGTAAGGGATCCTTCGGGCATCAGACCGGCCTATTATTACGCAGATGATGAGATTGTCGTCATTGCTTCCGAAAAACCGGCCATCAAGTCAGCATTCAATATTGATTACACTTCTATCAAAGAAATACAGCCAGGCCATGCATTGATTGTCAATAAGGACGGTTCGTACGGCGAACATGAAATTATGCCGGCACTGGAGAAAAAGTCCTGTTCATTCGAAAGAATCTATTTTTCAAGGGGTACCGATCCGGATATTTATAGGGAAAGAAAACAACTCGGAAAAGCCCTGATCCCCCAGATCCTAAAGACGATCGATTTTGATCTAAAAAACACCGTATTTTCATACATCCCCAATACAGCAGAGACTGCTTTCCTTGGGCTTATCGAAGGGCTGGAAGATTACCTGAGCGCCAAGAGACGGGAAATCCTATTGGAAGGAAAACCCCATCTCGAAAACATTGAAGACTTATTGAGTTTCCGGCCCCGAGTCGAAAAACTGGTCGCAAAAGATGTCAAGCTGAGGACATTTATCACCAATGATAATGACCGGGACGTCATGGTGGCCAATGTATATGATACCACCTATGAGGTGATCCGCTCAGGGGTGGATACCATTGTGGTGTTAGATGACAGTATTGTAAGAGGGACCACTTTGGAAAAAAGTATCTTGACTACGCTGGATAAGCTGAAGCCAAAACGGATCATTGTCGTTTCCTCAGCGCCGCAGATTCGCTATCCTGATTGTTACGGTATCGATATGTCCAAGATGCGTGAGTTCATTGCCTTCCGAGCAGCGTTAAAGCTGTTGGAGGAGACGGGGCAGCAATACATTTTGGATGAAGTGTATGACAAGTGCGTGGCCAATCCTGATGCTGAAGAAAACTTTGTCAAAGAAATCTATGATAAATTTACTCCGCAGCAAGTTTCGGATAAAATAGCCGATATTATCACTATGGATCAGATCAATGCAGAAGTAAAGGTGATCTACCAAACAGTGGAAAATCTCAATAGAGCTTGTCCGGAGCATTTGGGAGACTGGTACTTTACCGGTGATTTCCCTACGGAAGGGGGCATGAAAGTGGTCAACAAATCCTTTGTCAACTTCATGGAGGGAAAAGTGGTCAGAGCGTACTGATTTACCTTAAAATATTTATCAGAAAGGCCGTCGTTATGATGGCCTTTTTGTATTTTGAGGCCTGCCAAATTACATGATAAAAAATCAAACCATAAAAATATGAGTATCAATACTGGACTGTTAAAGCAAGTTTGTGAGGTTGCCGGTGCGCCTGGTTTTGAAAAGAGAATCAGGGACTTGGTCATTCAAGAAGTGACGCCGTTGGTGGATGAGGTGAAGGTAGATAATATCGGTAATGTCATCGCCATCAAAAAAGGGAGTAAAAATCCAGATGGAAAGCGAGTGATGGTAGCGGCACATATGGATGAGATTGGGTTCATCGTCACACATGTAGATGACAATGGCTTCTTGAGGTTCCATACGCTGGGAGGTTTTGATCCGAAGACCCTGACCGCCCAAAGGGTGATTGTGCATGGTAAGAAAGACTTGGTAGGGGTGATGGGCAGCAAGCCGATCCATGTCATGACACCCGAAGAGCGAAACAAACTTCCCAAGACGACCGATTATTTTATAGACTTGGGGATGCCCAAGGATGAGGTGGAGCAATACGTCCAAGTGGGAGATTCTGTGACCAGAGACCGCGAACTAATAGAGATGGGGGACTGTGTAAACTGCAAGTCTATCGATAATCGGGTAGCTGTTTTTATTTTGATAGAGGCGTTAAAAACCGTCAAAAACCCTCCTTACGATGTTTATGCCACCTTTACCGTCCAAGAAGAGGTAGGGCTTCGCGGTGCCAATGTGGCCGCCCATGGTGTCAATCCGGATTTTGGGATTGCCCTTGATACCACTATTGCATTTGATGTACCGGGCGCTTCTCCCCATGAAAAGGTGACCGAACTTGGTAAAGGGACTGCCATTAAAATCATGGATGCCATGACCATCTGTGATTATCGAATGGTGGACTTTATGAAAAAGACCGCCGACAGCAACCAGATCAAATGGCAACCTGAAATCCTTACCGCTGGCGGAACAGATACCGCAGGGGTGCAGCGAATGGGCAAACAAGGAGCTATCGCCGGAGCGATATCCATCCCTACCAGGCACATGCACCAAGTTATCGAAATGGCCAATAAAAAGGACATAGCAGCAAGTATCCAATTGCTCAATGGCTGCCTGGAAAACATCGACCAGCACGACTGGAAGCATTGAAAAGAGATATAAGTGTCAAGAAGTGAGGCAGGAGACGTGAGACTTGAGACAGGTATCGGGACAACGAAAGGGGGGACCCTGTCATTGTCCCGATCATTTCTTCGATATTGAGCATTTAGAATTCTGTATTCATTATTCAATCCTCTATTTTGTCATTCTTCCGTCTTCGTACTTTATACCTTGTACTTGATATTTTCTCAGGGCTTGACTTTTTTCTTAGGTACTTTTTTGACCAGGTATCGGTACAGCTCGACGTAGTTGATGTGTTCGTGGTTACTGATACTGATGGAGTTTTTGTCATCAAAAACAATGGTCAATTGCCTGAACTCCTTTTTGTTAGCGTGTACAATTTCTTCCTGCCACACCAAGATGTCCGCCAGGGTGTAGTGTTTTTTCATTCCTCTAAGTGGCAGCCTTACGGTTATGTTGCCTTTGCCCGCAGAGACAAAACGGTATCCGGCCATCATTTTTACCAATAGCATAAGAAGTACCACCGTAAGGATACTGGCACTAATAAGGTGAAATGTCAATCCGTACGTCCTGATAGTGCTGAAATCATGCAGTATATAGCTCAATCCTGCAAAGAGGATAGCAACTACTATCCCCAATGATATATAAGTGGATCGTTTTGGTTTACAGTGAATCATAATCGTTGCTTAGTTCCTCCAGCTTATCTTTGGAGAAAGTGATCAAATCAGGGAAGAAACGGTCAAAATATCCCTTTAGTGTTTGCTCGTGTTGCTGGAGAAACAGGTGGGCTGATCCCATTTTGGAGTCAAAACTAGTAAGTTTAGAGATACCTGTCAAGGTGGATTTCATACCGTCCAAGGTTCCGTAGGCCACGAGCCAGTTTCCCTTTTTCATGTGGTGGAAGAGCTGTAAAAAGCTTTTTGGGAGCTTTTCTTCGTTTTTTTCTATGATGGAATAGACTTGTTGCGAAAAATCCTGAACGCTTCTGTCATCGTATTCATTCCAGTATTTACTCAAAAAATAGTCAAAATAGACATCGGTAATCACTAGGGAATAGCGCTTGTAGATGGGTTTTAGCATTTCCTGCGCTTCCTTTACTACCGGGTGAGTATCCGTGTAATGGTCTATTTCCCGGTGAAGATGGACGCCCAGAGCAATCTCAGGTTCAAATTGTTCCTCCAGATTACCACGTACGAAATCCCCTATAAAGTTTCCTAATAAAACTTTGGGACGGTCAAAAGAGAGATATGCATGCGCCAAAAAATTCACTGTTGAAAATCGATTTAAATACCTGATTACTTTGTCTAATTACATTAGTTTTGAATATTAAAAATAACCATTGATGTCGAGAATACAGGAAGAATTAAAAATAACTTTACAACTTTTAAAGAAAGAGTGGAAAGAAGACCTCGAGCAGTATCGGCTCAAGACACTCAGTGCTTCTATTGCCGACAAGCAGAAAGAAGGGATTTGCTGGTATCCCGTACAGGTGACGAAGACCAAAGTGGGACTGGGAGACCGGTTGATAGTAGAGGTAGAAAGGGGAGATACCCGTCTTTCGCATGGCTTTCAATCCGGAAAGACGGTCTCCTTGTTTTCTAATTTTTCGGAGGGTGCGCCATTACGGACAAATGGCGTGGTCAATTTGGTAAAGAAAAATACCATGGTCATTACCTTGATGGGGAATGAATGGCCGGACTGGCTGCAAGACGGGAAGCTAGGGGTTGACTTGCATTTCGATGAGGCAAGTTATCGAGAAATGGACTATGCGATGCAGCAGGTGATCAAGGCAGGTGGCGGAAGGCTTGGACAGCTAAGGGATGTCCTGTTGGGACAGGATGCGGCTTCATTTTCTGCTGGATTGCCTTTGGCTTTAGAGGCCTCTCACCTAAATCACAGTCAGGTGGAAGCGGTAAAAAACGTACTGGCAGCGCAAGACGTAGCCTTGGTGCACGGTCCTCCAGGCACTGGCAAGACCACTACGATGGTGCAAGCGATCAGAGAGACGTTACAGCAATACCCTCAAGTGATGGTCTGTGCGCCCAGTAATGCCGCAGTGGATCTGTTGGTCGAAAAGCTCCTGGCAAAAGGGGTATCGACTTTGCGCTTAGGGCATCCGGCAAGGGTCGATGATCAGATTTTGGAACAGACACTGGATGCCCAAATAGCACAGCATAGTAGCTTTAGGGATTTAAAGAAATTGCGTAAGTCTGCGGAGGAATACCGCAAGCTGGGAAGGAAATATAAGCGAAATTTTGGGGCTGCCGAACGCCAGCAGCGAAAGCAGTTATTTGCGGAGGCATCAAAGGTCAAAGAGGCCGCAAGGCATTTGGAAGATTATATATTGTATGATGTCTTTCAGCAAAACCAAGTGATCGCTACTACACTGGTAGGTGCCAGTCATACTGCCCTAAAAGGGATGGAGTTCCCTGTGGTGTTTATCGATGAGGCTGCGCAAGGCCTGGAGCCAGCTTCCTGGATTCCCGTTATGAAGGCAAAGAAAGTAGTCATGGCAGGAGATCACTGCCAGCTGCCACCAACCATAAAATCGTATGAAGCAAGTAAGGAAGGCTTGAGCGAAACCTTGTTCGAAAAAGTCATCGAACGTCAGCCGGCGGCCAGTTGGATGCTAAAGGTGCAGTACCGAATGCCGGAGCTGATCATGCGGTTTTCAAGTGAATATTTCTATCAAGGGCAATTGGAAGCGGCGGCATTGACCGATGCCCATTGCTTGAGCAATGAAGAACCGGTGATGGAGTTCATCGATACGGCGGGCAGTGGTTTTGGGGAACACTTGGAAAAGGACTAGCTCAGCAAGCTGAATACCGAAGAAGCACGCTTTGGTTTGGGATTGCTGGAGAAGTTGCTGGAGCGAATTGGGGTAGGGCGTTTTCAGGAGCAGCAATATACCATTGGGGTGATTTCGCCGTATAAAGCCCAAGTGAAAAAGCTGACGGAACTGATGGAAGAGGGAGCCGCATATGAAGGGCTGAGGGAGCTCTCTGATGTGGTGACCATTGGTACCATAGATGGTTTCCAAGGCCAGGAGCGGGATGTGGTCTTGATCAGTTTGGTTCGGTCAAATGAAGAGGGAGAAATTGGTTTTTTGGCAGATACAAGAAGGATGAATGTCGCCCTTACCAGGGCCAAGCGGAAATTGGTAGTGATTGGGGATAGTGGCACATTAAGCAGTCATCCTTTTTACCAACAGTTTTTGGACTTTGTATCTGAAAACGGGCTTTATAAGAGTGTTTATGAGTACATGGAGCTGGGGGATTGAATGGTTCAACCCGGATTATGCGTTAGGAATCGTAGTGAGAGCTGAAATTGCAAGAAAATCAGTTAGTTTGGAGGCATTAGCGTAGCACCGCTACGGTTATGCCGAAAACTAAAGTGAAACGGCTGATTTTGAAGCAGTTTCAGGTCGCAACAGATAGGCTAATGCATATTCCGGGTTCAATGCCGTTTAGTTAGTGTGTATCTGGAAAATATGGGTTCTATATTTTTTCCTTGGGCAGCATTTCGTCAAACAAGCCTGCCTTTTTGCCCACCCGCTTTTTAATTTCTTAACGCCCAATACCTGCAAGGCGGATTCAGTTAATAAGTCCCAAAAAGGTGTTGTTTCCATATGACGGCCCTTGGTATGCCTGTTTTCCAGCCGATGGTGGAGGCCGTTAAGAAAGTGAGTTGGCTCGCGTCGTGGAACAGCGAGACCCACTCACTTTTAGGTCGTAGCCATCGGGTGGAAATTAAAATGGGTGACGGATCTCGGTCGCAGGGTAAATCCATGTTCCATTTTAAAAGGCATACCACCGGCCTAGATTTTTTTCTTTCTTTTTTCATCAATAGCCTGCCCCGAAGGCTTTCGGGGGAAAAAAGGAAAAGGATAAAATCCACCAAGATGATCAGGTTTCCCCAGCCAAAGTCAATCAAAAAAAGGACTTTTAGGTATATGAAAAGAAGGAAATCCCCTTAACTAAACGGCATTGATTCCGGGTTCAGCTGTCCCCGTTGTCCATGTAGGCAAGGTTAAGATAGCTCAATACCTTGCCAAAAGCTTTTGCAGCATTTTCTTGCTCGGAGCTGAGCTTTTTGCCTGTTAGCCGGCATAGCAGAAGTCCATAAACCCCATTGATGCAGATTTGGATTTCATGGCCAATGTCCTGTCCTTCTGCCGCCATGATGGACGCGATGACATGGGGCTTTGCTTCATGGTAAATGGCAAAATATTCCTTATCTTTTTTTAACAAGTCCCAATGGATCTCGGCTAACCTTTGCACTTCCTTTTGTGTGGATGCTAGATGCCCAGCGTCTTTGATGCCTTCATTTTTCATTTTCTCTGCCAATTCACCAAACCAGTCTGTAGTGGCATTTTTTTCCTCTTCAGATACAGGGTAATGGGAGACGACGTACTGACGAACTTCATCCATATCGAATTGATAGGAGCGGAGCAAGTCTTCCATTTGGTACATATAGACGATGTATTCACCGATATTTTGCTGTTTTTTCTTTTCTGCCAGTTGTTTCATACGTGTAATGCCTTTATGGAAAGGCAAAGATACAAATGCTGTAATATAATTCCTTGAAAAGACATTTAGTTGCGCTCTGAAGCTATTATGAAGTACCTGTTCTTTGTTTACTACTATGGTTTTAGCAATCGGTTTCATTTTATAAATCACCTAGTTGACTTATGAAATGAGCACTTCTTATGATAATATCAGCCTAATTTGAGCAAGTGAGTACTTTTTATAATCTAATTACTGGTGTAATGATTTTTTGTATGAAGAAAAGATGATGACACTATTCGTTTATGAAACCTTACTAAATCTCTTGTAATTATAGTTAAAATACTAATCTATAGTATAAAATATTATAAGTAATCGGTTTCATGATTATAATTTCATATTAATTTTTCTTAAAACCGTTTTTTGTTTTGATATTTATTTGATTACGTGTAATTTGAGGTTGAATTATTTTGATTTGATTCTTCAACAAAAAAGAATCATACCCCTAATTAACCTTATGATATGATCAATTCAATCTACCCCAAAAAACCGGGTCGTAGCCATATTGGATGTTGGCTGATGACCATCTTTATTGTTTTAGTCGGTTTTTATTCCGGGAACGTTTCCGCTCAGGATTTAACTGTTACCGGCACCGTAAAAACAGCAGCAGGAGAAACTATGCCGGGTGCTAATGTCTCCGTAAAAGGTACCAGTCAAGGAGCCATCACCAACCTTGAGGGTGAGTTTAGTATCACTGTCCCCTCCCGAGAGGCTATATTGGTGTTTTCATTTATCGGCTATGAATCCAAAGAGGTGAAGGTCGGCAACCAAACTACTATTGATGTAACCTTAGCAGAAAATCTATCTGCGCTAAACGAAGTGGTGGTCGTAGGCTATGGCTCACAAGAACGGGCAAAGGTGACCGGGGCCATTTCCTCTGTGAGTTCGGAAGAAATCCGCGAATTGCCGGTCCCCAATCTGGCCTCAGCAATGCAGGGAAGGGCTGCCAACGTATCGGTGACCAATGCGGGTGCGCCAGGAGCAGACCCTGTAGTGCGAATACGTGGAATAGGCACTGTCGGTGATAACGATCCCCTCTATGTCATCGATGGGATGCCCGCAAGCGGACTAAATCAGATCAATCCAGCGGATATTGAGTCCATAGAGGTGTTAAAAGATGCTTCTACCGCTGCTATTTATGGTTCCCGAGCGGCCAATGGAGTCGTTTTGGTGACTACCAAAAAAGGAACGAAGGGAAAGCCCAAAGTGTCACTGGATGCTTATTATGGTGTCCAAAACGCTTGGAGAACATTGGACCTCTTGAATGTGGACCAATACCTTGATTTTGGCAGGGATTTGGTAAACAATGCCAATGACCCCGATGTTACTATCCCACCCCGATTTGATGATTTGGGAGAATTTGCCAACGTCCATACTGATTGGCAGGATGAAATGTTTCAGTCCGCACCCATCCAAGATTACAATGTGAGCGTTTCCGGAGGTGGTGAAAATAGCCTTTACAATATTTCCATGGGGTATTTTGCCCAAGATGGGATCATGCAAGGTGTGGATTTTGAACGTGTCTCCTTTAGGGCAAACACCCAGTTTGACCTGGGAGAACGTGTTTCTGTGGGGCAGACGCTTACTGTTTCCTACACTGACAGGAATGATGAGCCATTCAGCGGAGGGCGAAGCCAGATGGAGCATATGGTGAAGATGGTTCCTTACATTCCCGTAAGGGATCCCAGTCGTCAGGGAGGCTTCCGGGGTACCGATACAGAGGATGGTTCAGACCCCGAAAACCCAGTGCTTAACGCTGTGTTGAGGCAGGACCGGTACCAAGATTTTAAGATTTTGGGATCTGCTTATATTGATGTCGAAATCCTTGATGGTTTTCACTACAAGTTCATGACTGGACTTGATATCGCTACTGGTCAGCGGAATGAGTATACTCCAATGTTCAATGCAGGTGATTTTCAGTTTCAAGTATTTGCAGCAATTAGCCAAACTCGAAATTCATACGTATCCCCACTTTTTAGTAACCAGTTTTCTTATACCAAAGACTTTGGAGGACACCACTTGGATCTTTTGGCAGTGATTGAGAAGCAGACATTCATCTCCTCTTCGCTGACAGGTTCTGGTCAGAATGAATTGACCAACGATGTCCGGGAGCTGCAAGGGGTTCAAAATCAAGTTACCACCAGTGAGAAAACAGAGTATGGGTTGATTTCCTATGTCGGTCGTGTCAATTACGATTATAAGCAAAAGTACCTGTTGAGTGCCAGTATCCGTAGGGATGGAGGATCACGATTTGGCCCGGATAATAAATGGGGAGTGTTCCCATCCGTTTCTGCTGGATGGAGAGTGAGTGAGGAGGATTTTATGCAGGGAGTAGGAGCGATAAGCGATTTGAAGTTACGGGCAAGCTATGGTCAGACAGGTAATGACCGCATAGGAGATTACGTGTACCAGGCGACCATCAATTCCAATATGTTTTACAACTTCAACGGTACATTGGCCGGAGGAAGTACCATCAATGCGCTGGCCAATGAAGACCTCAAGTGGGAGACCACCATCATGAAGAATGTCGGTTTGGACCTGGGGATATTGAATGATCAAATCACCTTTACAGCGGAGTGGTTTGATAATAAAACCGAAGATATGATTCTAGGAGTTCCGGTTCCTCCTTCTTTAGGGTTTGATGTTGCGCCCGTAGCCAATGTGGGAACGGTCCGTAACCGCGGGATGGAGTTTACTGCTGGTTATCAGAAGAAGACCGGAGCCTTCCAGTTTGGCGTTAACGGAAATATTGGGTTTGTAGACAATGAACTGATCTCCTTGGGGTCGGGAAATTCCATATTTGGCCCTACCTTTCAAGGGGATCCCATGACCTATACAGAAGAGGGGAAACCCATAGCGTATTTTTATGGCTGGGAAGTCGAAGGGATTTTCCAATCTGGGGAGGATACCAGTCAGCAACCCAATGCTCAAGCAGGAGACCTGAAGTTTAGGGATATCAATGAGGATGGCACCATTGATGCGGACGATCGCACCAATTTGGGACATTACATGCCTGATTTCACCTATGGTCTTAACTTCAATGCCAATTTCAAGAACTTTGACCTTTCTCTTTTCCTTCAAGGGGTGCAGGGCAATGAAATATTCAGCAATATCCGGTTTCATACCGAAGGGATGACGAGACTGTTTAATGCGAGCACTGCGGTGCTCGATCGGTGGACACCTGATAATACACAGACGGATGTTCCCCGGGCAATTTCTGGAGATCCCAATGGGAATGCGAGAGCAAGCTCAAGATGGGTGGAAGATGGGTCGTATGCCCGTCTTAAAAACCTGTCTATCGGATATACCGTTCCCAATGCTTTTTTGCAGTCTATAGCTAAGAATAGCATTTCTAATTTGCGGGTGTATGTTTCGGCACAAAACCTCTTTACGATCACTGATTACTCAGGGTACGATCCAGAGATCGCAGCACGGACCGAAATAGATCAATCCCTGGGAATGGGGATAGATTTCGGGCAGTTTCCTGCCGCTAGGACATTTATTGGCGGTATCCAACTTACTTTCTGATCAATTATTAACTGAAAAGCACCATGAAATTCAAATCATATATACTCTTTGTGTTCTTAATGGCTTTGGCGCAGTCTTGTAATGAGGACAAGCTAAACCCGATTAATCCAAACGAGCTTTCGACAGAGACATTCTATAAGACAGGCCCCCAATATGTGGCTGCTGTAAATGCCGCCTATGCGGCCCTACAGGCAAACGATCTGTATAACCGAGAGTACTTCTTTGCGCATGACTTGCTTTCGGATGATGTGGCTTCTGGCGGTGCGCAATTAGAGGCGCACAGGGCCAGGGTACTCAACCACGTATTTGATGCTTCCAATTCACTGATGCTGGCGAACTGGAGAGGATGGTATCGTGTAATCCAGCGGGCCAACTTGGTCATCGAAAACGTGGATCAGCCGCAAGAGGATATTTCAGAAAACCTCCGTGACAGGGTTTTGGGAGAGGCGTATTTTCTTAGAGGGCTGGCTTATTTTGAACTGAGTACACTCTGGGGCGGTGTGCCTTTGATGACGGTCTCTGCGACCGGCCCTGATGGCTTGCCCCGTGCCAGTCAGGAGGCCTCCTATCAGCAGGTAGTCGATGACCTGTCTGCTGCCATAGGACTGTTGCCGCCAAAGAGTACCTATTCGGGGGCTGATGTAGGAAGGGCTTCTATTGGGGCGGCCCAGGCTTTGTTGGCAAAGTTACATTTGTTTCGAGGGGATTTTTCGGAAGCAAAACCACTACTACAAGCGGTTATTGATTCGGATGAATACCGCCTAGTGGATCGTTATTTGGACAATTTCGAAGAAGAAAATGAAAACAATGCCGAGTCACTTTGGGAAGTGCAGTTTTCGGAGGATTTCGGGACAGACGGCGGTTGGAATGCCGATGGCAATAGTATCGCTGAAGTGACATTCCGTGGACAGGAGTATGGTCCTACTGCTTGGAGAAACATTATTCCAAATGCCAGCCTTGTGTCAGCATTTGAAAAAGTGGCCAATGGTGCTGAAAAAGATGATCCCCGATACGGATATACCCTGTATAGTTTGGGGGATACTTTCAATAACGGTGAAAGTGTACTTTCGGTAGATAATGTCCAAGGGAATGCTTCAGTTCCAAGCTGGAGAAAATACCAGATGATCTATAAAAGGGAGGCAGAAAATACGCAGTCTGGGATTAATTTCCGAGTCATCCGATATGCGGATATACTGCTGATGATGGCCGAGGTAGAAAACGAAACCAATGGCCCGGCCGCTGCGCTGCCCTATATTAACCAAGTAAGGGCACGTGCAGATGTGGATATGCCTCCATACCCCACTGCTCAATACCCCGCTGGCACGCAAGAGGAAATGAGGCTTGCCATTCAGCACGAGCGAAGAGTGGAGCTGGCCGGAGAGCAAATCCGTAACCGGGATATCCGGAGATGGAGGCGAATGGGATATTTAGAAAACGAACCTATTCCCTCATATCAAGAGCGTTATGATCTATTGCCCATTCCCCTTTCTGAAATCGATAACAACAATGCATTGACCAATCAAGATCAAAATCCCGGCTTTTAAAAGTTCGATTGATTTTCTGGATGCAAGAATAGAGGCTGGATAATGGTGATAGTTCATCTCCCCATTGGAGAGGGTGACTTATCGCTATGATGGAGCCTCTTTTTTGTATTCCCTATTTGTGAAGCTGCCAACATCATGATCGGTTTTTTTTGGATTACTGGATAGTGTGTGAATATCTTATAGCTATTGGAGTGCAAATGTGCGGTTTTGCAAAGACTATTTACTATTTTTGCCGACAGAATGGATATGCAAAAAATAAGAAACTTCTGTATCATCGCCCATATTGATCATGGGAAGAGTACGTTGGCGGATCGTCTGCTTCAGTTTACCAATACCGTGACGGATAGGGAGATGCAAGATCAATTGTTGGATAATATGGATCTCGAGCGTGAGCGGGGAATTACTATTAAGTCACATGCGATCCAAATGAAATATGACTATCAAGGAGAGGAACATGTCCTTAACTTGATAGATACACCTGGACACGTGGATTTTTCGTACGAAGTCTCTCGGTCCATTGCTGCCTGTGAAGGAGCACTGCTGATCGTGGATGCTTCCCAAGGGGTGGAGGCCCAGACGATTTCCAACCTCTACCTGGCAATGGAGCATAACTTGGAGATTATTCCTGTGCTTAACAAAATCGATCTGCCAGGAGCCGAGCCTGAAGTGGTCGCTGATGAGGTGATTGACCTGATCGGATGCGACAGAGAGGATATTATCTTGGCTTCGGGAAAGGAAGGGACAGGGGTTGAAGATATACTCAATGCAGTGGTAGAGAGGATACCTTCGCCAAAAGGGAATACAGAAGAGCCGCTACAAGCGATGATCTTTGATTCTGTATACAATCCTTTTCGTGGTGTGGAAGTGCTTTTCCGGGTGTTTAATGGCACAATCAAAAAAGGCGATAAGATTAAATTTGTCAATACAGGAAGGGAATATTATGCCGATGAAATAGGCGTGCTGGGCATGGTGCAGCAGCCACGGGATTCCATAAGTGCAGGAAACGTGGGCTACCTGATCTCAGGGATCAAAGTAGCCAAAGAGGTGAAAGTCGGAGATACCATTACCCATATCAAACGTCCATGCACCAATGCCATAAAAGGATTTGAAAATGTCAAACCGATGGTCTTTGCGGGGATTTACCCTGTAGATACTACGGAGTTTGAAGAATTGAGGGCATCGATGGAGAAGCTGCAGCTAAACGACGCTGCCTTGGTCTGGGAACCAGAAACTTCTGCAGCCTTGGGCTTCGGCTTCCGTTGCGGATTTTTGGGGATGTTGCACATGGAGATTATCCAAGAGCGTCTGGAGCGGGAGTTTGATATGACGGTGATCACCACAGTGCCTTCCGTACAGTTCAAAGCCCTGATGAATGATGATTCTTACCAGTTGATCAATGCGCCTTCAGACATGCCCGATCCCAATATGTTTAAGCATATCGAAGAACCCTATGTCCATGCATCGATCATTACCAAGGCTGATTATGTCGGGCCAGTGATCCAGCTGTGCATGGAAAAGAGGGGGCAGATCAAAAACCAAGTTTACCTGACAGCCGACAGGGTAGAGCTGACATTTGATATGCCTCTGGCGGAGATTGTTTTTGATTTCTTTGATAAGCTAAAGACCATCTCCAGAGGTTATGCTTCACTTGACTATGACCTGCGGGAGAATAAGGCTTCCCACATGGTCAGGTTAGATGTGATGCTTAATGGGGAAGTGGTGGATGCATTGTCAGCAGTGGTCCATAGGGACAAGGCCTACGAGTGGGGCAAAAGACTATGTGAAAAACTGAAAGAATTGGTGCCTCGTCAGATGTTTGAGATAGCTATCCAAGCAGCCATAGGAACGAAGATCATCGCTAGGGAAACAGTGAAAGCCATGCGTAAAAACGTACTGGCCAAGTGTTATGGCGGTGATATTTCACGTAAGCGTAAATTGCTGGACAAACAGAAAAAAGGTAAAAAGCGTATGCGCCAAGTCGGTAATGTAGAAGTGCCTCAGGAGGCATTTATGGCGGTGCTTAAGCTGGATTAGGGGAAGCCTTCGATATTCATTATTCAACATTCGATATTCATCATTTCGGAAGTTGAAGAGAAATAAATTCTGTTTAAATCATACATTACATAAATGAGAAAGTATGATCTTGAAGAGCGTCTAATTGATTTTTCTGTAGCTATAATCAATTTAGTAGATGTATTGCCAAACACGAAAGCTTCGAATCACTTGGGAGGTCAGATTCTTAGGTCAGGTACGTCGCCTGCGTTGAACTATGGGGAAGCTCAAAGCAGTGAATCCAAGAAAGATTTTATTCATAAATTTAAAGTCATCCTTAAAGAATTAAGAGAAACACTTGTATGTATAAAAATTCTCAAAAAATCTAAGATCGTGCTTGAAAGTGAGTTAGCTGATTTTCTACATAAAGAGTCAAATGAACTTATTTCAATCTTTGTAAAAAGTATAGAAACGGCGCAGAGGAATAATAATTAATATCGAATATCGAATTTTGAATAACGAATAACGAATTTTACAAAACAATGCCTACAATAATAGACGGAAAAAAGACATCAGCTGATATCAAAAATGAAATTGCAGCCCGCGTGAAGGAAATCAAAGCCGAGGGAGGGAAGATTCCACATTTGGCTGCGGTGTTGGTGGGAAATGATGGTGCCAGCCAGACCTATGTGGGGGCTAAGGTGAAGGCCTGTGAGTTTGTAGGGTTTGAGTCCACTCTGGTGAGGCTGGAGGATAATGTGTCCGAAGAAGAACTGCTCAAAACGGTGGAAGATATTAATGAAAACCCGGATATTGATGGGCTGATCGTCCAGTTGCCGCTTCCGAAGCATATCTCCGTGGAGAAGGTGACGGCCAAGATCAAGCCAGAAAAGGATGTGGACGGGTTTACCCCGGCCAATGTCGGTCGTATGGCATTGAACTGGCCTACTTACGTGGCCGCTACCCCTTATGGGATCGTGGAGCTGCTGAAGCGCTATGAGATTGAGACTTCTGGAAAACACTGCGTGGTGATCGGTAGAAGCCATATTGTAGGTTCTCCGATGAGCATATTGATGGCCAGAAATGATTACCCTGGTAATAGCACGGTTACGTTGACACATAGCAGGACGAAGAACCTGAAAGAAATAGCGAAAACAGCTGATATTCTGATTGTGGCCATTGGTAAACCGGAATTTGTGACGGCAGACATGGTGAAAGAGGGAGCAGTGGTCGTGGATGTGGGCATCCACCGGATCGAAGATGCCTCCAAAAAGAATGGCTTTAGGCTTATTGGAGATGTGAAATTCGATGAAGTGTCAGAAAAGTCCTCAGCCATTACGCCAGTGCCAGGCGGTGTGGGGCCAATGACCATCGCCTCATTGCTTTATAATACCCTGCTTTCGGCAGAAAATAAGGTGTACAAGTAAAATTATTCCACGATAGGGAACCCCATACTGTCAAGTAGGGTTTGGTGGCATATAAAGGGGAAGAAGAGCCCAATGTTCCTAATAGGGGGCTTGTAAGTGTCTATTCCCCAACGTAGGTTATATTCAATTATACAGCGGTTCAATCACCCGCTCCATCAAAAATTAAACCATGGAAATCAAACAAGCGGTAGAAAAAGGACTTAAGCTTCCTGTAATGGAAGCTTTTTACACCATCCAGGGAGAAGGTACATTTACTGGACATCCAGCGTACTTTATCCGTCTGGGAGGATGTGATGTAGGATGTGTGTGGTGCGACGTAAAGGAGTCCTGGGAAGCGGCAAAATGGCCGGTGCTTTCAGTTGAAGAGATTGTGGATGGAGCGCTTCAGTACCCTGGAAGACTGGTGGTGATTACAGGCGGAGAGCCATTGATGTATGAGATGGGGCCACTTACGGCCCTGTTAAAAGAAAAGGGCTTTACCACTAATATCGAAACCAGCGGAGCACATCCTTTTTCAGGGCAGTTTGATTGGGTCTGTTTTTCCCCAAAGAAGTTCAAAGAACCTCACCCAAGTATTTTTGAAAAGGCAGATGAGCTGAAAGTGATCGTTTTTCACAAAAGCGATTTTGATTTTGCTGAAAAGCACGCAAAGCACGTTCGGTCAAGCTGTAAAAAACTACTCCAGCCCGAATGGAGCAAGTCTGAGAAGTTTACGGGAGAGATCATCGAATACATAAAAAATCACCCTGATTGGAATATTTCGCTACAAACTCATAAATTTATGGACATACCATAAACTAAATGAGAGTAGCCCAAATAGTCTTCTTTTTTATTTTTATCAGTTCTCAGGCGCTTGGTCAAGGTTTTACCAGCGAAAACAGGAGGGCGATCAAGCTGTACCAAGAAGGAGAAGACCTCTCCATGAGAAGAAGGTATGACCAAGCCTTGGAGAAATACGCCGATGCCGTCAATAAGGATGATGGTTTTTTAGAGGCCTATAAAAAATGGTCCCAATTGTTATTGAAAAAGGGGAGTGTGGAAGAGGCACTACAAGTAGCCTCTGCTGGAGAAATGAAAAGTGGAAGCAACCCTGAATTTAAGGCAGATTTTAGCTGGTTGATTACCAGTATTTATTTGAAATCCGGTGATTTTGAAGCCGCAGTGAGGAAGTTTTCCCAAAGTCAAGGGCTTTATTCCAGTAAGGTAAAATCCTCTTCTTCATTCAAAGCCATGAACCGAAAAATGGCATTTATCGAAGAAGAGTTGACCAAGAAAAAATCGATCAACAAAGAAAAATTGCCCAGCCCGCTGAATGAATTTTATCTTCAGTATTTTCCTGTATTGACAGCGGACAGTAAGCAGCTGCTTTTTACGAAGCGTGATGGAGTGGAGCGGATGAAGCATGAGGATATTTTTACATCTACATGGGATGGGACGAGTTGGAGTTCGCCTGAAGCACTTGCCCATTCTATCAATACCGTTCACAATGAAGGTACCTGTACCATATCGGCCGATGGCAATATTTTGATCTATACCAGTTGTGATGCGCCTGATTCTTATGGAAGCTGTGATCTTTACATTGCCTATAAAGTGGGGGGGGAATGGCAGGAACCTATGAATATGGGTGATAAGGTGAACTCGAGGTATTGGGATTCGCAGCCGTCACTTTCTGCGGATGGAAGTATCCTGTTTTTTTCATCCAATAGAAGAGGAGGATTTGGTGGAAACGATATTTATTATGCAGTTCGCCAAAGGGATAATAGCTGGTCCGATCCGGTCAATGTAGGAGAGACGATCAATACCGAACTCGATGAAGTGTCCCCTTTTATTTATTTTAACAATGAGCTGCTCTTTTTTGCTTCCAACGGTCATATGGGGTTTGGGGGCATGGACTTGTTCAATTCAAAGATCAAGAATGCTGAGTTTGAGCAACCAGTAAATTTGGGCTATCCCATTAACGATCATTTGGACCAACTGGCCCTGTTTATTACCGCACAGCAGGACTATGCCTATTATACAGAAAATTCTCTAAAAGATGGAGTGCTGGACAGGTCTTATCTATACCGTTTTACCTTTCCGGAAGAGATAGATCTTGGTGAGCGGTTGATCGTGACGGGAGGTAAGGTGCGTAATGAAAAGACGGGCGAGCCCATTGTGGCGACTCTTTCATTAGTGGATTTAGAGAATGACAGTACTCTGTATGAGTTTAGGTCTGAAGGGGATTCTGGTAGGTTTATGATGATCTATCCGGATAAGGCTTCCTCGGGACTGTACGTAGAGAAGAAAGGTTTTTTGCCACAGATATACAATGTGGAAAAGGACAGCCTCAAGGATATCAAAGACATGGAGATAGGGCTTAAGCCTGTGGCACATGGTGAAGAATTCTTGTTTGAAAATGTCTTCTTTGACTTTGATAAAGCTGACTTGAAGCCTTCTTCCAAAAGTTCATTATTACGATTGAAGAAGTTTTTGGACGAGAATCCCGACGTCCATATAGTTATAGAAGGGCATACCGACAATGTGGGGGAAGGGAGTTATAATCAGGAATTGAGTCTTCGTAGAGCGACGAGTGTACAGCGGTATTTACTGGATCAAGGAATTGCCAGTGAACGATTGGCTGTCGCGGGATTTGGGGATACGAAACCACTAATGTCCAATGAAACAGCACTTGGAAGATCCAAGAACCGAAGAATCGAGATTGTTATAGATTGATGTGTTGTTTTGAGGTCAAGCCATAGATGCCAATGGTGCTATACGTAGTTGAAGCTAGATTCCAAGATATCGAAAAAAGTAACGTAAAATAACTAACTTATTCGATTACCATATTAGGCACAATAGGGGAGATTCGGTAATCAATATACGAACTCACTGAGTTTTGACCTGCTTCCAATGAAGGTAACTACCTATTTGTTTTATTTTTATAAGCACTACCGTTTGATCTCGTTAAGATACTCGTCCCCTAGGGCAAACGTACTTAAATAAAATGTTCCAATAGCAATTATATCTGTCGCTCCTATGGGACTTTATGGATCAAGCAATATTTCTGGGGGAATAAATTTCGACACACTTTCTTGAAAGTTATTCCCTATTAATTATTGGAATAAAGCGGTGTTGGCATGTATTGGGTTTTAGCGGGAATTTATAAGCGCTAGGAAGGTAATAGCGGCTAAAACAATGAGATTATTTTTGATGTTTACCATGGGAGTTGCCCATGGTTAAGGATGTTACGCCCTTTCAGGGCTTTTTTATGCCACTTGTCTTTTCCGGTTTAGTCAAAAAATCAGCGAAAATCATAATTATCTGTGTCATCAGCGTTCCATCAGCCCCTCAACTTTTCCGCTTGATCCAACTTTATATTCATGTGGGTTACAATTTAATCCGGTTTATGCCGGGGTTAAGGTACAGGTTGTCACCAGCACCTTCTATATGATCTTCCGCCAAAGGCAGATTAGACAGCATGGCCAGTTGTTGACTCACAAAACTCGTTAATCTAAGCCAGCCGCCATAATTGAGTAGACAGGCGCAACGGCTTTATCGGTCTCTATGTCAACTGTTGTCCTTGCTCTTTTAGCCATTCCCGACATACGCTGGGACAGGCTACAGCAGTTCCTAATGCACAAAGCGGGTTAAAGTGCCAGCGGCACGGGTGATAGTTATACACCTACACGAAAATTGTTTCCCTTCAATATACTAAATGCGGTTGCCCTGCTCGTAGCCCAGTGCGTGCGCCTTTTTTTCATACTGATATTGGGATGCAGCTATTTTTTTAACCCGGATTATGCATTAGGAATCGTAGTGAGAGCTGAAATTGCAAGAAAATCAGTTAGTTTGGAGGCATTAGCGTAGCACCGCTACGGTTATGCCGAAAACTAAAGTGAAACGGCTGATTTTGAAGCAGTTTCAGGTCGCAACAGATAGGCTAATGCATATTCCGGGTTTAACTAAGGGCAATGAAGGACTTTTTTGGTTTAAAAATGAGCAGCAAACTGTGTTTTTTTGAAATAGAAATGCTAAGAAACTAATTTTCTCATAACATATGGGTTTTGAAATAGCTGCCTGTATTTGTGTGTGTAAAATCACTTATTTTATGTGTATAATACCAATATAGTATATTAAAGGGTTGAACAAATTTTTGAAATCATCTTGATTAATTACAAAAAGTAAGTGTTAAAATATAAATTGGTTATATTTAGTTAAAACTTGTTAAAAATACTTTTTTCGATATATTGCATATTTATGTATTGTTTAATTGATGTATTTTAATTAATGGTTTTGTTGCAGTAGTTTATTTCGGTTAATGATGTTGTTGTATTTTTTGATGTATTTTGTGCTTGTTGAAGTAGTTAGTTTCATTTATAATAAATTAATCTACTATTGGATTATTAGATGGGAACGTTTATCTTGATAACGTTAAATCAAAATCAACCAATTATGAAGAAAGTTTTACTGCTAGGATTAGCAATTTTATTGGCCAGTGCTGTGGCATTTGGCCAGAGCCGGACAGTCTCTGGGACTGTTACCTCCGGTGAAGACGGTGGGGAGTTGCCCGGTGTTTCTGTTTTAGTAAAAGGAACCACGATGGGGACGGCGACAGATTTGGATGGAGAATATTCCATTGAAGTACCAGAAGGTGGTAATGTCTTGGTTTTTTCATTTATGGGAATGATCAGCCAGGAGGTTGAAATAGGAGGCAGGTCTATTATAAATGTGACTTTGCAAGCAGATGCCAAGCAATTGAGCGAAGTAGTGGTGCAGGCATATGGTATGCAGTCCGAAAAACTTAATACACAGCAAATAGAAACGGTAGGTTCGGAAGCTTTTGAGAATTTTCCAGTGATTTCTCCCCAAGAAGCTCTCCAAGGACAAGCTGCCGGTGTCCAGGCCACGTCATCTTCTGGATTGATTGGGTCTTCTCAAGTGGTGCGTATTAGGGGAATTACATCATTTACCTCTGGAAATGGTCCTTTGTTTGTTATCGATGGAGTCCCGCTGAATGATGCATCTGGATCTACTTCATACTCCTCAGGAGGAGGGGGAACAGCCCTTAATCCTTTAATGGATTTGAACCCAAATGATATAGAGAGCATGACTGTCCTTAAGGATGCCGCAGCAACGGCACTATATGGTTCAAGAGGTGCAAATGGGGTTATCTTAATTACTACGAAAAGTGGCAAATTGGGAGAAAAGACCCAAATTAATTTTGACTATTATACTGGTGTAAATAAAGCTTCCGTGGAAAAGGAAGTTTTGAATTTTGATCAATATTCCAGACTTAGGACTGATCTTGGTGATGATCCAGCTACTTTTCCTGAGAGTGGGACTAATTGGAGAGATATTGTAAGTCAAACGGGAGCGTTAAATTCCTATTCTTTAAATGCAAGCGGAGGCAGCGAAAAAACAACCTTCTTCGTAGGAGGAACTTATTTTAATAGTAAGGCTTATGTGATCGGGAATGAGGTGGATAAGTTGAATGGTAGATTAAACTTGACTCATGAAGCTTCAGATAAATTGAAGGTAGGGGTTAATTTTGCTACCTCTTCTTTGGTAAATGATAGGGTTGGGGCTGAAAATGATACTTTCTCTCCATGGACAGTTAGTTATCTGAACACTCCCTTCGGACAGCCTTATGATGCGGAAGGCAACTTGCAGCAGGCAGGTTTTAATAACCCACTCCTATTAGATAGGGATATCCGTTATGTATTAACTTCTAGAAGGAGTACAGGGAATGTTTTTGCCGAGTACAGTATTTTGGATGATTTAACATTTAAGACAGACTGGGGAATGGACTATGTGCAAGTTGAAGAAGAGTATCGGTCTGGTGATATCATTACTCCTGGGGGCTATGGTTCGAAAGAGATTAATCAAGATAGTAAATGGTTAACTACCAATACTCTCAACTATGTAAAGAGCTTTGAGTCCCACACGATTGATGCATTAGTTGGACAAAGCTTCGAAACTTCCGATAGGGATTTCATCCTTACTGAAGCGAATGGATATATTTCTGATGACCTCCCAAATACAGGCTCTGGCTCTGAGCCTGTAACGGCCTCTAACACGGGAACAGAATGGGCTATAGCCTCTTTTTTTGGTAGGTTAAACTACAACTACGCTGATAGATATATTGTCGAAGGTAGTATCCGACGAGATGGATCTTCGAGGTTTGGTGAGGATAAACGATACGGTACTTTTGCCGCAGTCTCCGCATCATGGCTAATTAGCTCCGAGGATTTCTTTCCAAAAGGCGGTGTAATAGACTTTATGAAATTATCTTCTAGCTATGGCTCTAGTGGCAATGACAGGATATCCAATTTTGGCGCCTTGGGACTGTACAGCGGAGTGAATTATAACGGCTCCCCAGGACTTTACTATTCCCAGCCTTCCAATCCAAATTTGACATGGGAAACCACTCACCAATTTGATGTCAATTTGAATGCGGAGTTGTTTTCCAATAGGTTAAGGTTTGACTTTAGTTATTGGAATAAAAACACTGATGGTATATTGCTAGACGTACCATTACCTTATACAACAGGGTTTGCCAGTAGGACCCAAAACTTCGGGGCGATGAAAAACAACGGTGTGGACATTTCATTGGCCGGAGATATTTTTACCAATACAGATTTTAAATGGACTGCCTCTTTTAATATTGGTTTTTTGAATAATGAGGTAACCAAGCTTCCCGAGACGGCCCAAGTAGATCCCAATGGTAATCTTTATGTGCCGATTGGGTCATTTACAGATGAGGCCAGGGCTACTGTTGGAAGGACTGCTAATGAGTTCTTCTTGAAAGATTATGTGGGCATAAATCCAGAAACTGGAGATGCAGAATGGGTAGGAGAAGATGGGAACCCTACTACTGATTATAGTGCTGCTCCTTATGTGTATGCGGGTTCTGCGCTGCCAAAAGCCACAGGCGGGTTTACTAACATGTTTATTTACAAAGGGTTATCGCTTAGGGTGTTCTTTAACTTTGTAAGTGGGGGACATGTATATCTGGCTGATAATGAATTCTCAGAAAACATAGCAGCAAGTGGCTCATTTAATAATGTCACCCGGGTACTTGACTCTTGGACCTCTGAAAATACCGATGCATTTGCACCTGCCTATTCCAGTTCAACAATGTCCTTTTGGGATAATGAATCCACAAGGCATTTATTCGACGCAAGCTATATTCGATTAAAAAACATCACACTGTCTTATCAGCTTCCTGTGAGTCTTTTGGAGCGTACTAAAGCCGTAAGGTCAGCAAGAGTTTATGTTATGGGGCAGAATTTGGCGACTTTCGCAAGTGATGCCTTTGACAATGGCTCTGATCCAGAAGTGAATACTTCGGGTACAGAAGCTGGAAATATGTCTGGAGAGAGTTTCTTTACCTCTCCAAACCCGAAACAAGTAACCTTTGGTGTATCATTAGGATTTTAAATAAAGGAAACAATGAAGACTATATATAAGATTTTATCCTGTGCACTGCTGTTTACGGCTTGCGCAGACAGATTGGAAGATATAAAGCCGCAGCAATCCTTATCAGAAGATGTTGCCTTTGATAGCTATAATAATGCTGAAGGTGTGCTTATTGGCTGTTACGATTTAATGCAAGATTTACACGTCTTCGGTAGTCAGCCACAGTTTATATCAGATTTTATTACTGATAATGTGAATTTTACGGGGTCATTTCCTTCACTCCAGGATTTTAACAACTTCTCCGTACAGCCAGCCAATAGTACAGTCGATGAAGTTTGGAGAGATGGCTATCAAGTGATTTTGGGTGCAAATGCGATTATTGCTAATGTTCCCGGTATCGAGGACGCCACAGAAGAAGAAAAGGCCGAGTTGATCGGTGCCGCAAGGTATATTAGAGGGATGGTTTATTTCTTATTGGCCAACTTGTATTCTCAGCCATATATCGTGAACAATGGAGATAACCTTTCCGTCCCACTTTATTTGGAACCGTTTACTGGGGAAGTAGTGAATTTGCCCCGAAATACTCTTGCCCAGGTATACGCGCAGATTGAAAGTGATTTAATGTTTGCGGAGCAAAACTTACCGCCAGCTGCCGATCAGGGATTTGCCTCTTCGTATTCCGCAACAGCTTTGTTGTCCAGATTATATTTATATATGCAGGATTGGGAAAATGCCGCAAACTCTGCTGAAACGGTGATTGCAGAAGGAGGTTATTCGCTTAATAGCGATTTGTCTTTTTACAACACCGTTAACGATGAGATTGTCTTTTCTATTGAAAATAACGCGACAGATCCACAAAGTAACAGTGATGATGAGACAAGTAGTGGTTCTTGGGACGGATACTATACAGGGAGAGACCAAGGGGGTAGAGGTGATGGAGAGTTTTCCCCAAACTTGGAGGCATTATTTGCTGGAGAGCCGGAAGATATAAGAGGAACGTTTAAGGTGGAAGATGTGAATTTTAATGGTAATCCGGCGGTTTATACACTTAAGTATGATAATGGTAATGATAATTCAAGTGATTATCACGCCATCCGTATAGCGGAAGTAATGCTCAATCGCGCGGAAGCACTCGTGCAGTTAAACCAAACAGTAGATGCGGAGGCGATCAGTCTGGTAAATGAAATTAGGGAAAGAGCGGGGCTTACTACCCCATGGACAGTAGGTGACTTTGCTAATGCCGAGCAGCTACTGGAAGCTATATATGATCAAAGGCGTAAGGAATTATGCTTCGAAGGGCATAGAAGAATGGATTTGTTAAGAACAGGAAAGCCTTTGAGAACTGAGACTCCACCAAGTGTGGCTGTTCAAAATGCAGGTGTAGGAGTGGTCGCTGGTGATCCAGAGGCGATTTGGCCTATCCCACAATCTCAAATGAACATCAACCCTGAATTGGAGCCGAATCCATAATCAGCAATATGACTTTTGAATAAAAGAAAGGATCACCTATATTGTTTAGGTGGTCCTTTTTTCTTTTGAAGCGATTGGGTGAAGTTCTACTCGGAATTAATACCGTTTAGTTCATGTGTATTTAGAATCACCTGTTCTATTTGATTTATATTGGACAACTATTTTTCTGGCTAAATTCCTTGGTGGTTTTCATCCACCACGATGATTAGATTTGCCCAGCTAAAGTCAATCAAAAAAGGGGTACATAGGTACATAAACCGGGCTAAAAACTCCTGCTTTTTTTGTATCTTTGCCCTCTCAAATCTGAAATCAGTCATGATACACGTTTCTAGAAAAGAGCATTTTAATGCCGCTCATAAATTATGGAATCCCAATTGGACGGAAGAGAAGAACATAGAGGTGTTTGGGCCTTGTGCCAATGTCAACTGGCATGGCCACAATTTTGAGTTGATCGTAACCGTAAAGGGGCTTCCTGATGAGGGAACGGGCTTTGTGGTGGATCTTAAAGCGCTGAGTACGTTGATCAGGACATTGGTGATCGATAAAGTGGACCATAAAAACCTCAACGTGGACGTGGATTTCATGCAAGGGAAAATGGCGAGCTGCGAAAACCTTGTGATGGAATTTTGGAAAATATTACAGCCTGCCGTGGACAAAATCACCCCTCACGGTGGACTGTACAAGCTGAAACTTTACGAAACCCCACGTAACTTTGTGGAGTACTACGGTGAGTGATTCGGGTGGTCAGCGCTAAGCGCTCTATTAGCTTTCCAATGGGATGACTTTCGAACATTATTACCTCAAACACTAAACCTTCCTCCCCAATGAAATATTATGTCATAGCTGGTGAGCGGTCAGGAGACATGCACCTGGCAAATTTACTCCATGCGTTGAAGGTGGAGGATCAAAAGGCTTATTTTCGGGGAATGGGAGGAGATTACAGCATTGATGAGGGGCTTTCTCCTGTGGCCCATTATGATGAAGTGGCATTGATGGGCTTTGTTGAAGTGCTTTTTGGCTTTAGAAAGGTGCTTAAGTACCTTCGACTTGTCAAAAATGATATCTTGGACTATAAGCCCGATGCATTGATCCTGGTGGATTATGGTGGCTTCAATATGAAGATCGCCAAGTTTGCACATGAGCATGGTATCGCCGTGCATTATTATATTCCCCCAAAAGTGTGGGCTTGGAATCAGAGTAGGGCCTATAAACTCAAAAGGTACGTCGATCACCTTTATTCTATCTTACCATTTGAGCCATCGTTTTTCAAGAAGTTTGATTGGGAGGTGAGTTACGTCGGTAACCCTCTTTTGGATCAGATCAACAAGTTTACCCCACATGATTTTTTCTATCAAAAAAATGAAATCAGTTATAAACCTATTGTCGCATTGCTCCCGGGGA
Organism: Echinicola strongylocentroti; assembly: GCF_003260975.1. Taxonomy (NCBI): domain Bacteria; kingdom Pseudomonadati; phylum Bacteroidota; class Cytophagia; order Cytophagales; family Cyclobacteriaceae; genus Echinicola; species Echinicola strongylocentroti. Next base: position 1,710,960 of record NZ_CP030041.1, on the reverse strand, counting down.
GTAGAAAGCAGGAGGTGGAGAATATGCTGGAAAATATGGTCGGGATCCTTCCTGCCTTTCCCAATGTCCAGTTTATGATTGCAGGGGTAAAAAACCTACCCACCGAGGTCTATGATCCCGCTCGCAAAAGCGGGATCAAGGTGATTTTTGACCAGACTTATGACCTGCTTCATTATGCCAATGCAGCCGTCGTTACTTCCGGTACTGCCACATTGGAGACGGCTTTGTTCAATGTTCCCCAGGTGGTGGTGTACAAGACTAGCAGCATCAGCTATGCCATTGCCAAGCGACTGATCAAGGTGCCGTTTATTTCTCTGGTAAACTTGATTGCCGAAAAAGAGGTGGTCAAAGAATTGATCCAAGGGGATTACAATAGGGAGGTGCTTCAAGAAGAACTCAAAGGGTTACTGGGAAGTAGCCAACATAAGGAGGCTGTTTTGGAGGGATATAAATTAGTAAAGGAAAAAATTGGAGAGGAAAAAGCCTCTGAAAAAACAGCCAAGTTGATTTATAAGAGTTTAACCCGGTTTATGCAATAGCCATAATTTTATTAATCAAGACGGTATTAAAAAAGGCTCAGATTTAAATCTGAGCCTTTTAACATTTACGCTACTTGTAGCTTTTTGAATTTCGATTTATCAAATTGCCGTTGGGCATATTTCCGGTTGACTACCAGTTCTTTTGTTTCTGTGTCCGATGGCAATTCGTACATGGCATCGGTTATGATTGCTTCACAGATAGACCTCAGGCCACGAGCGCCCAAGTTGTATTCGACAGCTTTTTCGACGATATAGTCGATGCCGCTTTCTTCGAATGATAGTTTTACCCCTTCCATGTCCATCAGTTTTATGTATTGCTTCGTAAGTGCATTTTTTGGCTCTGTAAGGATGCTTTTCAGCGTCGCCTTATCCAGAGGGTCCAAGTGGGTCAGCACAGGAAGACGACCGATCAGCTCAGGGATTAGCCCAAAGGACTTTAGGTCAGGAGCAGTTACGTACTGGAGCAGGTTGTTACGGTCCACCAAGTCGCTTTCGGTCTTTTTGCTGAAACCTAGCGGCTGTGTGTTTAGTCTGTTGGCAATATGCCTGGAGATTCCGTCAAAGGCTCCACCGCAAACGAACAGGATATTCTCGGTGTTTACCGCAATCATTTTCTGATCGGGGTGTTTTCTGCCTCCTTGCGGCGGTACATTGACCGTGGTGCCTTCAAGAAGCTTCAGCATGGCCTGTTGTACCCCTTCACCGCTGACATCCCTCGTGATAGATGGATTGTCCGATTTTCGGGCGATTTTATCGATCTCATCAATATAGACAATGCCTCTCTCGGCAGCCTCCAAGTTATAGTCAGCAGATTGGAGCAATCGGGTAAGGATGCTTTCCACATCTTCGCCTACATACCCTGCTTCTGTCAGGACGGTGGCATCTGCGATACAGAAAGGGACTTCCAGTATTTTGGCAAGTGTTTTGGCCAGATATGTTTTACCTGTTCCTGTATCTCCCACCATGATGATATTGGATTTTTCGATCTTGATATCGTCATGGTTGTCTTTTTGGAGAAGACGCTTGTAATGGTTGTACACAGCTACGGAAAGCACCTTTTTTGCCTCTTCTTGACCGATTACATAATTGTTGAGGTATTCGGTCAGCTCTTTGGGTTTTCTGAGCTTGAACTTCGGTTTTTTGTCTTGCTTTTTGGTTTTTTCCTCTTCACCTAGGATTTGGTAGGCCTGGTCGATACAGAAATTACAGATATGAGCTGAAATCCCTGAAACCATCAGGTCTACATCCTTTTTATTTCTCCCGCAAAAGGAACAAGTAACTTGCGCCATGATTTTTATTTTCTAGTCAATACTTCGTCGATCAAGCCGTACTCTTTGGCTTCTGGAGCTCTCATCCAGTAGTCCCTGTCAGAGTTTTGCTCGATTTCTTTGATGTCTTTTCCTGAGTGGTGTGCTAGGATTTCAAAAAGCTCCTGCTTTAATATCAAAATTTGCTTAGCAGTAATTTCAATATCGGAAGCTTGACCTTGTGCACCGCCGAGGGGTTGGTGGATCATTACCCTGGAGTGGGGAAGGGCGGCTCTTTTGCCAGCTGCTCCGCCAGCAAGCAATACAGCACCCATAGAAGCGGCTAGTCCCGTACAAATGGTGCCTACTTCGGGGTTAATATACTGCATTGTATCGTATATACCAAGTCCGGCATAGACAGACCCTCCTGGGCTGTTGATGTACAGCAGGATGTCCTTCTTGCTATCTACTGATTCCAAAAACAATAATTGGGCTGTAATGATGTTGGCAATATGATCGTCTACTTGGGTGCCCAAGAAAATGATCCTGTCCATGATCAATCGAGAAAATACATCGATTTCCCGGAAGTTGGTAGGTCGTTCTTCGATGACCGACCTGGTCATATTTTCTATATGGTTGGTGTATTGGTCAAAGGCGGTGCCGCTCACACCTTGGTTGTGAATGGCGTATTTTCTGAATTCATCTTTGTTAATCATGCTATCGTTTTTTTTGAATTAGTACAAAAATAAAAAAAGCCCTTAGAAAAGGACTTTTTAATAACGATTTATTCAGTGAATTAGTTTTGTACTAATTCCTTAAACTTCTCAACGTCTATTTTTTCCTCTTTTAGCGTGATTTTTTCTTTCACTAATTCGAGTACTTTGTCATTTTGAACAGCTGTCAGCATCTGCATGTAGTTCTGTCCTTCGTTACCTTGGAGGTAATTGTTGACAAACATGTCCATGTTATCTTCCATCTGCGAGCCCAGTCCGGAAGCAGCTAATTGCTCTCTTACCATTTCCTGTGTTTTCGCTATGACGTCTTCATGCTCTGCTTTGACTTCGTTCTCTTCCGCCAGTTTGTTGGAAATCAATGACCACGTCAACTGCTTCGCGTAGATAGGAAATTCCTTTTCTACATCTTCTTCGGATACTTTTCCTTCGTTGGCTTTGATCAACCATTCTTTGAGGAATGCTTCCGGAAGTTCGATATTGGCTTTTTCCGTAAGAGTTTCTTTGATTTTTTCTTCTGTGAAGACCTTGGTTTCTTTATTGTAATTATCGCCAAGGATCTCTTCTATTTTGGCAGTAAATTCTTCTTCTGTTTTTACTTGATCAGGGCCGAATACTTTGTCGAAGAACTCTTGGTCCATGTCTGCATCTTCCGTGCGGTTGATGTTTTGTACCGTGAAGGTGTAGTTGCCGGACACTTTCTCCGCTTCTTCTTCACTTACGCCCAACACTTCTGCAAGGTCGGACTTGATGGCTTTGGAAGGGTCAAATTCGATTTCTGCTCCTTTTTCCACGCCTATAAATTTCTTTACAGACCTTCCGTCAAACTTGGACAGTGGAAGGGAAAGGGCTTGTTCGAATGAGCCGTCTGCTGCTTTCAGGTCACCGTATAGAAAATCATTTTCCTGGCTTACCTCAGGATTGGTCATTTTACCGTACTGGCCTCTGAGATTGGCTATGGCATCGTCAATGGCTTTTTTGTCAACCTTCAGTTTGTAGTCAGTAGCCTTGATCGACTTGTCCAATGTGATATCCACATTCTCAACAAACCCAATTCTATATTCAAATTCAAATTCCTTTTGGTTTTTCCAGTCAATAGCATCAGCATCTTCTACTACTGGAAGAGGTTCTCCCAAGATCTTGAATGATTGCTCTTTTATATAATCACTCAATGATTTGGAAAGGATGTCATTGATTTCTTCTACCAAAACAGACGTTCCGTACATTTTTTTCACCATGCCAATAGGAGCTTTGCCAGGTCTAAAGCCTTTAATATTGGATTTCTTGGCGTAGTCTTTTATTTTGGCATCAACTTTTGGTTGATAATCTGCTTCATTTAAGTTAATTTTAATTGAAGCTTGATTGGCGGATTGCTTGTCTAATTTGATTTCCAAGGCTATATTGATTAAATTTTGCTATAAACTGAAAACCCTCAACCTCGACGCCTTTTCCCTTTCTGATTTTTCAAACCGTAATTTGATTAAATCGAGGGTATTGCTTCGGGATTGAGGGCTGGTTGAATAGTGCGGATGGAGGGACTCGAACCCCCATGCCTCGCGGCGCTAGATCCTAAGTCTAGTGCGTCTACCAATTTCGCCACATCCGCATTTTGAATGTTTGGAAGCCGTGTTGCTTCCGTAATGTGGATGCAAAGGTAATAAGGAAAATTTAATCTGCAACAGTATGCCGACAAAAAAATCGATAAAAGTAATGAAAAAAATATAAGTGCTTCTTTATCAGTAGAGTTTGTTTTTTGGCGTGTTTTAAATAAATAAACTGTGTTATGTGGGATGGCTGTTTGGGAAAAAAAGTTCAAATTAGTGTTTCATATAAGAATCCTAAATAACTAAATAAAGCTAACCGGAAGTTTTAACATAAGCTTCATCAAGGAAATATGATTAATGTAGATCTGGAGGTAGAAAGAAAAGAGATATTAAAACGGTACAGGAAGATTTTGAGGTTGGCCAAGCCGCTGTTGAAGGATGGCGATGCGAAACTGATCAAAAAGGCTTTCAATGTGTCAAGTGAAGCGCATAAGGAAATGCGACGAAAGTCCGGTGAGCCATATATCTACCACCCGCTTGAGGTGGCGCTGATATGTGTGGAGGAAATAGGGCTTGGTACTACCAGTATTGTGGCTGCACTGCTGCATGATGTGGTGGAGGATACCGAGTGGGAGCTGGAGGATATAGAGAGGGAGTTTGGTCCGAAGGTAACCATGATCATAGATGGACTCACCAAGATTTCCGGTGTTTTTGATTACGGGAGTTCGCAACAAGCCGAAAATTTCAGGAAAATGTTGCTCACCCTGTCCGATGATGTCAGGGTGATATTGATCAAACTGGCAGATAGGCTGAACAATATGCGGACCTTGCAGAGCATGCCCCGCCACAAGCAGCTCAAAATTGCCTCTGAGACCATGTACTTGTATGCTCCATTGGCCCACCGGCTAGGGCTTTATAGCATAAAATCCGAATTGGAGGACCTGTACCTTAAGTACACCGATACGGAGACCTATCAGTTTATAGTTGGTAAAATAAAAGAGACCAGGCTTTCCAGGAATAAATTCATCAAGAGTTTTACCGCCCCGATCGAAAGAGAGCTTACCGCCCAAGGTTTTGAGTTCACTATAAAAGGTAGACCGAAGTCAGTTTATTCGATCTATAACAAAATGAAAAAGCAAAACATACCTTTTGAGGAAGTGTATGATTTGTTTGCCATTCGGGTCATCATTGATTCAGAAGACGAAAGCGAGAAGGCCGATAGCTGGCAAGTATATTCTATTGTCACAGACTTTTACCGGCCCAATCCAGACCGGCTGCGAGACTGGATCAGTACGCCTCGAGCCAATGGCTATGAATCCCTGCATACCACTGTGATGAGCAATACCGGCCAATGGGTCGAAGTCCAGATAAGGACGTCCAGGATGGATGATATTGCAGAGCGCGGATATGCGGCCCACTGGAAGTATAAGGAAAAAGACCTTAGCCCGTCCAAAAATGGCCCTGGCCTAGACGAGTGGATTACACAAGTGCGGACATTATTGGAGTCCAATGATGGTTCTGCAATAGAGTTTATGGATGATTTTCGGGGCAATCTCTTTCAGGATGAGGTGTTTGTGTTTACACCAAAAGGAGATTTGAAGGTGTTGCCCTATGGTGCCACAGCATTGGACTTTGCCTTTGAAATCCATTCAGAGGTAGGCGAAAAATGCATCGGCGCCAAAATAAACCAACGTTTGGTTCCTATTAACCATAAGCTTAAGAATGGGGACCAAGTGGAGATCCTTACTTCCAAGAAGCAAAAACCATCCGAGGACTGGCTGAAGTCTGTCATCACCTCTCGTGCCAAAGCGAAGATCAAAGACGCTTTGAAGGAGGAAAAGAAGAGCTTGATCATGGATGGGAAGGAGATCGTGCAGCGTAAACTGAAGCAGATGAAGATGGATTTTTCCTCTGTAGTAGTGGAGCAGCTACGGGCGTTTTTTGAGACCAAGACTGCTACTGAATTTTATTTTAAGGTCGGCAAGGGAATTATAGACCCTACATCGATTAAGAGCTTCAAGGATTTCAAGCAGACCAAAAAGAAGAAAACCAAGAGTCCTCTCCAGCACGTTACCGATGAATCATCCTTTACCAAGGAAATCAAGAACCTCAAAGGGCCAGACCATGACCAGCTCTTGATAGGAGAGGACATGGATGTAGTCGATTATATTTTGGCCAAATGTTGTAACCCTATCCCCGGTGATGACGTGTTTGGTTTTGTAACGGTCAATGAAGGAATTAAGATCCATCGTACCTCCTGTCCCAATGCACTCGAGCTACTTTCAAATCATGGAAACCGCGTCATCAAAGCACGCTGGACCAGTCAGCAAGAGATCGCTTTTCTGGCCGGGCTGAAGATCGTTGGGACTGATCGGGTGGGGCTGATTAATGATCTCACCAGAGTGATTTCAAGTGAGTTAAAAGTGAATATGCGCTCTATCACAGTCGATTCTGATAGTGGGTTATTTGAAGGGTCTATCAAGTTATATGTACACAGTACCAATCATTTGGATAGTTTGATTAATAATCTGATGGAAGTGCAAGGGGTAATCAAAGTAACCCGTTTTGACTAATTAGTGAAGCCTTATTTGAATCTTTTCTAAATAAGAAGTGTATATTTGTAGAAACAAAGCATAATAAGATGGCCTTGAATGAAAAGCTATTCGAAGAGGTAAAGAAGATATTTACTGCTTATCTGGAAAATAAAAAATTAAGAAAAACACCTGAACGTTACGCTATTTTAGAAGAAATATACGGGCGTGATGGACATTTTGATGTAGAGTCCCTTTACATCAGCATGAAAAATAAGAATTACCGGGTAAGCAGGGCCACAGTATATAACACACTTGACCTTTTGGTAGAGTGTGATTTGGTTACCAAGCATCAATTTGGTCAGAACCTTGCCCAATATGAAAAATCATATGGATACAAGCAACATGATCATTTGATCTGTACAGAATGCCATAAAGTGGTCGAATTTTGTGATCCAAGGATCCAGAATATTCAGAATACGGTTGGTGAAATCTTAAATTTCAATATTCTCCATCATTCCTTAATTTTGTATGGAAACTGCAATAAGAAAGATTGTGAAAACAAAATTGCTGTTTAAGCATCATCTTATAGTGATATCCCGTTGAAGTTAATTGGATGTTGCTATTGATTCTTTTAGCAATTTGGAATGACGGGACGCCAATAATCAACTCGAAATAAATACATGAAATTAAATTATAGCTCGAAAAGAGAAGCCAAAAGCATCATTTTGTCCTTGGAAGGAGACTTGATAGGGGATGAGGCAGGGCCCCAGTTAGTAGAGGTCATTTCTGATGCGGTACAGGATAAGGTCGAAAATTGCATCATTGACCTTAAGGAAGTACGTTACATCAGTAGCAGCGGAATCGGCGTGTTGATTACGATGTTGACCAAAATGCGGAATGCAGGGGGAGAAGTGTACTTGGCCTCACCTTCCGAACACGTCAAGAAATTATTGCTGATCACCAAATTGAACAATATTTTCACCGTTTTTGATTCCTTGGAAGCAGCAAAGGAAGGTGTTGAATAAACAATAAGCGTGTAAATTTGGAGGATGTGGTGTAAAAAAAAGTAGCATTGAGTTGCTATTTTTTTTTGTTATTGCAAACTTCACGCGGAATTTGACAAAGATAAAATAGACATATACTTATATATACAATGAAAATGGACGTTCTTTTAGGCCTACAGTGGGGAGACGAAGGCAAAGGTAAGGTAGTTGATTTCCTCGCGCCTAAATATAATATGGTTGCCAGGTTTCAAGGAGGTCCTAATGCGGGTCATACCCTGGAATTTGATGGCATCAAGCATGTGCTTCACCAGATTCCAAGTGGTATATTCAGAGATAACCTGAAAAATATCATCGGAAATGGGGTGGTACTGGATCCTGTAGTGTTGCGGAAAGAGATAGAAGGGCTCAAAAAGTTCAATATTGCTTTTCAGCAAAATCTTTTTGTTTCCAAAAAGGCCACCATAATTATTCCCACTCATAAGCTGCTCGATGCAGCGTATGAGAAATCCAAAGGTGATAAGAAAATTGGTTCCACTCTAAAAGGAATAGGGCCGACCTATCAGGATAAAATAGGCAGGGTAGCTCTAAGGGTAGGCGATATCCTTAGCCCTGATTTTAAGGAAAAATACGATGCATTGGTGGAGAAACATAAGGCAGTACTTGCTTTTTATGATTTTGATATCACCGAATTGCCAAAATTGGAGGAATCCTTTTTTGAGTCCATTGCATTTTTCAAGTCACTGAACTTGGTTAATAGTGAATACGAGGTCAATGGGGCACTTGATAGCGGCGATAAGGTTTTGGCCGAAGGTGCACAAGGTTCATTATTGGACATTGACTTTGGTAGCTATCCGTTCGTGA
>NZ_CP030041.1:1505000-1697500 GCF_003260975.1 Echinicola strongylocentroti | reverse complement strand
CCCATGAACCTTTACTGCAGCTTAGCATTGGCATTGGGCAAACAATGTGTAGGATAGGCCGGAGGCTGTGAATCGGCGTCGCCAGGCGTTGAGGAGCCACTGTTGAAATACGGCCCTTTGTTTGTCGGATGTCTAACCCGCTAGAGTCGGGGACATTGCTTGGTGGGTAGTTTGACTGGGGTGGTCGCCTCCAAAAGGATAACGGAGGCTTCCAAAGGTTCCCTCAGCACGCTTGGTAACCGTGCGTGGAGTGCAATAGCATAAGGGAGCTTGACTGCGAGGCCGACAAGCCGAGCAGGGTGGAAACACGGGTATAGTGATCCGGCGGTACCGTATGGAAGGGCCGTCGCTCAAAGGATAAAAGGTACTCTGGGGATAACAGGCTGATCTCCCCCAAGAGCTCATATCGACGGGGAGGTTTGGCACCTCGATGTCGGCTCGTCACATCCTGGGGCTGGAGAAGGTCCCAAGGGTTGGGCTGTTCGCCCATTAAAGTGGCACGCGAGCTGGGTTCAGAACGTCGTGAGACAGTTCGGTCCCTATCTGTTGCGGGCGTGGGAAACTTGAGAGGATCTGACCTTAGTACGAGAGGACCGGGTTGGACGGACCGCTGGTGTACCGGTTGTGGTGCCAACTGCACTGCCGGGTAGCTACGTCCGGAAGGGATAAGCGCTGAAAGCATCTAAGTGCGAAACCCACCTCGAGATGAGGTTTCCGTATAGGGTTGTCAGAGACGATGACGTTGATAGGCTGCAGGTGTAAAGTCGGAGACGGCATAGCTGAGCAGTACTAATAGCCCGAAAACTTGCCTGTATGGTTGTATTATCTTTGGTAATGTCGAAAGACCAAAAAATAACAAGAGCGAATAATCAGATGATATTGTGCGTTTCCTTAGGGGAGCACGAAGATCTTAGGGTGGTACGGCACGGGGGATCCACCTCTTCCCATCCCGAACAGAGAAGTTAAGCCCTGTCGCGCCGATGGTACTGGGGTTACACCCGGGAGAGTAGGTCGCCGCCCGCTTTTATAACCAAGGCCCTCCGCACATGCGGAGGGCCTTTTCTTTTTTATGTCCCAACACGGCTCCCGGAAGTAACAGGCCAAACGGGACGGGGATCAAACCATGTCTCTGTAGTGGAGTAAAGCGCTATTGGTGTGTATTGGGTTTTAGCGTGAATTTATAAGCGGTAGGAAGGTGATTGCTGCTAAAACAATAGGATTGGTTTTGGTTTTCACCATGGGCGTTGCCCATGGCTATGGTTGTCATGCCCTTTCAGGGCTTTTGTTATACAAATTGGCTTTTCTAATTCAAGAAAAAAATCAGCGCAAATCATAATCATCTGCGTCATCAGCGTTCCATCAGTCCCCCAATTTTTCTACTTGATCCAAAAAAAAATCTGCACAAACTTTTACCATCTGCGGCACCTGTTCCATGGAGGTAAATCAATGTTCTATCAGAATCAACTTTGCTCCTAAAAAAAACGTCGCCATCATTAGCAGGTGGATTTTGAAGATTGGCCAGCCTTTTTTTAATCTTTCGGATTATAAGGTTTATTTTTAAAGAAAAAAGTGCCAGTTTTGCACAAATATTTTAAGCATGGCAGTTCTACTAAAATCACTAAAATTAATCCAAAAAGATACAGTCGGAAACCCATCCAATTATTCCTATGATGGAAAGAAGATTAGTCCTTATGATGGAGATGAAAGTGGGTTTTCAGAAGTAGTCGATTGTAGCGGTTGGTTTGGAAGTGCCGGATGGATAGATCTTAGGTGCGGAGTAGGAGAGCCGGGGCACGAATACCAAGAAACATTGGAAAGCTTGGATCAAACCCTTCAATATGCTGGTTTTACTCAGGCAGTACTCTTGCCTAATACTTCTCCTGTGATACAGAGTAAAAATGAAGTGTCCTTTATAAAGGATAAGGCCAGGAATTTTTTAACTAATCTGCACGTCCATGCAGCAGTGACCAAAGATACACTAGGAGAAGACCTAACCGAAATACTGGACATTCATCATCATGGCGTAACTGTTTTTGGAGATGGCAATGTACCACTTTCTAATTCTGACAGGATGATGAAAGTGCTCCAGTACCTCCAGAAGTTTGATGGTGTTTTGTTTGACCAGTCATACGATCCTTTATTGGCTATATTTGGTCAGATGCATGAGGGCTATACTTCGACTTCTTTAGGGATGAAAGGGATTCCATCACTGGCTGAAGAAGTCGCTATTCAAAAAAATATAGAGATTCTTAAATACACCGGAGGAAATATTCATTTCCAAACGGTAAGCACAAGAAGCGGTGTTTCGGCTATTCGAAAAGCAAAGGCGGAAGGGCTTAATGTTACCGCTGATGTTTCACTGTACCAACTGCTTTTTGTAGATGAAGACCTTGGTAATTATGACAGTACCCTAAAAGTGATGCCTCCATTTCGGGAGGAAATAGATCAGGAAGCTTTACTAGAAGGGCTCAAGGATGGAACCATCGATGCGATTGTGTCAAACCACCAGCCCAGGGATTATGATGCTAAGCACATGGAATTTGATCTTGCTGAATTTGGGATGAGCGGATTACAATCCTTTTTACCCGGAATGGTGTCATTAGAGGCCAAATTGGGGTGGCCATTGTTAATAGAAAAGATCACTTCTGGGCCAGCACGTATCATTAGGGCTCAAGAAGAAAAGGAAATGACTTCCCTCACCGTATTTGATCCATCGGAAGAATGGATCTTCAATAAGCAGTCCAATAAATCGTTATCAGCTAATTCACCATTCTTTAACAAGCAGCTAAAAGGCAAGGTGAAATTGGTGATCAATAAGGACAAAATCGCTCGATTGGATGACTAAGTACTTTAAAGGCAGTTATTTATTTGGTGTGGTAGGAGGTGTTTTCTGCCTATTGGCTTTTTGGGTGCTTAGGTGGGCGGGACTGGAGCCTGTGTACTACTCTTTGTTTTTTGCTTGCATGATCACGCCTGTGTTTGTTTTTATTGGGGTGAAGAATTATCGGGATACGACAGGGAATGGTGAAATGTTGTTCGCACAAGGAATGACGGTTGGGTTTGTCGTTTACGGGTTGATCGCCTTGGTCACGGCATTGGGAATAGCACTGTTTCTACAAATGATGCCTGATTTATTTAGCGACTATAAAGCAGATAAAATAGTTTCCCTTCAGGGAAGGGAAACTATTTTTACGGAAAATGTCAATAAAGAGGCTTTTGATCGTGCAATGGTAGAGCTGGAAAACATGTCCGTTAGCGATGTAGCCTGGGATGTGTTTTTGAAAATTTTTATCTTGGAATTGTTCTTTACGATAATTATTTCGATAATTTTAAAAAGAATAAAAAACTAAATTTTGTTAATTATGGAAACTCAAGAAACACCTTTTAAAGCTGCACTGAGGTCAGGCATGATCGTTGGGCTGATTTCGTTAGTAATTAGCTATCTGGTTTACTTTATAAATGCTACCAGTATGGCCTCAAGCTGGATGCTCTTATTGGTGGCTTTGTCATTTGTATTGGTTCTTGTATTTGGGTTTAAATATAGGAAGGAGCTGGGAGGATATATCCCCTTTGGAGCTGCTTTTCAATTCTCCTTTTTTACGTTGATCGTTGCAGGAATAATTGGGATGTTTGGACAAATATTACTATTTGAAGTCATTGATCCTTCACTTCCTGAAGTATTAGTAGACCAGCAGATTCAGAATACCATGGAAGTCATGGAGAACTTCGGAGCAGCGGATGCCATGAGTACCGAGCAAATCGATGAAATGAAACAAGGCTTGTTAGACAGATATAGTTTTGCAGGACAAATCAAGGCGTTTGGTTTTGTATTGATCTTCTATGCAATCATCGCATTGATTCTTGGAGCTATCATCAAAAGAAAAGAACCAACACCAAGTTATTAAGAATTAAATGACGCAAGTTTCGATTATCGTTCCCGTTTACAATGAGGAAGAGTCTTTACCTGAATTGACTGCGTGGATAGGACGTGTGATGAATCATCATCGTTTTAGTTACGAATTGATTTTTATCAATGACGGCAGTTCTGATGGATCCTGGGAAGTAATCGAATGTCTTGCCAAGCAAAATGGCCATATCAAAGCAATTGGTTTTAGCCGGAATTACGGCAAATCAGCTGCACTGGATATTGGTTTTATCAAGGCTTCCGGAGACGTGGTGATCACCATGGATGCAGACCTTCAGGACAGCCCTGATGAAATACCGACATTATATCGCATGATCAAGGAAGAGGGGTATGATATAGTTTCTGGCTGGAAGAAAAAGCGCCATGATCCCTTTACCAAGACTGTCCCCTCCAAATTTTTCAATGGAGTGACACGCTTGCTCTCAGGGATCAAACTCCATGACTTCAATTGTGGGTTAAAGGCCTACAGAAACAAGGTGGTCAAACAAATTCACCTTTATGGAGAAATGCACCGCTATATTCCACTGATCGCAAAATGGAACGGTTTTAGTAAAATCGGGGAGAAGGAAGTGGAGCACCGAGCGAGAAAGTACGGGACGACAAAGTTCGGGATAGAAAGGTTTGTTCACGGGTTTTTGGACCTGATCTCTGTGTCTTTTGTCAATAGGTACAGGAAGAAGCCCATGCACTTCTTTGGCGCTTTGGGTACCATATCCTTTTTTGGTGGATTCTTGATTACCTGCTGGCTAGTGTTTGAAAAAATCAGGGGAATACGGCTTGGGCTTGAAGTGAGAGAAGTGACGGACCAGCCTTTGTTCTTTTTATCATTAGTGGCGTTAATAGTGGGAGTGCAGCTCTTTCTTACGGGGTTTTTGGCCGAAATGATGATTTCTACCTCCTCTAGAAAAGGAGACTACAATATAGATGCGAAGTTAAATTTCGGTAAGTGATGTTTTTTTCGATCATCATCCCGGTTTATAATAGGCCATCAGAAGTTTCAGAATTACTCCAAAGTCTTTGCCATCAGGCCTACGGTGACTTTGAGGTGATCATTGTCGAAGATGGATCTACCGAAAAATGTGAAGAAGAGGTTAGGCGATTTGAGAATGAAATAGCCGTTAGGTATTTTTATCAAGAAAATACAGGTCAAGGATTTGCTCGTAATTTTGGGATGGCACATGCCAAAGGGGATTATTTTGTGTTCTTTGATTCCGATTGTGTGATTCCGGACCAATACCTGCTAGGATTAAAGAAGGCGACCATTGACCGGCAACTTGACGCCCATGGTGGGCCGGATAAAGCCGCCGATGGTTTTTCTCCTTTTCAAAAAGCCATCAATTTCAGTATGACATCTTTTTGGACAACAGGAGGAATCCGTGGCAAGGTAGCTGATCCCAAAAAATACCAAGCCAGAGGCTACAATATGGGGTTTTCCAGAAAAGTATATGAAGTGGTGGGTGGTTTTGTAGACGCTAACCAAGGGGAAGATATTGAGCTTAGTATTCGGATAAAGAAGGCAGGGTTTAACCTCGAATTGGTGAAAGGGGCCTATGTGTACCATAAGCGAAGAAATGATTTTACTTCATTTCTGCGTCAGAGCTATTCTTTTGGCCAAAACAGGGTAAATGTCAACCGGTTCCATCCTGGGGCTATTAAGGCGGTCCATTTGATGCCGGTGATGTTTCTGTTGGGCTTTTTGACAGTGGTTTTTAGTAGTTTCGTATTTGCCCCTTTGTTCTTTACAGGAGCCTTTGTTTATGGCTTGTGGACCTTGGGCGTTTTGTGGTCGTCCGCCATCGGCAGCCGCTCACTAAAGGTAGGCCTCTTATCTGTTCTTACCTCGTATGGGCAGCTATTTGCGTATGGTGCTGGATTGATAAATGGCCTTCTTAAGAAGTAGCACCGCCTTTGGTGCAATAAAAGATGATTTCCTCGGGAGGAAGGGCGTGTTGTTTGATCGTTTCTTCGGAGAGGTTTTTGACAAAATGGTCTTCTTGAACCTGTAGTCCTGACTTACTGAGCCTTTGGGCATAGTCGTTCCCATATTTCCTGACGTGATCTCTTTGCCCAAACATCTTTTCACGCTCCGCAGGAGAAGTGATGGTTTTGTCCTCAAGGGTTTTGGGAATATCATAAACAGGAGATTGAATGATGCCCCAACCATCTTTTTTTAAGACACGGTTGATTTCTTTACAGGCCAAAAGGTCATCATCGACATGTTCCATGACATGGTTGCAAAAAACGACATCAAAGGAATGGTCGTCAAAGGGAATTTGGTGGACATCCATCTTGACCTTTGCCAAGGGAGATTCTATATCTCCTGTGACGTAGTTAATATTGGGAAGCTTTTCGAAGCGGTCAATGAAGCAAAGTTCTGGAGCGATGTGAAGTACTTTAAGGTTTGCTTCGAAAAAATTGGTCTTTTGTTGCAAGAACAGCCACATGAGACGGTGCCGCTCCAAGGCGAGGCAGTTGGGGCAAAGAGCATTTTCTCTGGCTTTTCTACCATAGGGTAGGAATTTACTGAATTTCTTTTGGCATACAGGGCAGCAGACTTTTTGGCCTCGATAGAAAACTGCTAATATCCTAAGAAAAATGTGGCTGATATGTTGTAAAAAACTTCTTGGGATATACCTGATGATAAAACTGATGATAGCCTTCATGAACGCTGTTTTTTGAGAATTTGGCCGCAATTTAACAAAACATATGTTTTAAATTTAACATTTATTAATTAAGGTTTTAGTTTGAATTATTATGTCAATGGCTATATTTGAATTTAGTTGGGACGGTGCTTAGTTTTAAAAAATTTAATTTTGTAAACAATAATCTAAAAATACACCTAACAGTGAAAGTGTTATGAAAAAGAATTTATTATTTGTTGCGGCAGGAAGTGTGGTGGCCATCTTGGTGCTGTACTTCATTTTTTCTCCTACTGCCTCCGGTGACGGTGCAGATATCATCGTTCCGGTAGAAAAAGGAAAATTCACAGTAGAAATAGCTACTACAGGTGAACTCAAGGCATTACGTTCGGTGATGATCAACGGACCCACACGTGCTAGGGAGTTTCGTGTCAACCAGCTGACGATAGAACGAATGGTGGAAGAGGGGACAGTGGTGAACAAAGGAGATTTTATTGCCTCATTGGATAAATCAGAACTTTTTGGAAAACTAAGTGATGGGCAAAATAACTTGGATTCAGAGGTGGCCCAATATGAACAGGCCAAATTGGACACTGCGCTGACCCTTCGCCAGGAACGTGACAATATCCTTAATTTGGAGTACAATGTAGAACAGAAGAAATTGGTACTGGAGCAATCGCAGTATGAACCGCCTGCCACGATCAAACAGAATGAATACGACTTGGAAAAGGCCGAAAGAGACCTGGATCAAGCACGACAAAACTATAAGATAAAATACAATCAAGCTTTGGCCAAAATGGCTGAGCGTACTGCGAGACTACGAAAAGAAGAACGGGAATTTCAGGCGATGAATGACTTGTTGGATGAATTTACCATTACTGCCCCGCAGGATGGTATGGTGATTTACCGAACCAACTGGGACGGTAACAAAATTGCCGAAGGCTCTCAAATAAGTGCTTGGAATCCAGTAGTAGCGACGTTGCCGGATTTGACTGAAATGCAGAGTATCACGTATGTAAACGAAGTGGAAATCAGGAAAGTGAAAGTAGGCCAAGAAGTAGAGATTGGCCTGGATGCCTTTCCTGAGAAGCAGTTTACAGGTAAAGTCACCCGTGTAGCCAATGTTGGCCAGCAGCGTCCCAACTCCGATGCCAAGGTATTTGAAGTGGAGATATTGGTGAATGAAAGTGATCCGGTGATGCGTCCTGCCATGACCACCAGCAACACGATCGTTGCCGAAGAGCTAGACGATGCGATTTACGTTCCGCTAGAAGCCATACATGTCCAAAATGACAGTATAAACTATGTCTACCTTAATAATGGATCCAAACAAGAGGTGAAACTTGGTTTGGCCAATTACGATGAAGCAATTGTTGAACTAGGCTTGGAAGAAGGTGATAAAGTCTATTTGTCCATTCCTGATTGGGGAGGAGGACAATCTGTAAAGCTGTTAGAGGAGCTGGAAGGCAAGCGAAACCTAAAAGAGGAAGAGCAAGCAGCAGAGAAACCTGCAGCCAAACGCCCTGGGGCTGGAGCACCGAAAGGTTCCAAACCTGCACCTAGAGAGGCAAAGTCAGAAAAGAAAGCTTCTAAATCTTAATTTTCCACCTATGTTTGGACCAAGACTTTTGTCTAATTTTTATAGCGCACTAGAAGCAGTGATGGCCAATAGGCTCAGGTCACTGTTGACGGCTCTAGGGATTATTTTTGGGGTGGCCGCCGTTATTGCCATGATGGCAATCGGAAACGGTGCCCAGCAGGAAATTCTGGAGCAGATAAAGCTAGTAGGGGTGAATAATATCATTGTAGAACCTGTGGTCGAGCAGGTAGAAGAGGACGTGCAGGATGGAGCTGGTTCCGGCCCTGGGGCGGAAAAAAACAAGTTTAGTCCAGGGCTTCGTATGTTGGACGTGGAAGCGATCCAAGAAGTAATCCCCGGTATCCAGCGGATAAGTCCAGAGGTGATTATGGATACCCATATTGTGAAAAGTGGCATAAGACGATCAGCTAAGTTGGTAGGGGTCACTCCTGAATATTTTAAAGTGACCAATTTTAAACTGCGTGAAGGCAGTATGTTTACGGAAAACAATCTTACCAATGGTGACCCCGTATGCATCATTGGTAGGGGAGTACAAACTAAGTTTTTCAGTAAGGAAAATGCCATCGGAAAACGCATCAAATGCGGCAACCAGTGGATGCGGGTAATCGGTATTTTGGAGGAACGAATTGTATCTGATCAAAGTATCGCCAAGTTGGGGATCAGGGATTTCAATATGGATGTGTACGTGCCAATGCAGACAATGTTGGTGAGGTATAAAAACCGCGATATGATCACCTCTGGGAGTTTGGTTTCGGGCAGACAGGGCATCGTTATTATCAATGGAGAGGTGCAGCAAAATACCTCCAATAAAAAGACCAATTACCATCAAATAGATAAATTGGTCGTGCAGGTGAAAGAAAGCAGTAGGCTGAATCCCACTGCAGAAGTGCTTTCCAGGTTGTTGGAGCGAAAACACTATAATGTCATTGATTTTGAGATTACCATTCCAGAATTGCTCCTGAAACAGCAGCAACGTACCCAAAACATCTTTAATATAGTATTGGGGGCCATTGCGGGGATTTCATTGCTTGTCGGAGGGATAGGCATTATGAATATTATGCTGGCCTCGGTAATGGAACGGATCAAGGAAATAGGCCTTAGATTGGCGCTGGGGGCACAAAAAACGGATATCATTCATCAGTTCCTTTTTGAAGCCATGATGATCAGTGTCTCCGGAGGGATCATTGGGGTGATATTAGGGATTGTTTTGGCGAGTTTGGTTTCCCAGTTTGGAGATTTCCCGACCATTATTACCATACCTTCTATTTTGGTTTCCTTTAGTGTGGCCGCTACCGTAGGATTAATTTTTGGAATAGCTCCGGCCAAAAGAGCCGCGAGCCAAGACCCGATAACTTCTTTAAGACATGAATAAGCAAATCACATTCTTCGTTTTTATTTTCAGTTTATTGTTAAATGTCCCGTTACAAGTGAATGGGCAAGAGCGAATCAAATATACCTTACAGGATATTATTGCCAGGGCAAAGTCAGTATCACCTGCCGCATTAAGGGCGGAGACCCAGCGACAGAATAGTTACTGGCAATACCGGTTTTACAGGTCTAATTATAATCCGCAGTTGAGGTTAAATGGTGAATTGCCTAGTTATTCGCAGGAGGTAAGAGGGGTGGAGCAAAATGACGGTTCCATTGAATACTTACCGCTCGAACAAAGCACGGTGGATGTTGGGCTAGGACTGGAGCAATCCATCGCCTTGACAGGGGGTGAAGTTTCTATCAATACTTCCGCTACCCGTTTTGATAATTATCTCACCGATAATCCGGACCAAAGGACCCAATGGCAAGGGGTGCCGGTCAATATCCAACTTTATCAGCCAATATTCGCCTTTAACCAGCTGAAATGGGACAAGAAAATCGAACCATTGAGGTATGAAGAAAGTAAGAAAAGCTACGTGGAAGAAATGGAACAGATCAGCCAAAGGGCTACACAGTTGTTCTTTAATTATCTGGTCGCCCAAGTAGGCCATGATATTGCGATGCAGAATAAAACCAATACCGAAGCGATCTATAAGATAGAGAAAGGTCGTTACAATATTGGTACGACGACAGAGGACCAATTGCTCCAAGTGGAACTACAGGTACTCCAAGCTGATCAGGATTTGACCTCTGCGCAGTTGTCTCTAGAGTCTTCGGCCCTTGCGTTGAGGTCTTATATTGGTTTAAATGAAAACACCCAGTTTGATCTAGTACTGCCGGATGAAATCCCTGATTTCGCAGTAGATGTGGACAAGGCGATTAATTTGGCTTTTGAAAACAGTTCGGATGCAGTAAGCTTTCAGATCCAGCGATTGGAGGCTGAAGCTGAAGTGGCCAGGGCAAAAGGACAGCGGTTTAATATGAATCTCAATGCCCGATATGGCTATAATAATGCTGCTCAGACATGGGGAGGAGTGTATGAGAATCCCGACCAGCAGGCGGTCGTAAGTTTGGGGGTAAGTGTGCCAGTACTGGACTGGGGACGAAATAAAGCCAGAATGGGACGTGCTAGGGCCAATCAGGAGTTGGTGAACTACACGATTGATCAGGAAGTGATCAATTTTGAGCAAGAGGTTTTCACTAGGGTCAAGAATTTTCAGCAATTGAGGAGCAGGATCTTGATCAGTGATAAGGCTGATGAAGTAGCTGCCAAGCGTTACGAGATATCGCGACAGCGGTACCTTAGTGGAAAGGTGGACATCACCAACCTTAATATCGCCCAGCAAGAGAAAGACTCCAATAGAAGAAGTTATATCCAGTCCCTGCAGGAATACTGGCAGGCGTATTACGAGCTGAGGCAGTTGACGCTGTATGATTTCCAAAACGATGAATTGTTATTTGATCCTCAACTGGAAGAGAAGAAAGAATAGAAAAAGAGGCCGGGTTATTCGGCCTCTTTTTTATTTTTATCGGCTTTGGGAAGCCTGCCTGCTTTTTTTAAGGCATCATGGATCAGGTACTCCAGCTGACCATTGGTGCTCCTAAATTCATCGGCCGCCCATTTTTCTACCGCCTTCATCATTTTCTCGTCTATCCTTAGGGCAAAAGCTTTTTTGTTTGGCATGTTACTGTTCTATTATTGGTGCAAGGTTCCTACATTGAGGACAGGGCTGGCACTTTTGTCGGAGCAGAGCACCACCATCAGGTTACTGACCATGGCGGCCTTCTTCTCGTCGTCAAATTCAATGATTTCCTTGATCTTTAAATCTTCCAAGGCCATTTCTACCATGCCCACGGCACCGTCCACGATCCGCCTTCTGGCTGCGACAATGGCCGTGGCCTGCTGTCTTTGGAGCATGGCACTGGCGATTTCCGAGGCATAGGCCAAGTGACTGATACGGGCCTCGATCACCTTGATGCCAGCGTGCTCCAGTCGCTCGCTGATTTCTTCCTCGAGTGATTGATTGACATCTTCCACGCCCGAGCGCAGGGTGATTTCGGCATTCTCGTCTTCAAAATTGTCATACGGGTATAATCCGGCCATTTTTCTTACTGCAGCATCCGCTTGGAGGTGGACGAAGTTTTCATAGTTGTCCACATCGAAAAAGGCTTTGTAAGAATCCTCTACTTTCCATACCACAATAGTACCGATCATGACAGGGTTGCCGATTTTATCATTGACTTTCATGGGCTTGTTTTCGAAGTTCCGGACACGCAAGGAAATCTTTCGCTGGCTCATGAAAGGATTGACCCAGAAGAAGCCATTGGACTTAACAGATCCTTTGTAGGCACCAAAAAGAAGTAGGACTACGGCTTTGTTGGGCTCGACGATAAAAAAACCGGGTATCACAAACATGAACAGTAAACTGATGAATACTGCGAGGATGGCATTGCCAATACCTATGGATGTGGCGATGACAATTATAAGCAGCAGCCCTACCAATACCATCAGATAGCCGGAAATGGGTTTAATTGTTTTTTCCATTTTATTTTGATTTTAAAGTGATATCATTTTGATATACGTTACCAGCTGTTTAAAGGTTACAAAGTTCACAAGCTGGGAAGGGGGGCAAGTCGCTGGCTGCTTGGGTTTTGGTATCCCCACTGAAAATCATACAGAACCACTGAGACCAACTATGGACTAACTAATCGGTATTGATTTTCTGGTTAAAGAGGAGAAAGAGATTGAAAATTGGTATGTATCTAAAGGCAGTTTGTATATCGACAAGCCGGAGCAGTTAAACCCGGTTTCAATGCCGTTTAGTTAGTTTGAATCTGGGAATATGGGTTCTATATTTTTTCTTTCTTTTTTCATCAATAGCCTGCCCCGAAGGCTTTCGGGGGAAAAAAGGAAAAGGATGAAATCCACCAAGATGATCAGGTTTCCGCAGCCAAAGTCAATCAAAAAAAGGGAGGCTTAGATACATAAACCGGGTTGGTTGAAGATGTATATGAGTTTTATCGTATTGACTTGGGGCGATCCAAGGGGTTAAAGAATTGAGTCAGAGACTCAAAGTTTGGTTAGTGCAGGGGCAGAGACCCTGCACAACCTCGATAACCTCGGTCTGTTGGCACTTTCATATTATCTTGCGAGAACAAATAGATGGGAGATGTGAGACATGAGACAAAATTACCAAGTACATGGCATATGGTGTTTAGTATGGGGAAACGTCCATGGCTCAAAAAAAAAGCCTCCCTGATCTGCCCTAAGCAGATTAAAGAGGCTTTTGATTTTCCAATATTTTAATCTTTCAATTATTTACGTCAGCATGGCACCGTCCACCTGCAGGACCTGTCCGGAGATATACGAGCTCATGTCGGATCCCAAGAAGACGCAGGTATTGGCCACTTCTTCTGGTTGGCCGCCACGCTTCATGGGGATGGCATCTCTCCAGCCCTGAACGGTTTTTTCGTCCAGTACTTCGGTCATTTCCGTTTCGATAAAGCCCGGAGCTACTGCATTGCTGCGGATGCCTCTGGAGCCAAGTTCTAGGGCTACTGATTTAGTGAAGCCGATGATGCCTGCCTTGGAAGCGGCATAATTGGCTTGTCCTGCGTTTCCTTTGATGCCGACCACAGAGGTGATGTTGATGATGGAGCCTGCTTTTTGCTTCATCAAGGTTCTGGTGGCAGCTTTCACGGTGTTGAAGCAGGATTTGAGGTTGATGTTGATGACATCGTCCCAAGCTTCTTCGTTCATACGCATCAACAGGTTGTCTCGGGTGACTCCGGCGTTATTGATCAGGATGTCCAGTGCGCCAAATTCCTTGACCACCTCACTGACCAGCTCTTCGGCAGCTTTGAAGTCGGACGCATCAGATCGAAACCCTTTGGCCTGAATGCCAAAAGCAGCCAGTTCTCTCTCCAAAGCCTGTCCTTTATCCACGCTGGACAAAAAAGTGAATGCTACATTGGCACCTTCTTGGGCATACTTCAGCGCAATAGCCCTTCCGATACCTTTGGATGCCCCGGTTATGAGGGCGGTTTTTCCAGTTAATAATCCCATATTGAAATTGTATAGTTAGTTCGATTAGAAGGATCAAAAATAGGGATAATTTCCCAAAAACAAATCCAGGACTTACTGATCAGCGAATAGGAAGCCATAAAGCAAGTGATGGAAATGTCATGGCATTATGAATAGCTGGTCTAAATGTTCGAGCTTCTAGGATTGGATAGACTACGAAGCAAACGGAAAAATTGGGGGGAGGCTGGTGCTGATAGCAGGCCGATGACGCAGATCAATAAGATTTACGCTGATTTTATATTTGAAAGATTTGACAGGCTCAGACCAAATAAAGCACATTGGGCCAATTGGCTCCGTTGACAGGTGATTCTATTCGGTTTTTGATAAGCAGGCTCCACTGTCCCGTGCTGTGCCGAAATTCCGCCCGTGGTGGTCAGGATAATGGAAACCAAATTTTTTTCTGTGCTTAAATAGTTTAAATTTGCGAAGGTTAAAATAGCTATTTTAAAAACACATACACATATGTCTTCAACAAAATTTGATGTTATTGTAGTAGGTAGTGGACCGGGAGGATATGTAGCGGCAATCCGCGCATCCCAGCTTGGCCTGAAAACTGCTGTTGTAGAAGCCGCCGAATTGGGTGGTATTTGTTTGAACTGGGGATGTATCCCTACCAAAGCCTTGTTGAAAAGTGCGCAGGTTTTTGAATATATCAACCATGCGAAGGATTACGGTATCACCGTAAAAGACCCAAAAGCTGATTTTGGCGGAATGGTGGAGCGAAGCAGGGGAGTGGCCGACGGAATGAGCAAGGGTATTCAGTTTCTTCTCAAGAAAAATAAGATAGAGCAGCTCCTTGGCTGGGGCAAAGTAAAGCCGGGCAAGAAGGTCGAGGTGGAAGATAAGGACGGTAAGAAAACCACGTATAGCGCCGATAATATCATTATAGCCACTGGTGCAAGATCCAGGGAACTTCCTGCCATCAAGATCGATGACAAGAAGGTCATAGGCTACCGCAAGGCGATGACCTTGGAGAAGCAGCCAAAGAAGATGGTTGTGGTAGGTTCAGGAGCCATAGGAGTGGAGTTTGCGTATTTCTATGCTGCCATTGGTACAGAAGTGACCGTCGTGGAGTTTATGGATCGTATCGTCCCCAATGAGGATGCGGAAGTTTCCAAAGCACTGGAAAGAATGTACAAAAAAGCCGGCATGAATATCATGACCAGCACTGAGGTGACTGACGTGGATACCAAAGGCTCTGGCTGTAAGGTGACCGTTAAGACCAAAAAAGGGGAAGAGACGATCGATTGTGACGTGGTGCTTTCCGCAGCAGGTGTAGTAGCCAATGTAGAAAACTGTGGACTGGAAGATGTAGGGATCGTCGTAGACAAGGGCCGCATCAAAGTGGATGAATTCTACAAAACCAATATGCCGGGCTATTATGCCATAGGTGATGTGATCCCTGGACCGGCATTGGCTCACGTGGCTTCTGCTGAAGGGATTATCTGCGTGGAGAAGATAGCGGGCCATAACCCCGAGCCATTGGACTATAACAATATCCCTGGCTGTACCTACTGTGTGCCAGAGATTGCTTCCGTTGGTTATACGGAAGAAAAAGCCAAAGAGGCAGGTTACGAACTGAAAGTGGGTAAGTTCCCTTTCTCGGCATCCGGAAAAGCCAAAGCTGCGGGGGCATCTGATGGTTTTGTGAAATTAATTTTTGATGCCAAATATGGAGAGTTGTTGGGGGCACATATGATTGGTGCAAATGTGACAGAATTAATTGCTGAAATCGTAGCAGTCAGGAAGTTAGAGACTACTGGTCATGAATTGATCAAGACAGTACACCCACATCCTACCATGTCAGAAGCGGTAATGGAAGCAGCGGCAGCCGCATATGATGAGGTAATTCATTTGTAAAATTGGTAAACTTATCCTAATATTAGGACACGAGACGGTTAGCTGTCTCGTGTTTCTTTTTTTAAGAAACAAATTACATTTAATAACCTCGGCAACTTTTGCAAGAAGACCAACTCATAACAGGATTACGAGCTAAGGAAAAGCAGACTGTGGACTATTTGTACGAAAAATATTCCAGGGCCTTATTTGCCGTTATATCCCGTGTAATCAACGACCACGACATCGCTGAGGAAGTCTTTCATGATGCTTTTGTCAAAATCATCCGGCGAATCGATAGTTATGATGAGTCCAAAGGAAGGCTCTACACCTGGATGGCCAATGTCTGCAGGAATGCAGCCATTGACAAGACCCGCTCCAAAGAATTTTCTAAGGGTAGTAAGACCAATACGATAGACAACTACGTATATGGATTGGAAGGAGCGTCGGGGACTGCAGAGGCAGTTGATGGAATCGGCGTAAAGGAACTCATTACAGCATTAAATGAGGAGCAACGATTCGTGGTTGAATGTATTTATTTTAAAGGCTACACCCATTCCGAGATTTCTGAAGAATTTGAAATTCCACTGGGAACAGTGAAATCCAGGATTCGTGCGGCCTTAGGAGTATTGAAAAAGAATATTAATCAAATTTAGTGGATATTCAGTCTTACATAGCGTCAGGTAAGTTGGAGCTTTTTGTTCTGGGAGAACTCAGTGACAGAGAGCGTCAGGAGGTTATTGCGCTTTCCAAAAAACATCCTGAGATCAAAAGGGAACTGGACGAGATCCAGGACGCCATGTTTGCTTTTGATGATAAAGGAGGAGTGAAGCCATCTGAAGAAGTGAAGGGGAAAATCTTCGACACTCTGGAAGAGGAATTAGCTGATGTGGAGGAAAAGGAAGAACCGGTAGCTGCCCACCGCCCTGCTGCAAAACAAGTGTTGTTGCAGCCTTGGAAGCAATTTGCCGTCGCGTCTTCCATTGTGGCCTTTTTGGCTATCTTGACAGCCGTTTACTTTGCTGTGCAGTACTATGATGTGGAAGAGCGGTTCACTGCCCTGCTGGAAGAACGAAATGTCCTGTCACAGGAACTGGATGTCAACCAAGCACGCTACAATGAGCTGGATCACCAATTTGAGACCTTGCTGTCAGGTGATTATGAGCGCGTGCCAATGCTAGGAGAGTCATTGGAATTGCAGAAGGAAGCAAGAGTGGATGTCTTCTGGGATAAAGGATCACAAAATGTGTTCGTTTCAGTGAACCAATTGGCTTCATTGGATGAGGACCAAGATTACCAGCTTTGGGCAATCGGTGACGATGGTCCGGTAGGGATTGGTATCGTGAAGCCAGGAGAAACACTGACCTTACAGCAGATGGAGGCAGCCGCAAGTGCCGGAGCCTTTGCTATAACCATCGAGCCTAAGGGAGGTAGCAAAGCACCTACTTTGGAAAACCTTGTCGTCATTGGAGAAGTGGTCTAAGAAGCGATTGCTTTTTGGGCTTTTCCCACTATAAAAACATAAAATTCTCAAGAGAGAAAGTGAAATATGTGACAAACCCCGTCAATTTTTTTGGCGGGGTTTTTATTATCCTGCAAAATTGCTGAATTTAGGTAGTCCAATAGAATCAGCTTGTAAATGGAACTTGAACTCTCGACCCCCGCGCTGTTATTTTCAGCCATTACCTTACTGATGTTGGCGTATACCAACCGTTTTTTGGCAATGGCCAACTTGATCAGGGGGCTTAATGAACGCTATCGGGAACATCCTGATGACATGCAGCTGCTTGGACAGCTTCATAATCTCCGCAAACGGATGATCATGATCAAATACATGCAGATTTTTGGAGTGATCAGTTTTTTGATATGTGTGGTGTGCATGTTTTTGATCTATAGAAAATTTGATACTGCGGCCAATGTTACTTTTATGATGAGCATGCTGGCCCTGCTGATTTCTTTGGGAATTTCCCTTTGGGAGATCAACCTGTCCACCAAAGCCCTGAGTATTGAACTGAGTGGAATGGAGGAGGTACTGAAAAAAGCCAAGGGAGGCGCTCTAGGCCTGAGATTTAAAGATTCAAAACATCCATCTTCTGAAGAGTAAACCATGCAAAAAATAATATTGGCAGTAGCCTACCTCTTGCTCGTGACCTTTACCATTGGTTGCGGAGCACCTTCTTCTACAGCAGAAAGCCATTCCGAGGGTCATTATCTTTCTTTTGAAGACGTGTCGGCGACCAAGGCATTTTTTACCAAAGATACCAATTGGTCTCCCATGGTCAGTGCCCATCGTGGAGGAAGTTATCCCGGCTATCCTGAAAATGCCATTGAGACCTTTGAGTATGTATTGCAGCATACCCCTGCACTTATTGAATGTGATATTTCGATGACCAAGGACTCTGTGCTGGTCATGATGCATGACAATACGGTCGATAGAACGACTTCAGGTACGGGGAAGGTTGGGGAGTTGACCTATGATAAGCTCGCAACCTTCCATTTGGAAGATGCATCAGGAAAGGCCACGGAATTTAACGTGCCTACACTTAGGGAGGTCTTGGAGTGGGCAAAAGGGAAAGCCGTGCTCACCTTGGATATCAAGTCCAATGAGCCTTATAAAATGGTGCTTGAAGAAATTGAAGCGACTACTTCGGAAGCCCATGTCGTGCTGATTACGTACAGCTTGGCAGCAGCCAAAAAACTGTATAGCATGGATTCGGAGCTGATGCTGTCCGTGACCTTGAGAAATAAAGCAGAGTGGGACAGGTTTTTGGAAACAGGTATTCCGAAGGAGAACATTATTGCTTTTACAGGAGTATCCGAAAGGAGCCCTGATTTTAATGAACAACTCCACCAACAAGGAGTGTGCACCATCTTAGGTACTTTGGGCAATTTGGACCAAAGGGCCGCTGCAAGAGGAGACCATCTCTATACGGAATTTGTAAACAACGGAGCTGACATCCTGGCCACGGACAGGCCAATCGAAGCCGCTAAAATCATCAGGAAATAGCCATGATCATAGACCTTAGAAGCGATACAGTGACCAAGCCCACCAAAGGAATGTTGGAAGCAATGTGGGCAGCCGAAGTAGGGGATGATGTGCTAGGAGAAGATCCCACAGTACGGCTTTTAGAAAAAAGAATGTCGGATATGTTTGGAATGGAAGCTGCCATGTTTTGTCCATCAGGCACGATGTCCAATCAAATTGCGATAAAGCTGCACGCTGGACAGCATAAGGAAGTCATCTGTCACAAGGACTCGCATATTTACCTTTATGAAGGCGGTGGCATCATGGCCAATGCCATGGCCTCCGTGCGGCTGTTGGATGGAGAATACGGTAAGTTGTCATCAGAGGCGATTGAGAAAGCTGTCCAGCCGGACGATGTGCATGCGCCCATGACGACATTGGTTTCCCTAGAAAACACCATGAACAAGGGGGAGGCAGTGTATATACCCTTGAGGAAGTAAAAGCGATCCAGCAGGTTTGCCAAGCACATCAGCTAAAGCTGCACCTGGATGGTGCGCGAATTTTTAATGCGCTTGTGGCCACTGGGGAAAAAGCTGAAGATTGGGGAAATGTTTTTGATACGATATCTGTTTGCCTGAGCAAGGGGCTGGGCAGCCCTGTCGGGTCTGTGCTGATCGGTGATAAGGAAACGATTCATCATGCCAGAAGGATCCGGAAATCGATGGGGGAGGAATGAGGCAAGTTGGATTTATGGCTGCAGCGGGAATTTATGCCTTAGAGCATCACTTGGGCCGCTTGGTGGATGATCACCGACGTGCCAAAGCAGTGGCCAACCTCTTGAGTACTCAGCCCCATGTGGCGGAGGTGTTTCCAGTGCCGACGAATATTGTCATTGTCAGGCTAGAGGGGATCAGCCCAAAAGAGATGCTGGTCAGGCTTGATGGTATGGGCATAAAAGCGGTTTCGTTTGGTGAAGATATGGTGCGATTTGTGACGCACTTGGACTTTACCGATGATCATCTACAAATGATGAAAGCGAAGCTATAAGGCATGAAGTTGAATGCCGTTGACTGTCGACGGTTGACGATGGACATTAATAGAAACAACCAATAACTAAATAATCCAATAATCAATACATGAGTCAAGAGCCATTAGCAGAGCGGATGAGGCCGGTAAAGCTGGAAGAATTGATAGGCCAGGAGCATTTGAGCAAAGAAGGGACATTTTTGTACCGGGCCATCAGGTCAGGTACAGTGCCCTCGCTGATTCTCTGGGGACCTCCGGGTGTAGGGAAGACCACCATTGCCAATATCATTGCCAATGAGGTGAAGGCTCCTTTTTATACCCTTAGTGCCATCAGCTCAGGCGTGAAGGACATTCGTCAAGTGATCGAAAAAGCCCGCTTCCAGCAAGGAGTAGTTTTGTTCATCGACGAGATCCACCGTTTTAACAAAGGCCAGCAAGATGCACTTTTGGGGGCTGTGGAAAAAGGGCATATTCGCTTGATCGGGGCGACTACCGAAAACCCTTCCTTTGAGGTCAATGCCGCATTGCTTTCCCGATGTCAGGTATTTACACTAAACCATTTGGAAAAAGAAGGGCTGGAGGCCATGGTCCGTCAGGCCATGGAAAATGATGTGCTGATAAAAACTAAAAATATAGACTTGAAGGAGTCTGAGGCACTGTTGCGCTTGTCGGGAGGTGACGGCAGGAAATTACTGAACCTATTTGAGATAGTAGTAAATGCCATTCCAGATGACCCCATCGTCATTACCAATGAAAAAGTAACGGAGATAGCTCAGCAGAAGGTGGCGATGTATGACAAATCTGGCGAGCAGCACTATGATATTATTTCGGCTTTTATCAAGTCCATCAGAGGATCTGATCCCAATGCGGCGGTATACTGGTTGGCGCGGATGATTGAGGGAGGCGAAGATGTGAAGTTTATAGCCAGAAGGCTGGTGATACTGGCTTCGGAAGATATCGGGAATGCCAATCCAAATGCCCTTTTATTGGCGACGCAGTGTTTTGATGCGGTGAAGATCATCGGCTATCCCGAGGCGAGGATTATACTTTCACAGTGTGTGACTTACTTGGCCAGTTCGGCCAAAAGCAATGCCAGCTATATGGCCATCAATGAAGCTCAAGCCATTGTACGTCAAGAAGGAGATCTTCCGGTTCCCATTCACCTACGTAATGCGCCAACCAAGCTGATGAAAGACCTGAACTATGGCAAGGGGTATAAATACGCCCATGATTATCCGGGGAGTTTTGTGGAGGAGGAGTTTATGCCGGATAAGCTGAAGGGTAAAAAGCTCTATGAACCCGGTAAAAATGCAAGGGAAAATGACCTTCGTAAAAACCTTCAACGGTTGTGGGGCAAAAAGTATGGGTATTGATAAGGAGTTTGATGGCAGTCCGTCTCAATTAGCTAGATGTGAGTCTTGAGATATGAGAGCCAAGAAGAAAGAGAAAAGAAGCCTGTACATTGTATTGAGACAATCCTCCCCTTTTAGGGGAGGTTAGGTGGGGTTATTTTGGAGCAAAGAGAAACACAATAGGATTTTAGTAAATGACTAGCGGTTACAATAATTGACAATGAAAACTAATATTAATCCGGTCAACACTAATCAGGGAAGTACAGCCTTTTGGAGCAATCTAAAAAAAAAACCGGAGCCTCTATAATTAAGGCTCCGGTCAACCACTAACTGCTTATTCGAAAATAAGCGACACTTCTACTCTCCTATCAGATTGATTAGGTTCTTTTTTGATGGGGTTCCGTAAAATCTGCCCCCCTATATTGGTTTTTACCCTACTGGGGGGAATATCAAACTCCTTGACCAAAACATTTTTAACTGCCTCGGTACGTTCTTTGATCAGTTGGAGGTTATAACTGATATTGCCCGTATTATCGGCAAATCCTTCTAGGTTGATTTTGCTTTCTGGTTTTGTGTTAAGAAAGTCAACATAACTTTTCAGTTTTCTTTTTTCAGAGTCACTGACTGTTTTTTTGTTTAGTTCAAAGTATATCTCTGTCCTTGAGGAAAGCAGTTTGGTGGTATTCTTTCCTTTGATATAAACGGTGTCCACACGACTGCTTGCTTCTTGGGGAAGAGCGGTGATAGCGGGAGAGTTATTGACCGATTTTCCAAGAATAGTGGCTTCTGGACTGTCAGCGCCAATGAAGACACCAGCAGTGGTCAATCCTAGTATCGCTCCCGGTAAATAATATTTTTTATATTCCTCTTCTGTGATGTTTTCATACCACGGTGTTGAAGGGTCGGTCAATTCTGTAGAAGTGCTGACCATATCTTCTTCGTTTGTTTTTGCTTTTGTGTTCTTGTTTTTATTCCCCCCAAAGATAATGGGAATGGGGATCCAGCTACTTTTTTGCTTTTCCTCTTGGTAATCAGCAACAGGTACAGACGTTTGTATAGTGGTGGTGCCTTGTATCTCTTCTCCTGGCTGGATATATACATACTGGGGCTCAGAGGCGGTGGTAGTGACGACGTTTCCCTCTATTTCCTCCTCCTCTATTTCTTCCGGTTCTGCTATACGAGTGGAAGCCATAGGAATATAAGCTTCTTGGGCAGTTGGTGCAGAGGGGGGTGAATTGGTACTGTCAGACTGCACATACGGCGACATCATGGAGTAGGGGTTCCCTCCCTCGGTCATTAAGCCTCTTTGGTAAGCCAATGATGATAAGTGATCCTGGTAAGCTAGAGAATCACTGGCAGCGCCCATTCCAATGCTTTCTCTTTGTTGTTCCAGATCGTTGATTTTTTGCTGGATAGCGGTAGCTTGGTTTTCAAGACTTTCCTTTTTTGTCATATCTAAGTTTTGGAAGTACTCCAATTCCTTTAATGCCTTTAGCTTGTCTACCTCGGTCAAGGTGCTGTCGGATTGGATTTGGGCAGAATCCAACTTGAATTTTCTGAGGTTTTTATCAATAATTGCCTTTTTATTGCGTATGCTGTCTAGTGACAATTGTTGGTCCATCATCTCAAGATCTATGGACAATGTGGCTACTTGTCGCTTTAATTGGTTCCAGTAAGGAGGTATTCCTCCATTAAGGAAATAGTAATTATTGACCACTGAAGGCCCGTAATAGTCTTTGGCTTTTTTGCCCTCTATTGGGAGGGTGGGAGATTCCTCCTCGTCTACGATTTGTTTTGGTGTAGTTTTAGCAATGGCTACCGGTGGAGTTGTATTGTAAGATGAAGTCACTTGAGGTGCCCTGAAATGACTTTTGGCAGATCCAAAACTGAACTTTATGCCAGCACCGTGATAGATAAACCAGTCCTTGTTTTTGTGCTTGCTGCCTCGATAGGGAGTTTCTGTATTTACGGTATTTGTTCCCGGTTTGGCCGCATAGGCCTCGAATTCACTAGGATAATCCTGCTTATAGAGGCCACTGACATCGTCTAGGTAATCAGTGAAGGTGTGGTTAAAGGTGCTTTGTGCAAATAGCTCCAGTTTATTACCCAGTCTTATTCTGAACCCTATCCCGAGGGATGCATATAGCCCCTGGGTTTCGTATTTGCCTTTGGCTTCAGTTTCTACAGTAGAGAGAACAGTCTCGTAAGTTCCGTCCAGCATTACCGGGGAAGCACTGTAATTGTATGTGTTGCCATCAGCATCGAGAAGGTCTCCTTTTACATCGTACCACATCCATCCACCACCCAAGGTAAGGTAGGGCGCGATAAATGATTTTTCTGACAGGAATTTGCCATTGTCCGCTTTAAGGACCAAAGAAATCCCCACATCCTCCATGGAGTTACGGAAATTCAGGGCTCTATCAAAATGAGGCATGTCTTCCAGTAATTTTCCACTGGGTGTCATAAAACGGTCGCTCATACCAAAGTGATACTGGCCATAATGTACCTTGATTCCAGTGGTAGGAGTAAGTCTTCTTTCCAGAGATATCTGGCCCGAAAGATCTTCCGAGTAGTTCTTGTTATAGGTGAAGAGTTTCAGGGCATTGGAAAAGTCACCAATACCCTCTACAGGATAGGGGCTAAGGTCGCCGTAGTAGTTGGTAAAGCCACCGCTGACCCCTATACGCCAGTTATAGTTTACCTGCTGGGCATGAGCGAAATGGCCTGCCAAGAGGATAAACAGTACTAATATAATTCGTTTCATAGTGGCTTCAGATTATTTGTTGTTCAGTCCCAACCAGATGTTAAACTCTAAGCTAAAGCCTGCATAAGGCTGTAGGTTGAATTTATCAATGGTTTCTCCTGCGTTTTCGGTGGAGATGGCTACTAGTCCAGCGTTGAAGCGGAAAACTCGGAATATCTTGTATCCCAATCCAGCATAGATCGGTAAGTTCACGAGCGGTCCTGATAGCTTGGTTCCATTTTTGGATTCAAAGTTTTCAAGGAACACCCCTGCCGAAAATGAAGCGTTTCCAAGGAATTTAGTAAAGGCTTTATTTCCCAGCGGTACAGAAATGCCTGCGTACATGCCATTAAAATATTCGGTGCTGGCAAAGGAGCGTTTCATGGCAAAGCCACCATAGCCGAAATTTAAAGGGATGCTAGAAGGCTTTTTGATGGTAGGGTAAGATTGAAGCTTTCTGATGTCGACAAGTGCAAACATATTGTCGGCCAAGTATTGGTCGGCTTCGTTTTGCACAGTAGAGATAAGTTCATCAATGTATTGAAAAGCATATACTGCCCGCTCATTGTCTACATTTTCCTTTTTTCTCCCGAGAATGTTGAAACGGGCCTTTTTGAGCTTGATTTCATCGCGTTGCTCCAGTTTTTGTTTTATGATGTCGCTGAATCCGCTAAAATCCTGATGAATAAAATGACTGTAGTTTTGGATGCCATCTTCAACGATTTTGTTGAGCTGTGCCATGATGACTTTGTCGCTGTTGTATGAATGGATTTTCCCTTTCGAAATCTCCATGTTGGCTTTGAGATAAGCTTCAATATTATGGTTTATGGATGACTTGAGTGCTTCCATTTGCTTTTCGTCAGCCTTCTGGTAATAATAGAGTTCGATGGTGTACTTGTCACTGCTTCTCAAAGGGTCAGAGACCAGGATTTCGTATTGGTTGACCTCAAAACTAAAAGGTTGTTTCCAAGTGTATGTCTCTGCTTTGTCTAGGTTTTTGGAAGAAGGATATACCTTGCCTTCTATATAGGATATGCCATCGGGTATGATGCCTTTGATATAAAAGATTTCCTCCGAAGGGAGCGGGTTCCCTTCATTGATTTGATTACGCACCACATCGTAGTGGACTGACTTTATCTGTCCCACTGCAAATTGATATGTGCATACCAATCCCAGTAGAAATATAATAGTAAATTTCTTCATGATTTAGAAGCGATTAATGTCTTTTGATTAGAATAATGAAGTGAGGGCTGTTAAGCCTCCGTGATCCAACTACCTGGCCAGGTATAATTGTGCATGGAATGTTCTTCGTGTTCTATTTAGGTGATTTGTAAACAAGTATAGTGCCATGGAGCAACACTTGCATACGCAGATGTACGCAAAATTGATTGATTTAAATAATTGTTTGTAATAAATAGAAAAATCTACTTGTGATAAGTAGAATATACCATGAAAGAGTATGATTCCCCATTCAGAAAAAGTGAAGGGTAGAAGAAATGAGGGCCTTTGGGTACCAACCCTGTTAACCTGAGCCCGATAATAAAAACGATTACCAATCTGTCATACGAACGTAGTGACAATTGAGAGGGGTGATGTTTTCTTTGGATACAGGGTTGTTTTGCCAAATTTCCTCGCTGTTCGTGTTGTAAATACTGTACGAAGATGCTTTGTGAATGCAACTCAGGTTGTTGCTGTGTGGGTTATTGGCGATGCTTATCTGTCTTTTCGCCCATGGTGACATCGCCTGAGTTGCGTATTTGAAGCCGGTAATATACCAATACCTCATCAGCTCCTGCGTCTAATACCGCTTGCTGGGCGTTTTTAGCAATTTCCATAAGCTGCTCTTCTGGTCCTTCCATGACCGTTTCGAATGGAGTTACCTCGTATTTCACGCCTGAGTTACTAATGACTTCGATGGCCTTGTCCACCAAGCTATAGGTGTCTAGTGAGCTGCTTTTTGGCACGATTTGTAGGCCTAGGTTGATGCTTTTCATGGTTTGGGGAGAGTTAGAAGGTTTTAACCCGGATTATGCATTAGGAATCGTAGTGAGAGCTGAAATTGCAAGAAAATCAGTTAGTTTGGCGGCATTAGCGTAGCACCGCTACGGTTATGCCGAAAACTAAAGTGAAACGGCTGATTTTGAAGCAGTTTCAGGTCGCAACAGATAGGCTAATGCATATTCCGGTTTTAGGTTGTAATGTTAGAAAGTGTCCAGCACGTGGTTTTTTATCATGCCAGAACCTGTATCGCAAAATAAATAGGCAATGCATACCCCATCTAACTTCTGGAGGCTTTTTTTGTATGGTTAGAGGGAGATGTTGAGCTAGGCTTTTAGCCAGCCTGAAGGGAATGATTTTGGACACTTTCCCTATTGTACCTAATGTGGTTGTCAGATAAGTTAGCTTACTTAACGTTACTTTCTCAACGTCTTAGAACCCGGTTTAATCATTGAACTGGCTCATGGTCATGTTGATACCGATGGTGCAGAATCCTTTGATGATTTCTATCGATCTGTCCATAAATAGGGGGAGCTCGTTGATTTCCTGTTGGCTCCAGTTGCCCAGTACATAGTCTATTTGCTTTCCTTTTGGGAAATCATCTCCGATACCAAAACGTAGCCTGGGGTAATTTTGGCCACCTGTCATGGCTTCGATGTTTTTTAACCCATTATGGCCAGCAGAGGATCCTTTTGCCCTTAGTCGGAGTTTCCCGAAGGGGAGGGCTACGTCATCGACGATCACCAGTGTGTTTTCTTTGGGGACTTTCAGCTCTTTCATCCAGTAGTTTATCGCTTTGCCACTAAGGTTCATATAAGTGGTTGGTTTGATGAGGTGAAGGGTTCTTCCCTTGAATTTAACCTCTGAGGTAAAGGCAAGGCGGTTGCTTTTCCATTGGGCATTTTCTTGGTCTGCAAGCCTGTCCAATGTCAGAAATCCAATATTATGCCTAGTAAGTTCATATTCTGGGCCGATATTTCCCAGTCCGACGATGAGGTATTTCATGATATGTTTTGGCTATCAGTAAAGCTAAAATAAAAATCCTGCCAACACAAAGCGATGGCAGGATTGAATATCTATTCTTTAAAAGAAGAGTTGGCTTATACTTCTTCCTCTTCCTCTGTGGTTTTCTTACCTCTAAGTGCTCTTGGGATACCGATAGTGGCAATAGATACACTTGGGTTGGTCAGGATTTCATAACCTTCTGCTTTTACTTCGTGAACTTTTACAGATTTGCCAAGCTCAAGATTGTCAATAAAAACAGGGATGCTATCCGGTAGGTCTTTAGCAAGGCCTTTAACAGTAAGTGTTCTGGTTTTCATTTCCAGCTTACCACCTTTTAGGATACCAGGTGCAGAACCTTTGATGTCCACAGGGATGTCCATTTTGATAGGTTTCTTGTCACTATAGGCCAAGAAGTCTGCGTGAAGAAGTACATCACTAACTGGGTGAAATTGAGTTTCACGAAGGATGGTTTTTACTTTGAAGCCTTCGATGTTAAGCTCTACCATATGTACTTCTGGAGTGTAAAGCAATGGTCTGAACAGGATAGCAGGAGCGTAGAAATGGATTTGCTCTTTGATCCCAGGTCCGTAAACCACGCAAGGTACATTTCCTTCTTCACGGATTTCCGTCAAGCTAGCACTGTCGAGATTTGCTCTTTTAAACCCTATAACCTCTAACGATTTCATAGTTTTTGTATATTAAATATGTGATAAATAAGAAATGCTAAACAAATAGCGCACTGATCGAATCATTTCCGGTCACTGCATGGATGGCTTTGGCAAATAATTCTGCCACAGTCATGACTTTTATTTTTGAAGACTCTTTTTTGATCGGAATGGTATCGGTAATGACCAGTTCGGACAATTTGGAATTCTCAATATTTTCATAGGCTTTTCCAGACAAGACACCGTGTGTTGCGATCGCCCTGACAGAATTGGCTCCTTTGTCAAGAAGGATTTCGGCTGCCTTACACATCGTTCCTGCGGTGTCCACTAAGTCATCTACCAATACTACGTCTTTCCCTTCTACTTCCCCGATGACTTGCATGGAAGCGACCTCATTGGCACGTTTACGGTGCTTGTCGCAGACCACCATGTCTACCTCGAAATGCTTGGCGTAAGCCCTTGCCCTGCTCACTCCTCCCACATCAGGGGAAGCGAAGATCAGGTTGTCGCCCAAGTCCAAGCTTTTCAAATAGGGCACAAAAATAGCTGATCCATTCAAATGATCCAAAGGAATGTCGAAAAATCCTTGGATTTGTCCTGCATGAAGGTCACAGGTCATGATCCTGTCAGCACCTGCGGACATGATCATATTGGCAATTAGCTTGGCCGCGATGGATACACGTGGACGGTCTTTTCGGTCCTGACGCGCATATCCGTAATAAGGTACCACTGCGCAGACCTTATAGGCACTTGCTCGTTTAGCGGCATCTATCATTAGGCAAAGCTCCAATAGGTTGTCCGCATTGGGGTTGGTAGATTGGATCAAAAACACGTGACATCCCCTGACGGATTCATCAAAGCTGGGTGACATTTCCCCATCGCTAAACTTAGAAAGCGTCATCGCTCCCAATTCTTGTCCGTAATTTCCTGCAATGGAGTCTGCCAGTTTTTTTGTGTTGGTTCCGGCAAAGAGTTTAACCTCGGGCATGTTGTGTAGATTTTGTTAAGGAAATAGTTTTGGTTTTCACTGGACAAAGATAAAAAAAAAGGTGGAACTCAGCAGTAATAGCGCCATGAATAGATTTTTAAGAAAAAGGTTTTTTGAATAAAGATTAACCAATTGTTACCTTGCGTTGTGATTGTTAACAAAAAGTTAACTTTGACGTATGACCAGTTAGAAAGGAATGAGGTACTTTTGCGGCCAATTATTTTGTGATAGGCCTATCACAAATTAACATTTAATTGATCTGGAAATGCAAGGAGCCGGGTCGATTAAATGTTCCGAATGATTAAATTTAGAAAAAAAGAAAATCGCTTTATGGACATGGGCAAACTGTGTGTTGCTGTCTGTGTATGGCTAGGGTTTGCTGTACCCATTTCTGCACAGACGACGACATCAGATTCGGTTGGGGTGGATATCAAACATACATCCAAAGGATTCCAATTTACTACTCCAGATAATAAATTCCAGTTGCAGATAGCCGGAAGGTTACAGTTTAGGTATGCCTTTTCGTCTGATCAGGATCCGTTGACCTTTGACGATTACAGTGCCCCTAACCAACACGTGTTCAAGATCAACCGGGCACGTCTTAAGGTGGGAGGGCATGCCTATCAGCCTTGGTTAAAATATTATTTTGAATATGAACTGGGAGCAAGCAGGTTGTTGGACTTTCGTGTGATGGTGGAAAAATGGCCTTGGCTGAGCTTTAAGGTTGGGCAGTGGAAGATGGAATATACCAGGGAGCGATCCATCTCCAGTGGAAAGCAGCAGATGCTGGAGCGCTCTTTGATCAACAGGCCATTTACCATCGACCGTCAGCAGGGAGCTTCCATATATGGCAGGATAGACGAAGGTGGTCTGGTGGATTTCAACTATCACTTGGCAGCCTTGACCGGGATGGGGCGTGGAGCAAGAGAGAATGATGATAAAAAACTCATGTATGTAGGTAAAGTGTTTTGGAACTTCTTGGGAGATGGTCCTTCGATCTCAGGAACTGATCTCAGCTATCACGAAAAACCACAAGCGTCTATTGCCCTGGCAGGTGCGACCAATACCAGCCCATACACCCGTTTTTCATCTAGCGGAGGAGGGGAATTACTTGGGTATGAAGGTGGTGAGCCTGGACAGTACAATGTAGACCAATGGGTGTTGGAAACAGCCCTCAAATACAAGGCCTTCAGCTGGCAAAGTGAATACCATCGAAAGCGGATCAATGACAGGTTGAGTGAAGATACCGGTCACTTGGCAGGTTTCTATTTGCAGGGTGGTTATGTCGTCAATAACGGCGCAGTAGGAACAAGAAAACCGCTTTTGGAAGTGGCCGGACGCTATGCTTATTACCAGCCGGAGCTTAGTCTTCCCGATAATAGTGAAGAGGAATATACGTTAGCAGTGAATTGCTTTTTTAACGGTCACCTGAATAAACTTACTGCTGATGTGACCTTGTTTGATTTCGATGATATGTCCCTGAACCTAGAAGCCAATGACTGGCGCGTCAGGGTGCAGTACGATTTTTCTTTTTAACCCGGGTTCAATGCCGTTTAGTTAGTGTGTATCTGGAAAATATGGGTTCTATATTTTTTCCTTGGTCAGTTATTTTTTCTAGCTAAATTCCTAGGTGGTTTTCATCCCTTTACCTTTGTTACTTTTTTGCTTCAGGTCAAAAAAGTAACCAAAAAAACCCGCCGCTGTGCATCTATTGGCCTAAAATTAAAACCTTCCCTCATGCAGGCAAACTCCTCCTGTCTAAAGCCAAGCAGGCCTATCTAAAGCCAGGTACCTTCTTTAGCTGCCAACATTCTTTTTGGCTAATATTTCGTCAAACAAGCCTGCCTTTTTGCCCACCCGCTTTTTAATTTCTTAACGCCCAATACCTGCAAGGCGGATCCGATTAATAAGTTTCTTATGGATAAATTATCATCATTATTCCATGTAGTGGTATATTTTCTTAAGAAACCAAGTTGAGCGAGAACTATAAGCCCGCCTGAGCCAAAAAAGGTATCGCTTCCTTATGACGGCCCTTGGTATGCCTGTTTTCCAGCCGATGGTGGAGGCCGTTAAGAAAGGGAGTTGGCTCGCGTCGTGGAACAGCGAGCCCCACTCACTTTTAGGTCGTAGCCATCGGGTGGAAATTAAAATGGGTGACGGATCTCGGTCGCAGGGTAAATCCATGTTCCATTTTAAAAGGCAGACCACCGGCCTAGATTTTTTTCTTTCTTTTTTCATCAATAGCCTGCCCCGAAGGCTTTCGGGGGAAAAAAGGAAAAGGATAAAATCCACCAAGATGATCAGGTTTCCCCAGCCAAAGTCAATCAAAAAAAAGGACTTTTAGGTACATGAAAAGAAGGGAATACCCTTAACTAAACGGCATTGAACCCGGGTTTAAACTCCGATCTATGAAAATAGACTGTAGATTCCCAATAACCTAGTAACTCTATAACCCAACACACCAGTAACCCGATAACCAATAACAGCCTTCTTTTTTTGTTTGTCCAAATACTTTCGGACATTTGTAGGATATCAAATTTAACCTACCCACATATAATGTTCAAGAAAGAGATTTATCAAGAAAGAAGGGCCAAACTCAGAGCTGAAATGGGCAAGGGCCAATTGCTTTTTTTAGGAAACGATGAAGCAAGCATCAATTTTGACCATAACTGGTATCCCTTCAGACAGGACAGTACCTTTTTATATTACTTTGGGATTTCTCTGCCAGGATTGGTAGGAGTGATCGACTGTGATGCGGACAAGGATTATATTTTCGGAGACGATTATGAAATAGACGATATCGTATGGACCGGGCCACAGCCAACTATCGCCGAGCTTGGTGAGCAAGTCGGTGTGGTGAACACGGCGCCACTGAGAAAGTTGGCTGATTTTATCAAAGCAGACTGTCATATCCTTCCTCCTTACAGGGGAGAGCATGTGCTGAAGCTTCGTGAATTGTTGGGCAAATCTATAGAGGAGGTGGAAAGCATGCCTTCAGTGAAGTTGATTCAGGCAGTGGCCAAGCAGCGTAATATTAAATCGTCCGAGGAGCTGGCCGAAATGGATGAAGCAGTGAGCAGGACTTCTGCCGTTCACCTAGCAGTGATGAAAGCGGCCAGAGCTGGAATGAAGGAATATGAGTTGGTAGCCGTGGCTACGAGCGTGGCCAGGTCGTATAATGCCTCCCTGTCTTTTCCCCCGATAGCTACGATCAATGGGCAGACTTTGCACAATCATTATTATGGCAATACGCTGAAGGAGGGAGATATCATGTTGTTTGACTCAGGAGCAGAATCCACGGAGTTTTATGCAGGCGATATGACGAGGACCTTCCCTGTTAGCGGCAAGTTTGATGCACGGCAAAGGGAGCTATACGAAATCGTCTATAATGCTCATCGGGCGGCAGTGGAATCCCTTCGCCCGGGTAAACGTTTCTTGGATGTCCATCTATTGGCGGCAGAGACTTTGGTAGAAGGGTTGAAAGGAGTAGGACTGATGAAAGGCGATGCCAAAGAAGCGGTGGCAGCAGGAGCGCATACCATGTTTTTTCAGTGCGGACTTGGGCACATGATGGGGCTGGATGTGCACGATATGGAAAACCTCGGTGAGCAATATGTAGGCTATACGCCCGAGCTAAAAAAATCCTCCGAGTTTGGCCTGAAGTCACTTCGGCTGGGCAAAGCACTGGAGTCAAATAATGTCATTACAGTGGAGCCGGGGATTTATATTATCCCTGAATTGATCGATATGTATAAGGCCGAAGGCAAATTCAAGGATTTTATCGATTACAATAAGCTGGATACTTACCGTGACTTTGGAGGAATCCGGGTAGAGGAGGATTTTGTCATTACGGATTCAGGTGCTGATCTATTGGGTACTCCGCTGCCGATTGCGCCAGATGAGGTAGAAAAAGTACGGAAAGAGGCATTGTCCTAAAAGAGATAGCATCCCAAGGAGGCCAAGCCCGTCGACATTCCAAAATAGCTGGACCGATGGGCTTGGCTTCTTTCTTTGATGTTACAGAGACTGACATAAAAGGATTATTGCTTATAAAAATGGCCATGGTGTCATGATTTTTACTTTTGGCACCAAACTTGAAATCAACTTTCCCGTATAAGAGTTTTGGTTTTTGTACCAAAATCTAATAAATGTATCTACATTCGCACCAATGAATAAATGCTCCAAGATTGTTTTCTTTTTATTTTGCCTAGTGGCCTTTACCATTTTCATGGGGGAAATGGAAGCGGCTTCTGTGGCAAAAGCGGTGGAGAAAACAGTACTAAGGGCCAATGGTGATAATACCGCCATTGCAGGGAGCTATGTTCAGGCAAGGTCTGCCAGGGCGGCGAGTTGTTTGGGGGATAACGAACAGCATCCCGGCAAAACATTTTTCCTACAGTCAGTAGATTTTAACATAGGGTACCAGACTTTTTTTAGTGCCTATAAGCCAGTAAGAAAAGTATCTTTGAGATCAGGCGTAGTGCCTCATTTTTCTGGACGGGCTCCACCATATTATGTCCATCTAATTTCTTGACGGACTTCCTGTAATTTACAATTTGGTTTTAGTGTATACCCTATTGATAAGGTAGCGAACGATAGGGTACGGACAGGAAGTGATTTCTTACTATATATTTAAACGACAATAATGATTAATATAATAATACATACCTTTTTATTGAGCATTTCTCCTTTTGGGGAATCCAGGGTAGGGATACCATACGGAGTGCTCAATGGCCTCCATCCCCTGACGGCCCTTGGAGTAGGGCTTATTGCGAATTTGCTGGTATTTCCGATCATGATGTTTTTGATTGATAATTTTAATAACCGACTATGGAAGTACCGCATGTATAAAAGCCAGTCAGTAAAACTGATGCGCCGAGCCAAGAGTGGTGTAGGCGACAAAATCCAAAAATATGGGTTTTGGGGTTTGATGATGTTTGTGATGATACCGCTGCCTTTTACGGGGGTATACATGGGGACCATTGCGGCCTATATTTTTAAGTTGCCACGAGCGTCTTCTTTTATTGCCATTAGCATAGGGGCGGTGATCTCTTGTTTGATCTTGGCATTTGGCTCCCATTTGGGAAGTTTGATCCCCGGAGTATTATAGGATCGGGTGTTTCTTCAATCCAGTTACAAAACCGTAAAAAAAGAACAACAAATAAAAATAGGGCATTCGATGAAGCTCAACAGGCTTCCTATGCCCCCTATTGAGTTACAAACTCAATGCTAGTGGTTCTGCAGCATAGCTGTCGGAATAACGGCATTTTTTACTGCGTCCGCTATGACGTTTTTACTACTTACAATAAGCCGAACTCAGGTTATAAAGTACTGTTGCACAATTTTGATATTGATTTTTTAATTGTTTTGGTAATAATTCCATATAGCTGATTTTTGCCAAAATTGGTAAATATTGGCAGTCGATTGGTGATTTCTCGCAATCGTAGAATTGATAATGGTTAACTTCTCATCTCAATCAACATGTAAAGCTGAACCCTTATTTATTTACAATTAATTCTATGATGTATGTTTAAGAAAATTTTAGTGACTTGCTTTTTGGCGGCCAGTAGCTGGCAAATAGCAGAAGCGCAGGAGAAGCCCAATGTCCTGGTGATCTGGGGTGATGACATTGGTTGGTCCAATGTGGGCTTTAATAATAATGGCATGATGGGGTACAAGACACCTAACATCGACCGAATAGCCAATGAAGGAGCTGTATTTACGGACTGGTACGGCCAGCAATCCTGTACTGCGGGAAGAGCGGCGTTTATCCTTGGTCAGCACCCATTCAGAACAGGGTTACTCACAATCGGAATGCCTGGAGATAGCCACGGGATCCAAGAATCCCAGCCTACTATTGCCGATCTCCTCAAGCCACAGGGCTATGCTACGGGCCAATTTGGTAAAAATCACCTAGGCGATCAAGATGAACACTTGCCGACCAACCACGGTTTTGATGAGTTTTTTGGTAACCTGTACCACCTGAACGCTGAAGAGGAGCCGGAAGGATATTATTACCCCAAAGATCCAGAATTCAGGAAGAAGTTTGGTCCAAGGGGAGTGATCCACAGTACTGCTGACGGCAGCATCGAAGATACGGGCCCATTGACCAAAGAGCGAATGGAAACGGTCGATGAAGAGTTTGAAGACGCTGCGATCGAATTTATCGAAAAAGCCCATGCCGATGGCAAGCCTTTCTTTGTTTGGTTGAGTGCTACGCGTATGCATATTTGGACGCACCTGAAAGAGGAAAGTGATGGCGTGACTGGAATTGGGATATACCCTGACGGTATGGTAGAGCATGACAAGGCTGTAGGGAGAATTCTCGACAAACTGGACGAGTTGGGCATTACTGATAATACCATCGTGATGTATTCTACGGATAACGGTGCAGAGAAAGTTACGTGGCCTGATGGTGGCAGCTCTCCTTTTAGAGGTGAAAAAGGAACCACTTGGGAAGGTGGCTTCCGTGTTCCTACCGCAATCCGCTGGCCAGGAGTGATCGAGCCGGGTACGGTTTATAATGATATCTTTAGTCATGAGGACATGATGCCAACTATTTTGGCAGCTGCCGGTGAGCCGGATATCAAAGAAAAAGTAAAGAACGGCTACCAAGCCAATGGAAAGACCTTTAAGCAACACTTGGATGGCTACAATATGATGCCGTTTTTCAAAGGTGAAGTAGAAGAGTCTCCTAGAAAGGAAATCTTTTATTTTGACGCAGGTGCTAACTTGAATGCCATTCGTTATGGCATGTGGAAGGTTCATTTTACCATCATGGAAGGTGATATTTCACAAGCTTATAGAAAATCGCCTAGTTGGCCACTTATTGTGAATTTAAGAG
Organism: Echinicola strongylocentroti; assembly: GCF_003260975.1. Lineage (NCBI taxonomy): Bacteria > Pseudomonadati > Bacteroidota > Cytophagia > Cytophagales > Cyclobacteriaceae > Echinicola > Echinicola strongylocentroti. The sequence goes on along the minus strand of NZ_CP030041.1, from coordinate 1,662,459 downwards.
CAGATCCTTATGAGGTCTCTCCCGATTCTAGAATGTATGTGAAGTGGTATGGAGAGAATATGTGGCTCTTTGTGCCGGCACAGCGCTACGCTGCGGAGTTTTTATCTACGTTTAAGGAGTTTCCTCCTCAGACAGGGTCTTCTCTGTCCATAGATAAAGTAGTACAGCAAATGGCAACGCCTCCTAGAAACTAGGGAGCTGCCGATTCAAATACAACCTTTTTTTAATGGGGCAGTTCCTATGTAGCTGCCCCATTTTACCTTTGGTGAATAGCGAATGCCGATAGCTTTACTGTCCAAGAAACATGAGGGAGCAGTAAGGCCACGGAAGTTTATGGGCCGTGGAGCGCCTATCCAATCACCAATCACTCAATCACCAATAACCAGTACGCACTACATGACAGCAAATGAATCAATAAAGGAACTTAAGACACGGATGTCAGCTTCCATTATCGGGCAGGATACGCTGATCGATAGGATCATTTTGGTGTTGTTGGCCGATGGCAATATGCTTTTGGAAGGCTTGCCGGGCTTGGCCAAAACACGGGCGATCAAGACCCTTTCCAAAGAACTTGACTGTGGACTGAGCAGAATACAGTTTACACCGGACTTGTTGCCTTCTGATATTACCGGGACGGAGATTTACCAACCTGAGCTAAAGGAGAAATTTGTTTTCCAACAAGGCCCGATTTTCAATAACCTGATCTTGGCCGATGAGATCAACCGTGCCCCTGCCAAGGTGCAGTCGGCCTTGCTCGAAGCCATGGAAGAGCGACAGGTGTCGGTAGCTGGGAAGACCTATGCCATGGATCCGCTGTTTATGGTCATGGCCACCCAAAACCCCGTGGAGCAGGAAGGAACTTACCCACTTCCCGAAGCCCAGATGGACCGTTTTCTGATGCACGTGATCATTGACTATCCAGATGATGCTGCCGAGCTGGCCATTCTCCGGCTCAATAGGGAGGAGCAGAAAAAGACCACTGGGGAAGAAAAGGAACGGCTGAGCCCTGAGGTGATTTTTACGGCAAGGCAGGAAATCGCCACAGTGAAGATTTCAGAAGCCATGGAAAAGTACATTGTGGATATTATCTCCGCCAGTCGGTACCCGAAAAAATACAGCGAAGAATTGGATAGCTGGATTGAGTTTGGTGCCAGCCCAAGAGGAAGCATCGCCATAGACAGGGCTTCTAGGACCCATGCTTGGATGGAAGGACGGGACCATGTCACCCCCGAGGATATCCGTGCAGTGGTGTACGACTGCTTGCGCCATCGCTTGATCCTAAGCTATGAAGCCAATGCAGAAGGCGTGACAGCGGACAAGGTGTTGGAGGAATTGATCGGTAAAGTCGCCGTGGTAGCATAAAACGTCCTTATGGCCAGTAGTCAACAGAAATACCCCAAAGATGTATTCACCTCCCTGGAAGAGTTGGTGAGGATGGAGTACCTGGCGCATCATTTTAGCCTTCAGGCCAGAAAGCAGAAAGTAAACACCATTTTGGCAGGCAAACATGCCTCCAAGCTCAGGGGCAGGGGATTGGATTTTGAGGAGGTAAGGAATTATGTAAAGGGAGATGATATTCGCAATATCGATTGGAAAGTCACTGCTCGAACACAGCAAACGCACACGCGGGTCTTTACCGAAGAAAAAGAAAAACCGGCATTAATAGTGGTGGACCAGTCAAAATCCATGTTTTTTGGTTCCCAAAAGCGTACCAAGGCGGTGGTGGCTGCTGAACTTGCCGCAATGCTAGCCTTCCGGGTACTCAAGGAAGGTGATCGCGTGGGCGGAGTGGTCTTTGCAGATGAGGGAATAGACATTGTTTTTCCTAAGCGAGATCGTAAAAATATTCTTCGTTTATTGGAGAAAATTGTTTCTAGAAACCATGAGTTGGCTACTTCCCAGGCGATTGATTTTGATATGGCGCTCAAGGAGGTCGTTGCTCGTATCAGGAATATCGTTACCCACGATTTTTTAGTGTTCTTTATTGGTGATTTTCACCGCTATTCTCCCCAGACTATCAAGTACCTCAAACAAATCGCCCAGCACAATGATGTGGTAGTGGCCAAGGTGTTTGACCCCATGGAGCGGGAGATTCCCAAATCAAAATTTGTCGCAGGAGACCAGCAGTACCAAGTGAGCATCGATGGCCGTAAAAAGCATTTACAAAAGCAATTTGAAGAAGGTTTTGATACGGATCTAACGGCTTTTGAGGCGACTTTAAAAAAACATAAGATACCTGTCTTCAGTGTGGATACGGTAGCACCAATCGAAAGCCAAATCAAAGCGTATTTTAAAAGAGGAAAGCGATGAAGATGATGGTAAGACAAGATACGTTGGCCACCGATTCATTGGCACAAATCGCTGCTGGGCTTAAGCTGGGGCCTCTGCAGGAACCGGAGGCGGTGCCCTTTACTTTTGAGACCATTGGCTGGCCTATTTTAGGTGGGTTGGTGTTGTTGGGGGTGTGGTGTTGGTGGTTTTGCAGGTGCGGGTCTATCATAAAAACCGGTACCGCCGGGAAGCCCTGGCAGAACTGGAAAATGTGGCCAGTGGAAAGCGTCCCCTATTGTACAGTTTCGTGTTGCTGAAGCGCACAGCCATGCATGCTTACGGACGAGACAGGGTAGGACAAATGTACGGAAAGTCTTGGTACACCTTTTTGGACAAGAAAGCCCGAGGGGTCGGCTTCGTGGCGCTACAGGAGCGGATCGATCGGCTGATTTACCAAGATGAACTGCCTGAAGAGCAAGTAAAGACGGCCATTATTACCAACACTAAAAAATGGATCAAGGATCATGTTACCCGCTAATTTCGAAATCGGCTATCCTTGGATGTTTTGGCTGTTGCCATTGCCCATACTGCTGTTTTTTATCCTGCCTCCACTGCGGATAAAAAGCCCATCGCTGCAATATCCCGGGTTTGAAAAGGCCTTGGATTATACGGGAGACAAGCCACGGCGGTCGGCATTGGTCAAAAGACGTAATTTTTTCAATTGGCTGATATTGATTTTGGGATGGGTACTGGTGGTGATGACCCTTTCTTCGCCCCAGCTCGTGGGAGAGCCCCAAATGAAAGTGAAAACGTCGAGGAATTTTCTGATCACCGCAGATATTTCATTCAGTATGGCCCAAAAGGACTGGGAGGTAAAAGGTGAAAAAGTAAGAAGATGGGATGCGGTAAAGTCCCTAATGCATGATTTTATTGAAAAACGAAAAGGGGACCGAATGGGCTTGGTTTTTTTTGCGACCAATGCCTATGTCCAAGCGCCCTTTACTCCTGATCTGGGCACGGTGGATCAGATGCTGGAGGAAGCTGATGTGGGCATGGCGGGACAGATGACCCATATCGGAAAGGCCATCACGAAAGGCATTGATATGTTTGATCAGGATACGATCAAGACCAAGGTGATGTTATTGCTGACAGACGGTGTGGATGCAGGGACGGATGTGCTGCCACTGGATGGGGCAGACATGGCCAAACAGGACTCGGTGATCATCTATACCATTGGCATCGGTAATCCCGGCGATTCCGGATCGGACCTAGATGAGAAGACCTTGCAGCAAATAGCGGAAATGACGGGCGGAAGGTATTTTCTCGCCAAAGACGCGGAGCAGTTACAAAAAATCTACCAAGTAGTGGATACGCTGGAGCCGATCGAGTACGAAGAAGAGGAACATCGCCCCGTGACCTTGCTGTACATGTATCCTTTGGCGGTAGCTATGATGTTGATATTCATGGGCAGTTTGCTGAATAACCTGGTGAGTGTAATAAAAAATGGAATGAATAAAGATGGGGATGTTTGATGACTTGTTTCCGATAGATTGGGGAGCCTTTCACTTCTTGAGGCCACAGCTGCTTTGGGGTTTTGCCGGAGTGGTGGCCTTGCTTTTGCTAGGCCTGGCCAATTTGCGTGAGCAAAGTAGCTGGAAAAAGCACATTGCCCCTCATCTTCGCCCTTATATGATCAGTAAAGGCAGCGGTCGGGTGAAGCTGTTGATGCACCTGTTGTTGATGACGGTGCTGGGCTTAGGCGTCCTAGGGTTGGCCGGGCCGACTTGGAAAAAAGTAGAGCTGCCCGGTCAAGTGCTCGAAACGCCCATGGTGATCCTGCTCGACCTGTCCCAAAGCATGATGGCCGATGACATTCAGCCCAGCCGTCTAGAGCGGGCAAAATTTAAAATAACCGATTTCTTGGATGCAGGGCCTGGAGCACGTGTGGCACTGGTGGGCTATGCAGGAACGGCGCACACCATAGTGCCACTGACCCGGGATTACAAAATCATCAAAAGCCATATCGAAACATTATCTCCCAAGGTGATGCCTTTCAGGGGATCCGATCTCTCTAGCGCATTGGTCTTGGCCGATAGTCTTATGAGTGTGACCTCGGCTCCGGGTACAGTGCTGTTGTTTTCGGATGATTTTGTAGGGGGAGATTTTGACCTGGTGCAGGAATTTGTAGGTGCCGGAAACCGTAAACTGGAAATCATGCCGGTGAATACTCCTTCGGGAAGTGATGTGCCCGCATTTTCAGGAAAAGGTGTGCTAAAGGCCGACGGCAATCCCGTGCATTCTTCATTAAATTCCGCAGTACTTGGACAGATCAATTCCCTCGAAAACAGTGCTGTGCATGCCCTGACCTTGGACAACAGTGACGTGGAATTGATCGCCAAAGATGTCCGTGAAAACCTGAAATTCACCGAACAGCCAGAAGAAAAGAAAGACGAGTGGAGGGATGCAGGCTTATTGTTGGTCATTCCGGCGGCGCTCATTTTGTTGATGTGGTTTCGTAGGGGATGGGTAGTGTTTTGCTTGGTGATAATGCTCAGCTCCTGTGGTCAAAAACAGCCCGTGGAGCACTTTGCCGATCTATGGTACACGAGGGATTACCAGGCTCAGAAAAAAAGCAATGCGGGAGATTTTGAAGTAGCGGCAAAACTATATGACAATCCCCTCCGCCAAGGCGTGGCCTTTTACAAAGCAGGAGATTATGAGGAAGCGATTCAGGCCTTCAGCCAAGATACCAGTGCCATAGGTGCCTATAACTTGGGATTGGCCTATTTCAAAAACGGGGATTATGCTGCGGCACAGATGGCATTCGGGATGGCAGCGTCCCAAGATCCTGGGTTAAAAGTGGCCCAAGACAGCAAAATGCAACTGGACAAGGTGCTGTCTGGCGGTGGCAAAATCGATCCTTCCCAAGCAGAGGAACAGGCGGAAAATGGCCCTGCCAAAACCAAACAAAACAAAAGCATGGAGGACCTCAGTGGAGGAGGACAGGAAGCAACCAAAAAAGACATGGAGAAAGAACGCTTGTCGGAGACCGCCACCACGGGTACCAGAACCGCCAAGGAGCTGGACGAAGTGCCTGATGACCTGAAGATGGCCGGCAAGTCCGATGATAACCAAGAAGTCCTGCTCCGTAAAATCGACGATGATCCAGCTCGGTTTTTACAAAAGAAATTTGAATTCGAGGTGAAGCGCAAAAAAATGAAACCTGATCCCAATGAGAAAAGCTGGTAGCCTATATATGAACGCAATCCGTAAGAGTGGCTTGGGGAGGCTTACAAAGTTCCTTGGCTGGGAGAGACACGAGAGGCAGACCGATAACTCTTGGCGTGCAAGATGCTTGTGTGTGCTGGCATTTTGTTGTTTGGTGCTTCCTGTTTCAGGACAGACCCTTTGGAGTGAAGTGCAGCTGAATAAGAGCACAGCATATGTGGGAGAGCCCGTACAGGTTACTGTTCGCGTCTACACGTCCACCTGGTTTACCAAAGGCGTGGATCCGGGCAATATAAAAGTAAACGGAGCCTATACCGTTTTCTTTCGTAATGTCAGCACCAGTACTTCCAAAAATGGGAAAACCTACCCGGGGGTAGAAATGATCTATAATGTTTTTCCCTTTGCCAATAAGGATGTGCAATTTCCCGCCGTAGAAATAGAAGTGGAATCTCCGAAAGATGGAGACTACAAGGGGAAGCCCCATACCATAACGACCAAGGCACGGGTGATCAAGGTCCGACCGATTCCTCCCGGATTCAATATCAACAGTTGGTTGGTTTCCAGTAGCTTGAGTGTGCGGCAGGAATGGAGCGGCAGCTTAAAAGATGTCAAGGTCGGTGATGTCATCCAGCGGAAGATCATCAGGAATGCGGACAACACCGTGCCACAGCTGATCCCTCCTGTAGCGTGGGACAGCCTTCCCGGTGTCAGCCAGTACCCCGGTCGGAGTGATATTCAGAATATCCGTACCAAAACGGCCATCGGTGCAGTACGGACAGAGGTGACGCGCTACCTTTTCGAAAAAGAAGGAGAGGTGGAGATCCCCGAGATGGTGTTTACTTGGTGGAATCCCCATCAACAGCAACTCTATAAACGCACACTCCCAAGTGTAAAAGTCGAAGTAAAGCCCAATCCCGACTTGGGGATGTTGGAGACCTTAAAGGATTCATTGCTTACTGTCCAAAAAGCCGAAGCCGCTGTGGCAGAAGAAAAAGCCCCGTTGACCTTCCTAGGGCTAAGCCCAGAGAAGCTGGCGGCCATGATTGTCTTGGTGGCCGTATTGCTTTATTTTTTGGTGAAATGGGTGCCTCGTCTGATCAAGCGGTACCAAGAAAAAAAGCAACGGTACCTGCGCTCTGAGCCATATCTCTTCGATCAGTTCAAGCAAGCAGCAAAAAGCAAGCGTGACAATGCCGCCATGAATGCGCTCTATCGCTGGGTCGACCAACTAGGCCTGAAAGAACCGACACTGCATTATTTTGCGGAAGGATGGGGCAGTCCTGGACTGAAACGGCACCTGAGTCAATGGTCTTCTGCGGATGAGAAGGGCTTAAAGCTAAATGGAGACTTGGTGAAAGAGCTAACTCTTTCCAGAAAGGTTTTTCTCGATGCTTCAGGAGAAATAAAGCCAGTCACCAATGAAGATATTTGGATCAATCCCTAGTAACCTCATATTTCGGTTTTCTAAAATTATCCCATCCTCTGGAGGAATAATCAGAAAGTCCCCTTAGGGGGGCAATGCTCATAAGTTAGGGGAAGTACAACACGCTTGTCACCCTGAGCGGAGTCGAAGGGTAGTGGAGACCCTCGGCTCTACCTGGAGGATAGACCATAGCCGCCAGTTTAACCCAGATTATGCGTTAGGAATCGTAGTGAGAGCTGAAATTGCAAGAAAATCAGTTAGTTTGGAGGTATTAGCGTAGCACCGCTACGGTTATGCTGAAAACTAAAGTGAAACGGCTGATTTTGAAGCAGTTTCATGTCGCAACAGATAGGGCTAATGCATATTCCGGGTTTAAGCTGCTATCAGCACACCAACTGCCCCAAATACACGAACTTAGCTGTTCGAGATTTGTAATCTCGAACCGAGATAATGGGGATTTGTAATCCCCCTAGGCCATTTGTGAATAATACAGACACCAATAAAGGATATAGGTTTTCAACAACGTACATTCATTAGCCTGACGGCTATGGGGGGATAGACAGGTCCGCTCGGCCTGACCTCACTTAATTTTGCTGAAGATAGTCTTCCAGTCGTTGGATGGCTACCTGTAGGGCTGCTTTGGTGTGGGAGGAGATGACCAATCTGAAATGTCCCTTTTGGAGGTGCCCAAAGCCTTCACCTGGCGTCAGGAGAACCCCGGTAGATTGATAAATGTCCATCCAAAGGGTCTTTTGGCCTTCATCGGTGTTTTCTGCAAGCCATGCGGACAGGTCTATCCAGACGAAGAGACTTCCGCGTGAAGGTACATAGGGGATTTGGAGTTTTTTCAGTGACGCGACGACCATTACGTAGCAATCGGTCAGCTCTTTTTGGTAGTGGGTGATATAATTTCCGATGAAGTTTCTGTCTTCCAGCAGGCATTGTAGGAGCCACTGGGTGTGGTTGGAGACCGAGTGGGTGAGATTGGTGTTGGCATAGGCTTTTAGAAAGGTCTCATTATGGGAATGGACCATGCCTACCCGAAAACCCGAAATGCCAAAATCCTTGGAGAATGAATACCAAAGGTGGAGATAAGGACTTTGGCGTTTGGCCATGATCTTTCCGAACGAACTAAAAAGTTCCGGATTTTTGTAATCACCGGCTATGGCCGGGTGCGTCGTGTCAATGAGTGAAAGCCCATAAATTTCATTGACGATAAGGTGGATCTTGTGATCGATACACCATGCTGTGATTTCTTGGAGTTGCTTATGCGAATAAACAGTTCCAGTGGGATTGTCCGGGCTGGTCAGTACCAAAATTTTGAATACTTCTCCAGCTTCAGTAAGAGTGTGAAGGGTTTCGTCCAAGTGTTTTATAGTGAGGGGAATACCGTCTTTCAGCTCGTCAATAGCATGGTGGGTATGCAGGTCAAAGCGTTTGATACCCGGAATGGCACCAATATCGTTTTTGTAGACCGGGTAGGCAGGAGCGGGAAAAATAGCTGTGTCGCCATGATCGGCAAGCAAAAAGGCAGTGAGGTCAATGGCCGAAGTCAGGCCAGAAGAAAAAGCCAAATGGTCTTTGCTCACGGGGCAGCCGATATGAAATTCCGAGAGAAACTGGGCGACAGTTTCCCGGAAAGTATCCACACCCAGGGTGTTACCGTATTTGGAAGCCCAGTCGGGGATTTTTACGGTTTCTTGGATGGTTTGGATTTTATCCTTTAGCAGGTGCCATCCCAGGACATTTTCCGCCATATTTAAAGGGAAGGTGCCTAGGGGATTTTCAGTCGGGTCGTAGAGGTTATCCAGGGCTTCAAAGTAAACTTCCAAGTCGGCTCTCATACTACTTTGGGCGGCTTTAATTGCCCTTTCGGAAATGCTGTTGTGGTTGGCCATGGTTAATGTCGGGTAGGTGGTAGGTGGATGTTTATTTAAAGTTAAAGGTTAATTTGTGATTAATCCATTGACAGGTTCGCAATGAATTTTAATACCAATAATAAGTCGAACTCAGGTTAGAAAATAAGTCTATATTTGATATGAAATTAATAGTACCTATGAATAAAACCTATCTTTCAATTCTACTACTGATGTTGGTAATGCAGGTTCAGGGCCAAGAAAAGACAAAAAAGGCACTTTTTGTCATCGTGGACGGCATCCCTAAAGATGTGGTCGACACGGTGGATACACCCAATATCGATGCGGTAGCTGCTGAAGGGGGATTTACGAAGGCCATTATGGGCGGAGATCCGGAGACCTATAGTGAGACACCTACTATTTCTGCGGTAGGTTACAATTCCCTGCTTACAGGCACTTGGGCCAATAAACACAATGTCTGGGGCAACTCCATCAAACAGCCCAATTATTATTACCCCACCATCTTTAGGGCGTTTAAGACAGCATACCCATCCAAGAAAACAGCCATATACTCTACGTGGCTGGATAATCGGACGAAGCTTGTCGGCGCCAATTTGCCTGCCACGGGGCATTTTTCGTTTGATTACTATTATGATGGAATGGAGATCGACACGCTTCATTTCCCACATGATGAGCAGCGGGAGTTTATCCATTTGATTGATGAAGTGGTATCCAAGGAGGCGGCTACCCATGTCAGAAAAGAAGGGCCGGATTTGGCTTGGGTGTACCTAGAATACTCGGATGATATGGGACACAAATACGGCAATAGCCCCGAAATGATAGATGGTGTAAAGAAGGCCGATGTTCAGATAGGAAGGATTTGGGAGGCCATAAAGTACAGAGAAGCCAATTTTGAGGAAGACTGGATGCTGGTGGTCACTACAGATCATGGCCGTACAGAAAGCGGCGATGGACATGGGGGACAAAGTGAAAGGGAACGGGCCATATGGATAGCGACCAATGCCGATAATCTCAACGGGTACTTTAAGGACAACGAACCAGAGATGGTGGATATATTTCCCTCGATAGCCCATCATTTGGAGCTTTCGCTTCCTAAAGGCCAAGCGATGGAGTTGGACGGAGTTTCTTTCGTAGGGCAGGTATCGGCGGCAGACTTTGAGGTGAATCGTGCAAAGGAAAGCCTAAAGCTGACATGGAAAGCTTTTGCAAAAGGTGAGAAAGGCCGGGTGTGGATTGCCTCTTCCAATAATTTCCAAAAGGGAGGGCTTGACAACTACTGGGATTTTGGCGCAGTAAATCTCGATGATGAAGCGGCAGCGGTGTCGCTGGATGGGCTAGACTCCAAGTTGCTGAAAGTGGTGTTGGAGACACCCTCCGGTTATTTGAATTACTGGGTCGTAGAAGAGTAAGAAGAAGATTTTTTTATCACAGTGACCTGTGCATGGCCTAATCCGCCAGAAAAGTAAGTCTAACCGAGATGGGAAAAGATAATTTCGGTTCCCAAAACCTCCCCCGTCCTCTGAAAGGGTAATCAGAAAGTCCCCTTTAGGGGATTTAGGGGTATATTTTGGCGGGATCCCTTCTAAACCTAAAGCCAATCGGCTGATTTTGAGCTGATTTTAGACAGCAATAGGTAGGCTAATGCATCTCCCAGGTTTAAACTAAACGGCATTGAAACCAGGTTTAGTGGCGAGGTTAATAGTTTTTTTTCTTCCTACGAGAAGAATTTTCTGATTCGTTCATTTTTGATTACAGTCTGTTCATTGTTTTTTATGTGCCGATGGTTGATGAAAAATGGCTTTTTTTAACCGTTTTGCTTGGGCTGTTTCATCATCTTTTATGTATAAGTTTGGTATAATTATAGTAAAAAATGTAACTTAATGTCGTAGATATGCTTTTGAAATCCTGATAGTATGATTTTATTAAAAAAAATAGTTCCGGCTTACTCGGGGTTATAGTGTCATGATTTGTCATTGAGCATATTCGGAGTTTTTAGAAAGAAAGATACACTATTCCTTTTACAGATAGATTTTAGCCTAGCTGCCAATGCAGCTAGAAAAGAAGCGTAACGTTTGGTGGTACAATGCCACTTTGCTTAGACACGATATTTTAGAAGTAGCATTTGATTGTTTACAGACTGATTGAGTTAATCAATTTGAATTTTACCCCAAAGCACAGGGGGTTTTAGAAAACTGACCAACATAGTAATATAGAGTACAGTCACTAGTACATTGATTCACCTTGGATTTCAATGATGAATATGACCGGGAGTCCTGGAAATGATGGGGCTTCCTGAATAAGTAGGGACTGATTTTAGTTAGTTGTAGATACCATTTTTAGATAGAATTAGATGGTATATGGTGATTAATGCAATAATCCGCATGACAAAAGTCAGATTATAGTCGATTTTTTGTCAGTTGTAGGTCCTTTGGCCTAGTGTAGTTTTACAAAGAATTTATAAAAGCAATTGGTATGGGTTCATGTTTACCACAAACTAATACCACGGAATAGAACTTCCTTGACCACCTGTGGTCAACAAGGAGTGGTGGTTTTATCAATAGGCATAAATCACCTATAAAAGGTGATATGTGTCTATTTAAGCTATTTTATTCCATGAGCTTTTCGATATAAAATGATGTTGTCATTTGATTTAAGAAGAATATGAGGCTTGTTTACAGGTTGTTGATTGCACTACTAGTGATTTTTTTTCTATCATTCAGCAAAGGTACAGTATACGGTTTTGATGGTCACCCCACTGTTTTTGTGGATAAGGACGTGGAGGGGGCGTCCCATTTGAAGAGTGGTAGTGATGCCACTGGCGGGATTTTCCAGTTTTTCACCCATGGACGAAGTGGGGAGCTGCTGATCGATGGTCACTGGAGCGGTCCTCAGGAGGTTGCGGAGTTTTTGGAAGAGCGGTTTTTGAATATTCCGGTAGGAATCCACCACATCAATATTTACGGTTGTGAATTTGCGAAAGGCCCTCAGGGAAAGGCAGCTGTAGCCTATTTGGAAAAGGTCTTGGGAGTGACCGTGGCTGCTTCTACGGATGTTACGGGGCATGAAGGTGATTGGAAGTTGGAGGTTGGGAAGACCTTGGCTGCGCTGTCCTTTCCAGAATATACCTTTAGCCTTCAGGCTTGTGCCGGGACGGTAGGAGGGATGGAGCCAGAAGACGATTACGATGGTGACGGGATATGTAATATAGATGACGCCGATGATGACAATGACGGGATCACAGATGCTGATGAGACGGTCTGTACCACAGAAGAGGTGTTGTTGGACGGGGCTTCATTGGATTTTTCTGCCAATATCACCGATTTCCCAGTGACCTTTACCAATGTCAACAGGATACAGGGGTTTGATGTTACCGTTTCTACTTCGGGTAGTTTTGTTAACCCAGCACCTACTTTGGGGACAGCCGGTGGATTCAATAATCAGATTACCAGTCCTGCTGGGTCAGAAAATTCGTTCGAAGTTTCTTTTACCGGAACGGTCATCCCTCAGTCTGTGCGGGTTTATAGTTTGAATAATCTTTATGGGGTAAATACGGGAGGCGGTGTTCAAAGTGAGGCAGTTTCGATAGAGTATGGATTTAACGGAACCGTGGGAACCTCTACTGCCACCCAAAACCCCAATACTTGTGGTGCTTCCAATTTTTATAACCAAATGGTAACTACTGTAGGGGAGGCTAGCCACTTTTTCAGGACCCCAGTGCCTCCAGCAGTAGCCACTTATAATACCTGTGGGTTTACCAGCATTTTTTCTGCTACCGATGGGGTAAGCTCAACGCGTGTCACCTATAGTCTACCTAACTCCAGTACAGGATCCGAGCCCCTGCAAAATTTTCAGATTTACGTGACGGTGTGTAATTTCAACAAGGATACCGATAGAGATGGACTCCCTGATAGGTATGACCTGGACAGCGATGGTGACGGTTGTCCGGATGCCTTTGAAGGAGACGGTGGCTTTTCGGGCGCAGATATAAGCCCCTCCAGCTTGGACGGAGGCAACTCAGGCGGCACCTTTAATGGCTATGCTGGGCCGGTGACCGGAAACTTCGGTACCGATGTGGACGCTAGCGGAGTGCCATCGATCGCCTCAGGAGGACAAGGACTCGGACTGAGCGCCACATTGGGACCAGATGCCAATGGTAATGGCGTAGGGGATGCTTGCGAAGATGCTGACGGCGATGGGGTGTATGCTGACGATGATTTGGACGATGATAATGATGGGATATTGGATGTAGAGGAAGGGTTTGACTGTTCGGTAATCAATAATATTTCCCTAGAAGGCTTGACTTCAGGAACAGTGGTGGAAGGGGAAATCTACGACCAAACCACAGGTACTGTAGTGCCTGTAAGAATCGAAAGGTACCTTGTAGGAAATGGAAGTCTGGTGAACAGTGAAGCAGACGGGGATTTACGCATGTCTCCAGGGACAGGAAATGCTGGTGTGAAGATCACTTCACTCAATGGAGTGCCGATCACGGTCATTGCCAAGGCGGAATATGATGTTCCCGGTGATTTTGATGCGGGGGATTCTTTCTTTATGACGACGAATACCGGGGCTGGCTTTACTGTAGAAGGGAATGATTTCGATGATAATACCAAAATACGGATCCTGTCCCAGAATGAGAGCAGGATCGACTTCAGGGGGCCTGTTAATGAATTTGTAACCAATGCCAATTACCCTGATTTCAAGATCATTACTTCAGGGACAATAGTCTATTTGGTGGCAGATGTAGGGAATCCTGCCCAGACGATCAACCTCCAAGTAGGGCAGTGTGGATTTAGGGATACTGACGGGGATGGGATATTGGATCATATGGACTTGGACAGCGACGGTGACGGCTGCCCGGATGCGCTTGAAGGCGATGGGAGTTTTACCTTTGCGGACTTTACGGCCTCATCCATGGACGGAGGTAATACGGGAGATACATTTAACGGCTATGCGGCTCCTGTCCAGGATAACCTGGGTATCGCTGTAGATGCTGATGGTATTCCAGTGGCTGCTGCTTCTGGCCAAGGTTTAGGGACTGCCTCCCAAATTTCCCCAGATCAAAATCGCAATGGGCTCGGCGATTCTTGTGAGGATTCCGATGGGGATGGGGTAAGCGATGCAGATGACCTGGACGATGATAACGATGGGATATTGGATGCGGATGAGTTTGGAGTTTGTAATTCCATATTACCTGCCGATGGTTCTTTCGAGTCATTAGAGAGCGTGGCCAGTACCGATGGTTACAATAGTAATATAACAAGCAATAATTCCGGTTGGATCGATGTACAAGGAACCGCTGACTCTTGGCGATCTCCCATGCCCACCACAGGAAGCGGTCAGTGGGGAGGACTGGCGGACGGAATGCCTTCGTCACCTGACGGGGGGGTGTTTGTGGGAGCATGGGTGAGCAGTTCCAATACAGAAAGTTTCAAGGCTACCATCCTCGATTTGGTCGTAGGACAGCAATACAGTGTATTCTTTTATCAAGGTAATGCAGGTTTACAGGGTGATACTTCGATAGGAGATGAAGCGAGGTGGGAAGTGGAGTTTGGTGATGAAGTCCAATATGCGCCGGCAATGGCTTATTTGGGAGAAAGCAATCAGGTATGGGAGTCGGTGGAGCTAGTGTTTACGGCACAGTCCACCACCCAAGATCTCACCTTTACTGCAGATGGTGCCGGAGGGAGTTCAGGATACGAATACATGGCACTTGACGGAGTGAAGCTTTACATGGAAGGAACCTCTGGCTGTGATACTCCTGTAGATACTGATGGCGATGGGATACCAAATATAATAGACCTTGACAGTGACGGTGATGGCTGCCCGGATGCGCTTGAAGGCGATGGGAGTTTTACCTTTGCCGATTTTACCGCCTCTTCCATGGACGGAGGGAATACGGGAGATACGTTTAACGGCTATGCAGGTCCTGTACAGGACAACTTAGGTGTTGATGTGGACGCTAACGGGGTGCCAATAGCCGCTGCTGCTGGCCAAGGAGTGGGGACAGGTTCACTAGCTGGTGCAGATATTAATGGAAATGGCATAGCTGATTCCTGTGATGATTCTGACGGAGACGGGGTACTTAACGGAGATGACCTGGATGATGATAATGATGGGATATTGGATAGTGATGAAAACTGTATTATTGTACACCACAGTTTTACGACTGAGAAACCGGGAGCTATTATTGCTTCTAGAGACCGAGGGGAGCCAGATGATGATTTGTTTAGGGATTTAATTTTTGACCGAAGTTCGGGAATAGATACTTGGAGCTTTAATTTCGAGTTTCCGACTCCATATGCTATTCGGATAGAGTCGATTATCGGAGATAATGGTTTCGCTCGATCAGGAACCGTTACGGTAGATGGAACAGACGTAGCGTTTAATACAGGAACTGGAGAATTTACTTCTGTTGAGAATGTGTCATCCTCAAAAACCAATCATACAGTGACTTATTCTGGAGCTGATGTTACGGTAGTAGGTGTTAGGATTTACAACACTGACGGTAACCCCATTGCTTTTTATGATTTTGGATTGTCGGGAAGCCCTGTAAAAGAAGGCTATACAGAGGTAAACGAAACCATTTTTACAGGAAGTACGACTCAGTGTGAAGGATATTTTTATGATGATGCAGATGGCGACGGTATCATGAATAGTCTCGATTTGGATACGGACGGTGACGGCTGTCCAGATGCCTTGGAAGGAGAAGGAGGGCTTACTTCCGCTAATTTCACTACCTCTTCCATGGACGGAGGTAATATCGGAGACTCTTATACGGGCTATGCAGCACCTGTCCAAGAAAACCTTGGTACAGAAGTGGACGCCAATGGGGTGCCCATCGTGGCTGGAGGCGGTCAGGGAATCGGGAATTCAGCTATTGCTTCCGTAGACTTGAACAGTAATGGACTGGGAGATGCCTGCGAAGATAGTGACGGTGACGGCATTCCGAATTTGGATGACCTGGATGATGATAATGACGGTATTCTGGACGAAGCGGAGATGGACTTGTGCAAAGGCTTTTTGAACTTCGAATTTTATCAGGATAATCCAGCCAATGATGAATTTGTCAATATCCCAACGGAAGGGGCCTATTCTGTAGGAGAAGTAAGTGACTATAATGTGTCCCAGCTACAAAGGGATGTAGACCCAAGTGATAGCGAGACCTACGCTATCCGCTACACCGGGTTTATAGCCATAGAAGAAGCGGATACCTATACGTTTGAGCTACAGTCAGATGATGGCTCAGGTTTGTATATCGATGGGGAATTGGTCGTCTCCAATGATGGAGTGGGACCTTCCCAAAACGCCAATGGCACGATCTACTTGGGTGAGGGATATCACCGTATCGAAATGCTTTATTATAATAATGGAGGGGGAGGAAGCCTTGACTTAAGGTACGAAAACTCATCTTTTGGTAAAACGTCAGTGCCATTTAGTGTTTTTATGCCAATGTCCTGTACAGACACCGATCAGGATGGCCTGCTCAATTACCTCGACTTGGACAGTGATGGTGACGGCTGCCCGGATGCTTATGAAGGGGATGGTAGCTTTACCTCTGGGAACATGGTGACCTCGGAGATGGATGGAGGAAATACAGGGGACAATTATAATGGCTATGCCGCCGCTGTCCAAGAGAACTTGGGCATTGACGTGGAGACAGATCCTGCCAGCGCCTCCTATGGTGTACCGCTGGCTGCTGGTGCAGGTCAAGGAAGCGGCAATGGCTTGAGCAAATCCCCTGACATCAATGGTAATAATATTGGCGATGATTGTGATGATATCGATGAGGACGGCCTCTATGCTCCTGAAGATCTAGACGATGATAACGATGGTATACTGGATGACGTGGAGATCGCAGGTTGTGCGGGAAGCCTGGATTATGAATTTTATAATGGATCGCCTACGGATGATACCTTCCATAATGTGCCTACTTCTGGTGCCATGGGGACAGGGACAGTAACTGAATTTAACGTTTCCCAACTACAGAATAACGTAAACCCCGGGGTGAGCGACCATTATTCCATTCGCTACAAGGGCTTTATCCGCATCACCACATCGGATCAATACACCTTTGCGCTCGAATCAGATGACGGCTCCGGCCTCTATATCAATAATACGCTGGTGGTGGACAATGATGGCGTCAGAGGTACGACTACCAAAAGAGGCAATATTTACCTCAGTCCCGGACTGTACCCGATAGAGATTGTCTACTTCGAAAGTGACGGTGGAGAAACCCTTAGGGTCCGCTATTCCAGTACCTCGTTTGGAGAGATCGACTTGCCCTTTGCCACGCTCTCATCAGGAACATGCATGGACGTGGACCAAGACGGCCTGCTCAATTTTATAGACCTGGACTCAGATGGTGATGGTTGTCCAGATGCCGTGGAGGGAGATGGAGGCCTTACCTTAGTTGACTTAACGACGTCCAATATCCAAGGTGGCAATACGGGAACGGGCTATAATGGTACTTCTTTTGAGCCAGTCACTACTAACTTGGGTACCGCCGTGGATGGTAATGGTGTGCCGACGGCCGTTTCAGGAGGCCAAGCCATAGGCTCCAGTCAGGATAAAGAACTAAAAGCCTCAGCATGCTATCCCGATACCGATGGGGATGGTGTGACAGATGATGTGGACTTGGATATTGATAATGACGGCATCCTGAATATCGATGAGGGCTACGACTGCTCTTCGGTCATGAACGTTTCCTTTGAGGGAATAGCCGTAGGCAACCCTGTCCAAGGGTACTTTTTGGATGATACGGGTGAGCTGGTGTCGGTGATCATAGAGACTTATTTCCAAGGGGCTGGCTCTTTTTCGAATGACCAACCTGCTACACGAACGGACGGAGATATCAATGCCACACCTCGAGGTGTCCCTACTGGGGTCAAAATATCCACTCCCAATGGGGAACAAATACAAGTGGCCGTAAAATACAAACATGGTATTGGAGGTTCGCTCGATTATGGCGATACCTGGTGGATGACCAATAACAGTGGACGAGGCTTTACCGTGAACAATCCTTACCCTGATCCGCAAAGGGTGACGATATTGTCCCAAGATCAGGATCAGCTATCTTTTCGTGGACCTAACGATGGGGCTGCTGTTCAGGCAACTTATCCTGATTTTCAGATTACTACCTTTGGTTCAGAAGTGTATGTGTATGCGACTGTGGGCAACCCGGCCACTGCCATCAATGTACAGATAGGCGGATGTCATTACTTGGATACCGACGGAGATTTGGTACCCGACCATATGGATTTGGATAGTGATGGAGATGGCTGTCCCGATGCCTTGGAAGGTGATGGAGGATTTACCAATGCCGATATGGTCAGTTCCACCTTGGATGGTGGGAATACGGGCGCAGAGTACAATGGTTTTGCGGATCCCGTGCAGCTGAACCTGGGCAATGATGTCGATGCCAATGGGGTGCCTACTGTTGCTTCCAGTGGACAAGGCGTCGGTACAAGTGCGGAGCAATCCGATGATGTGGATGGCGACCTGATAGGTGATTCCTGTGATTGCTATGACGATACACAGGCCGATACGGATGGTGACGGCGTACCGGATTATGCGGACGTGGACAGTGATAATGACGGCATGGCCAATGCGGTAGAATATGGCGGCGTGGATCCTTATACCGATGGGGATGCCGACGGTGTCTACCTGTACCGTGATGATGACGATGCCAATGATACTGTTGGGGATGCTGACGGCCTGCCACAAGCGGAATTTGATGCAGATGGTGATGGTATTGCCAACCACCTGGACCTGGACAGTGATAATGACGGCATCTCTGATAATGTGGAAGCTACGGGCAGCTTGAGCCCTGCGGGCTGTGCATTTGCTGATGGCGACGTGATCGACCCAGTCACCTTATGCGAAACCGGGGAATCCGCCCAAGGCTTGGTAGCCTCACCTTTGAATACGGACGGTACCGATGAGCCTGACTTTTTGGACTTGGACAGTGACAATGACGGTTGTGCGGATGGCATCGAAGCCAATTTGGACGAAACCATTATCAATACGGTCGACTTTACGACGGTGACCTCTACAGGCGTGGATGGCAATGGACAGGTGACCGCTGTGAGTTGTGCCGTTCCCGATGATACGAATTGGATCAATTCCGCCATTAGTGATGATTGCTGCGAGCTGGACGAATCCACCATGACCGCCACCGCTACTCCACCTACCACCTGCGAACCCCAAAATGACGGCTTTATCACCATTACCGATGGGGGATTGCTGGCCGATACGGACTATACCGTGTCCTATGATCGTGAGGGAACCCCAGTAGATCCGATAACCCTGACCACTCAGCCTGATGGTAGCCTGATCATTCCTGGCTTGACGCCGGGAAATTATGGGAACATTGTCATTACTTCTGTGCGCTACCCGGCCATTTGTTCGGTACAGTTACAAAACCCGGCAGTCATCCAAGTGCCAGGTTTTAATTCAGATTTGGATTTTTCTGTCACGAGCATACAGCCGGCCAGTTGTTTTGGAGGAAATGACGGGGCGATTGACATCCTCGTGACCGGAGGAACAGGAGAATTGACGTACAACTGGTCTACTTCCAATGGCAGTGGAATCGTCCAAGGCGCCGAAGACCAAACGACACTTTCTGCCGGTAGCTATAACATACTGGTGACGGATGTGGCCACCCAGTGTACCTATGTTTACTTCTTCATGACCGTTGGCCAACCTGCCGAGCCAGTTTCCGGTACCACGGCACAGACCGATATTTTATGTAACGGAGCCGCCATTGGTGCCATTGATCTTACACCAGCTGGAGGAGTGGGAGGCTACTCCTTCGCTTGGTCAACAGCAGACGGAACCATCCCGGCAGGCCAAGAAGCCGTGGAGGATCCGAGCGGATTGACAGCAGGGACCTATACCGCGGTGATCACTGACGCCAATGGCTGTACCAATCCAGCCACCATTGACGTGACCTTGACAGAGCCCACAGCAGTGGTTTCTGGAACGACGACCCAAACGGACATCCTCTGTAACGGGGATGCCAGTGGAGCGATCGACCTCAGTCCAGCAGGCGGAGTCGGCCCATATACTTACGCTTGGAGTACCGCAGATGGAGTGATTCCGGCAGGCCAAGAAACGGTGGAAGATCCGAGCGGACTGACAGCGGGTACTTATACCGCTGTGATTACGGATGTCAATGGCTGTACCAATCCAGCCACCATTGAAGTGACTTTAGCCGAACCCGCAGCAGTGGTTTCGGGAACGACGACCCAGACGGATATTCTCTGTAACGGAGATGCCAGTGGAGCGATCGACCTTAGCCCAGCAGGTGGAGTCGGGCCATATACCTATGCTTGGAGTACCACGGATGGTGTGGTTCCGGCAGGACAGGAGACGGTGGAGGATCCAAGTGGACTGACAGCAGGCGCCTATACCGTAGTGATCACCGATGCCAATGGCTGTACCAACCCAGCCACCATTGAGGTGATCTTGACAGAGCCCGCAGCAGTGGTTTCGGGAACGACGACCCAGACGGACATCCTTTGTAATGGCGATGCTGGTGGAGCGATCGACCTGAGTCCGGCGGGCGGAGTGGGACCATATACCTATGCCTGGACTACGGTCGATGGACTGATCCCAGCGGGTCAGGAAACGGTCGAAGATCCAAGCGGCCTTACGGTAGGCACCTATACCGCAGTGATCACCGATGCCAATGGCTGTACCAACCCAGCTGCAGTAAGTGTGACACTTACAGAGCCTACGGCAATGACCCTCGATGAACAGGTAGCGGATCATCAAAATGTAAGCTGTACCTCTGGAGATATCGGAGCATTTACAGTCCTCGCCACGGGTGGGGCAGGAAGCTATGAATATACCATTGATGATTTTGGCAGCGTAAACACAACAGGCACCTTTAACGGGCTGGCCGCTGGTGAATATGAAGTCCAAGTGAGAGACGCCAATGGCTGTGTGATGACCATGCCGCAGCCGATTACCATCTATTCAAATTGTTTGGAAGTTACCAAATTCATTGACTTTTCAGGAAATCCGGGCGTGGGAGAAGAAGTGCGCTATCTTTTCTGGGTGTTTAACAATGGAGATGAACCGTTGGACAATGTAGAACTGGAAGATACCTTCACCGATGCACAAGGAAGAGTTCTTACCCTAAACGGACCGAATTATTTCTTTTCTGATAGCGGTAGTACAGAAGGCTTCCTTGAGCCTAAAGAAACCGCTTATTATCGGGCTACCTATGTGCTGAGACAAGCGGATGTGGATGCCGGCGGGGTGATCAACAGCCTTTTGGCGAGGGCTTCCACTCCGGCTGGAGTCGTCCTCAGTGATGTCTCCGATGATGGGGAGGACGATGATGGCAATACGGAAGACGATCCTACCGAGTACTTTATCGAAGAACAAGCTGCTTGGGAACTGATCAAAACGGCCGCTGTAAATGACGTGGACAATAGCTTCAGCACCTCTGCGGGAGATATCATTACCTATACTTTTGACCTGACCAATACGGGCAATGTGACCATCGGGGACCTAGTGGCAGTGGATAACTTGACCAATGCACAAGGAGCTGCTTTGACGCTGACTACGCCTATTACCTTTGAAAGTGCCACAGCTGGCAGCACGGGAACGAGCATATTGCCAGGAGAAACTGCTACCTATACAGCTACTTACACCTTGACCCAAGCAGATATCAATGCCGGTGGTGTGATCAATACGGCGACGATAACGGGGACCACACTACAAGGAACTGACATGTCGGAAATTTCTGATGATGGCGATCCTGATAATGGGGACGATAACCCTACGCCTACCTTGGTGGACAAGGCTCCTTCCTTGGCACTGGTGAAAACGGCCAGTGCGGTCTTCGATGTCAACGGAAGTGGTGACAATGATGCTGGAGACAGGATCACGTACACCTTCAGGGTAGAAAATAACGGTAATGTCACCATTGATGGGCTTACTATTGATGATCCATTGTTCCTAGCGGGAACCGATCTTAGCTTGTTTGAAACGAGTCTAGCTCCAGGTCAGGTGACCAATCTCTCCGTGGATTATCTGTTGACCCAGGCAGACATAGATGCAGGCAATGTAGAAAACGCTGCTACTGTAAATGGTACAGACCCGGATGGTGAAGCGGTCAGCGATATTTCCGATGATGGGGATACAGGCGATGGCGATACCGGGGAAGACCCGACCATCGTAGACCTGCTCACTGAGGCCGAATTGGAACTGCTCAAAATAGACACCTTTAATGACGAAAATGGGGACGGAGTGCCCCAAGCGGGAGAGACGATTACTTACGCATTTACCGTTAATAACACGGGCAGTATTACCGTAGAAAACCTCCAAATAAATGACACAGGCTTAGGATTGACGGATGTAGCTGTTGCTCCCGTTTCGTTGGCCCCCGGCGAATCAGGTGTGATCCCTGACCAAGTGTACACCCTTCAGCAATCGGATATCGATGCTGGAGAAGTAAGCAATACGGCGGATGTAGAAGGAGATAGGACTGATGGTGAAGGTCCGGTGACCGATATTTCCGATGACAGTAATCCTACCAACGGATCTGATGATCCAACGATCACGGAGCTGCCAAAAGACCAGGAATTCACACTGCTCAAGGAAGCTGCCTATGACGATACCAATGGAGATGGAACACAAAATGCGGGTGATGTCATCACTTACACCTTTACCGTTGAGAATACCGGAAATGTTACCGTCAGTGATATTACGATCGATGATGCACTGGTAGGTGCTTTTGACCTGCCCATCTATACCGATATTTCACAGACTACGCTTATCACAGACTTGGCTCCTGGCCAGTTGGGCTATGCGGTGTATGAGTACATCATCACACAGGCCGATATGGATGCAGGAGAGGTGACCAATTCCGCAAGCGCTACCGGCACGGGACCTGACGGAAGTGAAGAGACCATCGATTCGGACAATGGCGATGGGGATGGTCCGACGGTGATTACCTTCGATGTGACCCCTGCTGTGGAACTGGTGAAAACAGCTGCTCTGGCCGATACCAATTCCGATGGTCGGGCAAGTGCCGGTGATGTCATCACCTATACCTTTACCGTGACCAACACCGGGAATACTTCCGTAAATTCCTTGGTGATCAATGATGCAAGGCTTTCAGTAGCGGCATTGGCGATCAGCCCGCTGGTATTGGCTCCAGGTGAAGTGGGGACTGCCGAGATGACACGTACGGTGACCCAATCGGATATGAATGATGGCAGCATTACCAATACTGCCACCGTAACCGGAGAGGCTTCCAACGGCGATACAGTAACCGACGTTTCCGATGATGGATCCAGTCTGGATAATGGCGATGTGCCTACGGTCACTCCGCTACCACAAATCTCCGGAATTGCTATAACCAAAGACCAAACGGTCGCCGATACCAACGGAGATGGCGTTACTGGTGGAGTGGGCGATCAGATAGCCTACACCATCCAAGCAGTGAATACCGGAAATGTCACCCTCACCGGAGTGGCCATCACGGATACCTTTACAGATCAAGACGGCAATACCATTGCCTTGGACAATGGCCCTACCTATGATGCGGCCAACTCGGATAATATCGAAGGGACGCTGGAGCCGGGTGAAACGGTGACGTATACCGCGCTCTTTACCATCACCCAGTCTGAAGTGGATGCAGGAGGAGTGACCAATAGCGTGGTGGCTGATGCGGTATCTCCAGTAGAGCCGGTTGCTGCAAATGATCAAATTACCTTCCCGATCGCAGAAGAACCTGCTGTAGAAGTGATCAAAAATGCTAACATAAGCGATATTGACGGTGATGGTACCACCAACGCCGGGGACGTGGTCAACTATACCATTACGGTTCGAAATACCGGAAATGTCACCTTGGATAATATCTCCCTGACAGATGATTTGACCGATTTGGATGGAGCAAGCTTGTCCCTTGACACGGCACCGACTTTTGTCAGTGCCGATGGTGGCAGTGCGGAAGGAACGTTGGCGCCAGATGAAACGGCCACTTACAGCGCTAGCTATACCTTGACCCAAAGTGAACTGAATGTGGGAGGTATCACCAATACTGCTACTGCTTCCATGACCAGTCCAGCAGGGACTGCTATTGCCGATATTTCTGATGATGGCGATACGGGTGCAGGCGATACCGGAGACGATCCTACGGAAACCTTGATTCCGAAAATGCCTGAACTGACCTTGATCAAGACCATTATCGATATCGTCGATGTGGACGGCAGTGGAGATAACAGCACAGGAGATGTGGTGCAGTATAACTTCAGTATTGCCAATACCGGAAATGTGACCGTGGATAACCTGGTGTTGTCGGATGATTTCTTACCGGGAACTGCGGACCTTACCGTTACTCCTGCTATCCTTCAGCCTACAGAAAGCGTGCTGATGGAAGTGGACTATGCGCTTACCCAGAACGATATTGATACCGGCAGTGTGCTTAACTCTGCTACGGTGGAGGGCACTGATCCTGACGATGCCGCAGTGTCGGATATTTCCGATGACGGTGATCCAGCGGATTCTGACCTAGATCCCGACACCGATGGGGACAATGACCCAACCTATTTTGACCTGACTACGGAGGCCCATCTGGATTTTACCAAAGAGGCCACATTTAACGATGAAAATAACAACGGACTACCGGATGAAGGGGAGACAGTTTCCTACAATTTCACCGTAAGGAATACAGGGAATATTTCTGTAGACAATATCACCTTCGATGATCCCAACTTGGGCTTGGTCGATGCCGCCATTACTCCGATATTGCTCGGTCCGGACCAGACGGGCACCGGAGCAGTAGTAGATTACACGCTTACACAAGCGGATATAGACGCAGGCATGGTGAGCAATCAGGCGACCGTGTCTGGTGATAGGCTAGATGACAATACTACCGTCACGGATGTATCCGACGAAGGAAATGCGGCAAACGGCATCGATGATCCTACGGAAACCACCTTGGCCCAAAGCCCGCAGCTGGCATTGGTGAAAGCAGGCACTTATGTGGATACCAATGGCGATGGCGTGGCCAACCTGGGCGATGATATCACCTATGACTTTACAGTGACCAATACCGGGAACGTGACAGTTTCGGGAATCGAGGTCATCGATGATAGGATTGGGGTACCGGCTCCGGGGCAGGCCATTTCTCCAAATACACTGGCTCCAGGAGAGGTAGGGACACTGACTGTCTCTTACCCGATCACACAAGATGACCTGAATGCCGGACTGGTGACCAATACCGCCACAGCAGTAGGTGCCGACCCGATGAGCGGTGTGGTCTCCACCACCTCTAATCTGACCGAGGTGACCTTGGAGCAAGCGCCTTCCTTGGAGCTGATCAAAACGGGAACATTAAACGATACCAACGGAAGTGGACGGGATGATGTAGGTGATCGGATCACCTATACCTTCATGGTGACCAATACGGGCAATGTGACCGTATCTTTATTGTCCATTGCAGACGTGAAACTCGGCGTCACCAACCTAGGAATGGCTCCTGCTACGCTGAACCCTGGAGAGACCGCTACCGCTACAGCGGTGTATGACATTACCCAAGCAGATTTGAATGCAGGCGAAGTGGTTAACACCGCCACTGTAGAAGGAGAGGATCCAATGGGCAGTGCGGTGAGCGATGACTCTGATAATGGAGTAGGAACAGGTGCCACAGTGGTGCCGCTGACACCTGCACCATCCATGACTGCTGTAAAAGAACAAAATGTATCGGACACCAACGGAGATGGAGTGACTGGCGGAGTGGATGACCTGGTGACCTATACCATCGATATCTACAATGACGGTAACGTGACCCTTACGGGAATAAGTCTGGTGGATACTTTCGAGGATTTGACCGGAACAGCCTTGAGCTTGGCTAGTGGGCCATCTTTTGTCACTGCCGATAACGGAAGTCCTGAAGGTACATTGGTGCCGAGCGAGACAGCTTCTTATACGGCTACGTATACCATTACGCAGGCAGATGTAGACGCTGCTGGGCTGAGCAATCAGGTGGCCTTTACCGCTACACCACCGATCGGTGCAGATATAAGCACGGTAACTGATGATGGAATTATCGGTAATGGAAGTAACAATCCTACTGTCTTGGATATTGCGCCAATGCCTTCTCTCGAAGTCATCAAGACGGCACGGGAGCTGGTAGATAGCGATGGCTCAGGCAGTGATACGGCGGGAGATGTGGTGACGTTTGATATCCTGGTAACCAATACCGGAAATGTGACCCTTTCCAATGTGGCCATGACCGACGAATTGACCAATTTGGACGGAGCTTCGTTGACCTTGGATAGTGGGCCGACCTTCCAAAGTGCCGATGCGGGAAGCGCTGAAGGTACATTGGCTCCGGGCGAGACGGCCAGTTATGAGGCCGTGTACACCCTGCAACAGGCCGATGTCAATTCCGGTGGGCTCAGCAATACTGCAAGCGTGACTTCCGATAGTCCGCAAGGTGATCCTGTGAGCGATATTTCCGATGAGGGAAATGACCTCGACGGCATGGATAATCCTACGGTGGTGCCATTGGAAAGCCTGCCAGAACTGACACTCATTAAAACCTACCAAGTGGTGGATGCCAATGCCAATGATGTCAATGATGCAGGTGATGAGATCCATTATACCTTCAGAATAGAGAATACTGGTAATGTTACCATTGATAACATCGTGCTGAGTGACAATAGGCTTCCATCGCCGATTGCCCTGCCGGTGACTACACTGGAGCCTGCGGCCGAGACCACGGTTACAGAAGTCTATATCATGACACAGGATGATATCAATAATGGTAGAGTGGTGAACAGGGCACGTGTAGATGGCACCGCCCCTGCTGGTGATCCGTTGTTTGACATCTCTGATGATGGCAACCCGGATGACACGGACTTTGACGGGGATCCGGAAAATGACCCTACCATAGCACCATTGCCGACCGAAGCAGAGCTGTGGCTGGATAAGACCAATGTCCTGAATGATGCCAATGGCAATGGAAGACCGGATGCTGGCGAGACGATTACGTATAGCTTTACCGTGAACAATACGGGTTTTGTGATGGTGCAGGATATTACCATAGATGATCCCGACCTCGGTCTTACAGCGGTAGCGGTGACTCCTGCCACGCTGAACCCTGGAGAAGCAGGTACCATTCCTGATCAGACATATACATTGACCCAAGGGGATATCGATAGTGGAGAAGTAACCAATACGGCTACAGTAAATGGCACAGATGTAGTGAACTCGGGCCCTGTGACCGACATCTCCGATGACGGTGATGCCTCTAATGGACGAGACAATCCTACGGTGACCCCATTGGATAAGGATGCCTTGATTTCTCTTCAGAAAACAGGTCTTTACAGTGATGACAACGGCGACGGAGTGGTCAATGCCGGGGATATCATTACCTATACTTTTGATATTGCGAACGAGGGCAATGTTACCCTCGATGAAGTCGCCTTGACGGATAATTACCTGCCGGGGTCGATCGATCTCACTT
Source organism: Echinicola strongylocentroti (assembly GCF_003260975.1). NCBI lineage: Bacteria > Pseudomonadati > Bacteroidota > Cytophagia > Cytophagales > Cyclobacteriaceae > Echinicola > Echinicola strongylocentroti. The sequence continues at coordinate 1,635,167 of NZ_CP030041.1, read as the reverse complement.
TACCGGAGACGACATTGGCCCCTGCGGCCACCACCCAACTTATCGTCCAATACACCATCACCCAAGCTGATATGGACAATGGGGAAGTGGTGAATTTGGCTCAAGTCTCCAGTACGGATCCTGATGCCGAAACAGTCACAGCTGATGCAAACAGCACCGTGGACTTGCCAAAAGCACCATCACTTAAGCTGATCAAAACTGCTGCTGCACCAGCAGATACGAATGGAAGTGGTGAGCAGGATGCAGGAGACCAAGTGGTATATACCTTCGAGGTGACCAATACAGGAAATGTAACCATAAGCACGATAACGGTCTCCGACCCAAGGTTGCCAGTGAATAATTTGGCGGTAGCTCCGTCCACATTGGCTCCTGGAGAAACGGGCACGGCAAGCTACACTTATAACATCACGCTGGCAGATATGGATGATGGCGAAATCATTAATTCGGCCACTGTCAGCGGTGCCGACCCAGATGCAGAAACTGTAAGTGATATTTCGGATAACGGTACTGGCGATGGAGATGATGAAACCATCACTCCGCTGGATCAGCTTCCAGCCATAGAAACGGTCAAAACCCAAACGGTTACCGATACCAATGGTGATGGCATCACGGGAGCTATCGGTGATGAAATTAGCTATCAGATTACGGTTACCAATAGCGGTAATGTAACCTTGACCGACGTGCAAGTGGCCGACGTGCTGCTTGATGCGAATGATAATCCATTGACCTTGACTTCGGTACTGGCCTTTGATCCGGGAGCTTCTGATAATGTAGAAGGCGTCTTGGCACCGGACGAGGATGCTGTATACACCGCGACCTACACCATAGAGCAAGTAGCCGTGGATGCAGGTGGGGTGAGTAATTCCGCCACCGCCAGTGGTACGGCTCCTGATGCGGTTACCGTAGTCAGCGATGTTTCCGACAATGGTGAGGATGACGACGGCAATACCGAGGATGATCCTACCGTTTGGGAGATCATCGAAATGCCTTCGGTGGAAGTGATGAAAGAAGTGACCGATACCGACGTGGACGGCAGTGGTACCATTACCGCCGGAGATGAATTGACCTATACGATCACCGTGACCAATACGGGCAACGTCACCCTTTCTGGAGTGGCGCTGACCGAGACCTTTGAAGATGCCAATGGCAATGTGCTGACCTTGACGACAGCCCCAGACTTTGATCCGGCACTTTCTGATAATGTAGAGGGTACCTTGGCTCCTGGAGAGGTAGCCGTGTACGGGGCGGCATACACCATGACCCAGACCGATGTGGACTGGGGAGGTGTGATCAATGCCGTCGAAGTCGATGCCCAAAGCCCTCAGGGAACATTGGTCAATGACCTGTCCGATGATGGCGACGATACAGACGGCAATACTGAAGATGACCCAACGGAAACGCTGGTGCAGGAAGTGCCTTCGATCGAGGCGGTGAAACAGCAGGATATGGTCGATACCGATGGCGATGGAGCTGATAATGCTGGCGACCAGATCAATTATATCATTGAAGTGACCAATACCGGAACCGTAACCCTAACGGGAGTGGTGCTGACCGATACCTTCGTGGATGCCAGAGGAAATACCTTGACACTGGATAGTGAACCTACATTCGATACTTCTAGCAAAGGAAGTGCCGTGGGAACACTTCTTCCTGGCGAAACGGCCACTTACTTGGCTGATTATATCCTTACCCAAAGCGATGTAGATGCTGGTGGTGTCAGCAATAGCGTGCTGGCCGAAGGGGCAAGTATCCAAGGTACTGCGGTCACAGACCGCTCCGATGATGGTGATGATGCCGATGGCAATGCCATCAATGACAATACGGACTTGTTTATCCCAGAAACACCAGAGATAGCCATCGAGAAGCCACAGCCGACAGTCACCCAAAACGATGGCAATACCACCATCGATGCAGGGGACGAACTGCTCTACACCATTACGGTAACGAATACCGGTAATGTGACCTTGAGAAACTTGGCGGTGTCCGATACGATCAGGGATAATAGCGGAATGGTGCTTGCGCCAGCCTTGCTGCCGGCCTTTGATGGGGCAGCTTCCGATAATGTGGAAGGTGTTTTGGCTCCGGACGAAACAGCCACCTATACCGCTACCTACCTCGTGACCCAGGCAATTGTGGATGCCGGAGGGGTGATCAACAGCGCCTATGTAGCCTCCATGAGTCCAAATAATATGCCGGTGCTCGACACTTCCGATGATGCGGATGATGGCGATGGCAACGTGGATGATGATCCGACAGAAACCGAAATTATTGCTACTCCAGGCATTGCCATAGTGAAAACGCTGGTGTCCAATGACGAAAATGCCGATGGCTGTGAAGTAGCCGGAGAGACGCTGAGCTACACCTTCACGGTAACCAATACGGGCAATGTGACCTTGGGCAGCGTGGAGATGATTGATCCATTGATCCCTGAAAATACCTTATCGTTTGCAGGAGGTGATGACAATAATGACGGTCTCCTCGACCTAAATGAAAGTTGGGTGTATACGGCTGATTATGTCCTCACCCAAGAAGATATGGATAGCGGAGTGGTTGCTAGCCAAGCGACCGTGACCGCTAATGCTCCCGACGGAACCGAAGTACAGGACCTATCGGGTACAGCAGCCGATAACGACGATACGACAGCACTGACACTGTGCACTCAGCCGGGCATCAGTTTGGTGAAAACCGCCCTGCACAATGATACCAATGGAAATGGCTGTGCCGAAGCAGGAGAGACGGTGACCTATACCTTTGAGGCTGTGAATACCGGAAATGTCACGCTCAGTGCGCTGGCATTGACAGATGCGCTTATTGATGGAGCGGTGACCTTGATAGAAGGAGATACTGATAGTGATGGCCAGTTGGACGTGACCGAAATTTGGAGGTACACGGCCAGTTACACATTGGATCAGGAAGCCATCGATGAAGGCAATGTTTCCAATCAGGCTACCATCACAGCTTCGTCACCAGATGGAACGGTCGTCGAAGACCTTTCTGGCACGTCCACTACCGATGATAGCACCACCGAACTTGCGCTATGTCAGCAAACAGGCATTGGATTGGTCAAAACGGCCGTCTTTAACGACGAAGACGGTGATGGCTGTGTTCAACTCGGAGAGACCATAGCCTATACCTTGGAAGTGTACAATACAGGAAATGTGTCATTGGGTCAACCGCAACTGAGTGATCCGATGCTGGATGCCGGGTCTTTGGTGTTCGAAAGTGGAGATACCGATAGTGACGGGATGTTGGACGTGACCGAAACATGGGTTTATTCTGGTCTATACACCATTACCCAACAGGCTATCGATGATGGCAATGTCTCCAACAGAGCCACTGTCAGCGCAATGGATCCCAATGGAGCAGAAGTCCAAGACCTATCAGGAACCGCCCTGGACAACGACGAAGCATCCGTAATCGAGATGTGCCAAGATCCTGCACTCACCTTGATCAAAACCATGGACTTTGCCGACGAAAATGGCGATGGCTGTACGGATGCCGGGGAAACCGTAACCTACACCCTCACCTTGACCAATTCGGGAAATGTTTCGCTTGGCGAAGTGACCCTTACCGATCCGCTTATTGGAGAGGAGCCACTAACGTTGACCAGCGGCGATCTGGACGGTGATGGTGAACTGGACGTGAGCGAAACGTGGATATACGTGGCTGATTATGCTTTGACACAAGCAAATATCGATTCCGGTAACCTGAGCAATCAAGCCAATGTGACGGCCATTTCCCCTGAGGGAGTGGAAGTGCAGGAGGTGTCCGGTACGGCTGCGGACAATGACGAATCGAGTGAATTGCCACTATGTCAAGAGGCAGGGATTGAATTGGTAAGTGCAGTGGCCTATGAAGATGAAAATGGCGATGGCTGTACGAATGCCGGAGAACTAGTGACTTATACCTTTACCCTGAGCAATACCGGTAATGTTTCCTTGACAGGCATTAGCATCATAGGCGATATACTGGAAGAGGGAAGTATAGTGCTGGCCAGTGGAGACGATGATGGAGATAATGAACTGGATGTAGAAGAAGTATGGACATTTACTGCCCCATACACCTTGACCCAAGAAGATATCGATTCGGGTAATTTGGTCAATGAATCCACCGCTACAGGCGTAGCGCCAGACGGTACGGAAGTACAGGATGTGGCGGGTACTTCTGGTGGCGGTAGCGATTCCGGTTCGAGCTTGCCGATGTGCCAAGAAGCAGGTATCGAATTGGTCAAAACTTCCAGCTTTGATGATATAGATGGTGATGGCTGTACCGATTTGGGAGAGAACATCACCTATACTTTCACGCTGACCAATTCCGGCAATGTTTCCTTGGATTCGGTGAGGCTGACGGATACCATGTTGGCAGAAGGCAGCCTGCAGTTTGTCTCTGGGGACGAAGATGGCGATGCCGAGCTGGATGTGACCGAAACATGGACCTACACCGGGGAATATGTGATCACCCAGACGGATATGGACAATGGTGAAATTAGCAATCAAGCTTCTGTGATCGCCGTAAGTCCTGCCGGCGTCATCGTTGGGGATAATTCCGGAACAGGGAATGAGAATAATGATCCGACCATAATGCCGCTTTGTCAGGAGCCTAGCGTGGCCTTGCTCAGTACAGGTGAATTTAATGATGCCGATGGCAATGGCTGTGCTAGCCTGGATGAGTCCATTAACTATACCTTCCTAGTGGCCAATACCGGAAATGTTACCATTTCGAACTTGAGCTTGTCGGATAGTTTGGTGGGATTAAATTACCTAACATTCCAAGGAGGTGATGATGACGGTGATGGAGCCTTGGATGTGAAGGAAATATGGACTTATACAGGTCAATATGCCATCACTCAGGCGGATATTGATGCCGGTGAGGTCCTTAATGAGGCCGTTATTTCTGGAGTCGCCGGAGGTAAAGAGGTGCAGGATATTTCAGGAACCTCCTTCGAAAACGATGAAGAAACGGTAACGGCTCTCTGCCAGCAGGGGGAGTGGCCTTGGTGGAAGCTTATACCCTGCACCAAGGGAGAGCAGCAGCTGAATGTCCACAAGTGGGCGAACAAATCACCTTTATCTATACGGTGGCCAATGTGGGTAATGTCTCTCTGGCCAATGTGGTGGTGGATGATCCGATAGTTGATCCATCTGATATCATCTATCAGGCAGGAGATGTCGACGGTGATGGGTTGCTCGACGTGGATGAAGTTTGGGAATTCCGAGCAACTTATACAGTGCTTCAAGATGACTTGGACTTGGCAGAAATTTCGACACAATCTACCGTGGAAGCTACCACGCCTGATGGAACACTAGTGAGTGACCTGTCAGGAACGGACAGCGAATCAGATGATGTCATCACTATTGCCCTCTGTCAGTCACTGAACCTTTCGCTGAGCAAAACAGGTGTGCTGGCAGATGCCAATGCCAATGGCTATGCCGACCCGGGTGAGCAAGTGGTGTACACGTTTACTGTCGAGAATACCAGCAATGTAACGCTACATAACCTGACTGTTGCTGATGAAAATGCGACGATCGAAGGTGGCTCACTCGCGAGTTTGGCTTCGGGGGCAGTAGATACCGGTACTTTCCGAGGGGTGCACACCCTCACTGAAGCGGATGTCCTTGCGGGCAGCATAAGCAATCAGGCGGAAGTGACCGGTACTACCCAAGGAGGAGAACTGGTTAGTGATCTTTCTGATGATCCAGACGACCCAACCAATGTCGATGAAGATGCTGATGGCGATGGAGAGGATATCACGGTGGTATTGCTTCCGCAGCGCCCTGCTATTTCACTTTCCATGACAGGAAGGTGGGTAGATAGTGACGGAGATGGCTATGCCCAAGCAGGAGAAGTGATAGAATATACGTTTATCGTGAGCAATACTGGAATGGCAGAGCTGAACGGCGTGACCATCACTGGAAGTGACGGGCTAATGGTGTCGGGAGGCCCAGTGGACAGGCTGGTTCCTGGTATCCAGGACCATACTTCATTCATAGGGCATTATATCCTTACCGAAGAAGATGTGGAAGGTGGAGCAGTGGTGAAAAGTGCCGAAGTTACTGGCATGGGAGCAAGCGGCGAGGTCGTCAGCGACCTATCCGATGATCCGGACAATCCAGCGGACATTGACCATGACGGCACGGGTGACGGTGATGATCCGACAGAAGTGGACCTTCCTGTACAGCGTGTCGACCTGGTGATGACGAAGACTTCAGAAGGAGCGACGGTGTATGAGGGCAGCATCTTTACCTACCGCTTGACGGTGAGCAACGTCTCCACATCTGCTGCGACGGGCGTGGTGCTGAGCGATGAACTCCCTGCGAACATCAGTTATGAGGACAGCCAAGCGGAGCTGGACGGCGAGGCGATCACCTTGGAGCCTACGGTGAACGGCAGCAGTGTACGCTGGACGATAGGCAGCTTGGCCGCAGGCAGCGAGGTGGTGGTTCACTTCAGTGTGCAGGCCGAATCTCCGGGCAATGTGGTGAACACGGCGGAGGTATCCTCTGATACCCCTGACGCGACGCCGGAAGACAACAGTTCGACGGACATGAACGAGGTACTTGCCTTCCGCATCCCGAACGTGATCACGCCAAACGGCGACGGCGACAATGACCGTTTCGAGATCCTGGGCATGGACAAGTTTGATCGCAACGAGCTGGTGATCTTCAACAGGTACGGTGACCATGTCTATGTATCGGAGGATTATGATAACGACTGGGAGGCGATAGGGCTGATTGCGGGCACCTACTTCTATGTACTGGAAAGCTACGAAGAGGACGGTACCAAGCACGAGTTCAAGGGCTGGATCCAGGTGATAAAGGAGTAGGCAGTATTTGGTAGCTGGTATTTAGTGTCAAGGTTGGAGCAAAGAGCAAAGAAGAAAGAGCAAAGAGAATGGTTGTAATGGTGTTGTACCGAGGGCTGTGCCCCGGTACGATTAGCATTGAGCTTGTAGCTCAGGTAGAAGGGCCATAGCTCTTGGCATATTGAACAAAAGCAAAGAAGAGTTCCCCTCTGCGGCGGGGAGGTTAGGTGGGGTTATTTTGGAGTTAAGAACAAGGACAGGGACAAGAATTGATAACGATGGGCAAATGGAAAAGCAAGTAAGAAACAGGATAAGGAGTCAGGCCCCAGCGGGGCGAAAGCTTGGTGGCCGTGGGTGAAGCCCACGGTAATCAAAGGGGCGAATCCTAGGGCATTAGCAGCGGAAGCAGTCCTGGTGCCATTTCCTTTTCGCTAATGCCGGGGACAAGTAGTAAATAGCTTGGTATCAAGGTTGGAGCAAAGAAGAAAGAGGAAAGAAAAAAGAGAGACTATTCCTCCCCTCTGCGGAGGTTAGGTGGGGGTGTTTTGGAGTTAAGAACAAGGACAGGGACAAGAATTGATAACGATTGGCAAATGGAAAAGCAAGTAAGAAGCAGGATAAGGAGTCAGGCCCCAGCGGGGCGAAAGCTTGGTGGCCGTGGGTGAAGCCCACGGTAATCAAAGGGGCGAATCCTAGGGCATTAGCAGCGGAAGCAGTCCTAGTGCTATTTCCTTTTCGCTAATGCCGGGGACAAGTAGTAAATAGCTTGGTATCAAGGTTGGAGCAAAGAAAAAAGAGCAAAGAAAAAAGAGCAAAGAAGAAAGAGGAAAGAAAAAAGAAAGACTATTCCTCCCCTCTGCGGCGGGGAGGTTAGGAGGGGTTATTTTGGAGTTAAGAACAAGGACAGGGATAAGAATTGATAACGATTGGCAAATGGAAAAGCAAGTAAGAAGCAGGATAAGGGGTCAGGCCCCAGCGGGGCGAAAGCTTGGTGGCCGTGGGTGAAGCCCACGGTAATCAAAGGGGCGAATCCTAGGGCATTAGCAGCGGAAGCAGTCCTGGTGCCATTTCCTTTTCGCTAATGCTAGGGACAAGTAGTAAATAGCTTGGTATCAAGGTTGGAGCAAAGAAAAAAGAGCAAAGAAAAAAGAGGAAAGAAGAAAGAGGAAAGAAGAAAGAGGAAAGAAGAAAGAAGAAAGAAAAGCAAGATGCAAGTATCAAGATTGGATATGAAAGAAAGACAAAAGTCAATGAGGAAAACAGGTGCATTGACATTGCTGCTGTGGTGTTTGTTAGGGGCTGGCGGGGCGATGGCCCAGCAGCTCCCGCAGTACAGCCAGTACATGTTCAACGGGCTGTACATCAACCCGGGTTATGCGGGTTACAAGGGCGAGCCTTATGTGCAGGCGACCTACCGTAGCCAGTGGGTGGGCTTTCCGGGGGCGCCGGAGACGTTCAGTTTTTCTGCCGACCTGAGTGCGAACGAGGGCAAGATGGGCTTTGGTCTGTCGGTGTTCACCGATGCGCTGGGTCCGACAAACACGAACAATATCCTGTTGACGTATGCGTACCGTATCCGGACTGGCGGTGATAGCCAACTGGGTCTGGGAGTGAGTGCGGGAGTGTCGGAGTACGTGATCGACGGCTCGGAGCTGGACCCGAACGACCATCCGGACATGGAACTTCCCCAGGGCCGGGTAAACCTGTTCACGCCTACGCTGAATGCGGGGATCTTTTACAATACGCCACGTTTCTATGCTGGTCTGAGTGCCTTCAATATGGTGGGTAAGAAGTCGCTGGAGCGAGAGGATATCGCCTTGGCGTACCACGATTTCCATTATTACCTGACAGCGGGGCTGTTGGTGCCACTGTCGGATGATGTCCAGCTGAAGCCATCGTTCCTGGTGAAGGAAGTGAAGGGGGCGCCGACAAGCTATGACCTGAACCTGATGCTGTTGTTCTTTGAGCGTATCTGGCTGGGGAGTTCCTATCGCTCTAACCTGGACCTGTGGAAGGACAACCTGCCGGAAAACCTGAACAACCGGAATGCGGTGGCGTTCCTGTTTGAGTTCTTTGCGACGGATCAGCTCCGAATAGGCTATGCGTATGACCATAACCTGAACGTGCTGAACAATTACCGCAACCAGTCCCACGAAATATCACTGGGGTATTACATCTCCCCGAGAAATAGTAGAATGCGTAACCAAAGATGGTTCTAGAGCAGTTTGCTTGCCCATCTTGAAAGTTGATGGGGAAGAAGCAGGAATGGGTGCCATCGGAGTGAAAATGTAGTTGAAGCAATTATTTAATTATGTTTTGGTTTTATACAGGCTAATAATTTTATGGATTAAGTAATTAATTGCTTAAAATTGGTGTTATTTATTATATTATATAGTATAATTATCCTAGAATTAGTATATTGATCCATATGGTGGTTAACGCAAGTGTGCACCTAACGGGGACAGCTGCTAAAGTTGTCAAAATGGATGAAAAGGATTTTTAGTTGAAATCACGATTAGTGAAATATTAAGTGTTTGAAATATTTTGTTCTATAAAATAATTAAACGAAAGAGAAATACATCCCGGTAATTGGGGTGAATAGTGAGCTACTACTTTCAAGGAGTTTTTTTGAAAACTAATGCCAACACCTTCCAACGCTATTTTACTGGGAAGGAAAATTTATGATAAGTAAGGGACAAGTGCCAAGATGGGTACGCGGAATCCTGTGTTTAGAAAGCTTTCAGCGATCAATAAAAAGAGATTATATCAAGCACAGTCATTCAAAAACTGATTTTTGTCAGTTTTTGAACACTTAAAGTGCATGTGTTAGGGCGTTTGGACAAGGTAAATTTGTGAGCAGAAATATATTGGAGAGGCGAGGAAGTGATGGGGCGGAGTAATAATTTTTGAAATCGAAAAGTGTCTATTTGAAAGAAGTTATACTATGAAGATTGTTTTGAGTGCATTTTCATTTCTACTGTATTTTTTGGTAGGAGGAGCTTATCCTGTATTGGGCAGTGAGGGGACTGAATTGTTTTATATTGATGCCAAGGTAACTGACGTTGCCTATGTTTCGGATAATAATGAATCGGGCGTTTTCCATCTTTTCAGCCATGGCAAGAGCGGGGAGCTGTTGTTGGATGGAGAGTGGAAGGGGATGACAGTGATATCCAAGTTTTTGGAGGAGAAGCTAGCGCAGTCCCGTCAATCCGTACATCAGGTCAATATCTATGGATGTGAGTTTGCCAAAGGAGAAAAGGGAAAAAGGGCGGTAGCTTATTTAGAAGAAAAGTTAGGAATCATCATTGCCGCATCTACAGACCTTACTGGGGTGGATGGGGATTATTTTTTGGAAGTAGGGCAGGAGAACGGTGCTCGTTTTTTTAAGAATTTCTCGGGCAATTTACAGTGTGCAGGTGTGGTAGGTGGCACAGCGGATACAGATGATTTTGATGGTGATGGTGTGTGCAATGACGTAGATATCGATGATGATAATGACGGGGTGTTGGATTTGGATGAGATGACCTGCCTTGAAGTCCAAAATGTAAACCTAACGGAAGGTTTGGGGACAGGAAACCATGATCAAGATACTTGGTTAGCTGAATATGGACTTCGCATTACTCATGTGGAAACCACTACCTATACCAGCAATACAGATTATTTTAATGTGATAAATCATACTTCATGGGCTCAGTACGGAGATGCTGATGGCAGAATGATCTACAATGGAACGGGGGTTAGTATTAAGTTTATCAATCGCCATGACGGGGTGACAAAAGAAGTGACCAAGCGTTTTGCTATTTACAGCGATCCGTCGCCAGCAGGTAATGTAAGGGTAATCGCTAGGGATGTCGATGGAAATGTGATTGTAGATAGAATGGATCCTGATGGTCAGCAGCATGTGGTGACCACGGATGATACCGGAGGGATTATGATTCATGAGTTGGTGTTCGCTAACGGATCTTCTGCAATAGACCTGGCTTCTGTAAGCGGCCAATGTGCAGATATTGATACAGACGGGGATGATATTCCAAACCGACTAGATTTGGATAGTGATGGCGATGGCTGTAGTGATAGTTATGAGGCAGGAGCCATTGCTTCAGAAATTAGTAATCACCAATTTACAGGTGCGGACAGTAACGGTGATGGATTGGTGGATGCAGTGGACGCCGACCAAGATGGAATCCCTGATTATACCAGTACTTACGGTTTATATGCACTAAGTGATAATCTTGACCTTTGTGCGGATACCGACGGAGATGGCATAGGGGATATTGTGGATATCGATGACGATAATGACGGGGTGCTGGACGCTACCGAAAGCCCTGATTGTTTTTATTCAAAAGTGGCTTTTGTAGGCGCGTCGACTACACTGACCAATTACAGTACGAGTTCATCTTATTTATTTTCAGAACTATATGATGGTGTCACCGATGATATCGCAAGTTATGGGGCTAATGGGACAGCAATAGACGGTGAAACGATCTATGAAATGGAGTTGGAGTTTGCTACTGAGCTGACTTCCATTGATGTGGTTTTTAGTTATAATATTTTCCAAAGTAGTGCAACGTTTAAATGGCAGGCTTATGATGGTACCGCTTGGGTGGATGTGACAGGGGAATTAAGTGAAGCTCAAGCTACCAATGACACCTACAGCTATGTCTTTTCCCAAACAGGCACGTTGTATACCCGATACAGACTATTGGGTATATCTGGAAACACCTATTATAACCGAATTTATGAGATCGTTCCCCATGTCGAAAATTTTGTATCCTCACAATATCCCAAAGCAGAATGTACCAATGATTATGATGGGGATGGGGTATATAACCACCATGATCTCAATAGTGATGGAGATACTTGCAGCGATAGTTATGAGGCAGGGGCTATAACTTCAGAAAATGTCAATAACCAATTTACGGGAGCGGACAGAAACAGTGACGGCTTGGTGGATGCCGTGGATGCCGACCAAGATGGAATTCCTGATTATACCAGTACTTACGGATTCTATGCATTAAGTGATAACCTTGACCTATGTGCAGATACCGATGGGGATGGCATAGGGGATATTGTGGATATCGATGACGATAATGATGGGGTGCTGGATGCTACCGAAAGTCCTGATTGTTTCTATGCTGCCTCGGAGGTAGCTTTTGTGAATGCGAGCACCTCGCTGACCAATTACAGTACGAATGCGGCCTATGCATTTGAGGAATTATATGATGGCATCACCAATGATATTGCAAGCTATGGGGCAAATGGGACAGCGATAGCTGGAGAAACGATCTATGAGCTGGAGTTGGCCTTTGCTACGGAGCTGAGTTCCATTGATGTTATTTTCAATTATAGCATTTTCCAAAATGGGGCAACCTTCAAATGGCAAGCCTTTAATGGTACGACTTGGGTGGATGTGACAGGAGAACTGGCTGAGAGTCAGGCGACCAACAACACTTACAGCTATGTCTTGTCCCAAACGGGTGCTTTTTATACCCGATACAGGCTATTGGGCATATCAGGAAATACCTATGAAAATAGGATTTATGAGATCGTTCCCCATGTGGAAAACTTTGTACCATCACTGTATCCCAAAGCCGAATGCACCAATGATTATGATGGGGATGGCGTGTATAATCACCAAGCTACCGATAGTGACGGAGATGGCTGTAGTGACAGTTATGAGGCAGGGGCTATTGATGCTGAAATCATCGATCACCAATTTACGGGAGCGGACAGTAATGGTGATGGATTGGTGGATGCCGTGGATGCTGACCAAGATGGCATCCCTGATTATACCAGTACTTACGGATTCTATGCCCTAAGTGATAACCTTGACCTGTGTGCAGATACTGATGGTGATGGTATAGGGGATATCGAGGATATTGACGATGATAATGACGGGGTGCTGGATGCTACCGAAAGTCCTGATTGTTTTTATGCAGCTTCTGAGGTAGCTTTTGTGGATGCGACCACCTCGCTGACCAATTACAATACGAATACAGCCTATTCATTTGAGGAATTATATGATGGTATCACCAATGATGTCGCAAGCTATGGGTCAAATGGGACAGCGATAGCCGGAGAAACGATCTATGAGCTGGAGTTGGCCTTTGCTACGGAGCTGAGTTCGATTGATGTTATTTTCAATTATAGCATTTTCCAAAATGGAGCAACCTTCAAATGGCAAGCCTTTAATGGTGCGGCTTGGGTGGATGTGACAGGGGAGCTGAGTGAAACACAAACTACCAATAACACTTTCAGCTATGCCTTTTCCCAAACGGGTGCTTTTTATACCAGATACAGGCTATTGGGCATATCTGGAAATACCTATTATAACCGAATTTATGAGATCGTTCCCCATGTGACCAATTTTGTCTCCTCAAGTTATCCTAAAGAGGAATGTGACAATGACCCGAATGGAGATGGTCTGTATGATCATCAGGATCCCGATAGTGACGGTGATGGCTGTAGTGACAGTTATGAGGCAGGAGCCATTGATGCTGAAGTCACCGATCACCAGTTTACGGGAGCGGACAGTAACGGTGACGGTTTGGTGGATGCCGTGGACAGTGATGGAGACGGACTAGTGGATTATACCTCTACCTATTTCATGGCTGATAATATGGCGCTGGATAAGTGCGCCGATACGGACGGTGACGGGATTTCGGATTTGTTGGATATCGATGATGATAATGATGGGGTGCTGGATTCGGAAGAGACGAGCGATGATTGTGGTTACCTTGGCGGAGATGATCTGTCAAGGTACACTTTCAATAACGATACACAGGTCAATGCGGATTTTACCGACAATAACCTTACCCTAAACAGGATCAGTGGATCATGGGTTTCTACCTATAGTGATCAAACTGTAAGTGCTCCTTTATATCTTGAATTTACGGTGGACAATGTGAATTCAGCTTCCATGATAGGGATCATCGGGGAAAGTGCCAATCAAACCACGACCAACTGGAACGACCAGAGTCATAAGTTCAATTTCAGCAATAGTACCAGTTATGATATCAAGGATTTTGGGGGGAGTTCTAATGGTAGCACTTACGAGTCAGGTGATGTTTTTAGTATAGAGGTGGATGAGAGTGGTAACTTGAGCATGAAGCGCAATGGTGAGGAAGTCTATGCTGATGTGGTTTCCAGTACTCATTTCAGGTTGGTGCTTTCTACGTCGAATACGACGCCAAAGACCTATAGCAATATGGTTTTTGGAAACCCTGAAAACATGACCTATTCCTGTGAGGACATTGATACCGATGGAGACGGAACGTCCAATAGACTGGACACGGATAGTGATGGGGACGGTTGTTGGGATGCCCTCGAAGCTGGGGTCACTACTGATCCTGATTTCATCAGTTTTGATGGGTCCAATGTCGGGGCAAATGGATTTGAGGATACCCTTGAGACGGCTCCCGAAAGCGGTCTTTATAATAATTTTTATACCTACTATTATGCGGCGAATGATGCGCTGAGAATGTGCGCCGATACGGACGGAGACGGCGTTTATGATTTTACAGATGTGGATGATGACAATGACGGCATCCTGGATGTGAACGAAGGGTACGGCTGTACAGATCCTACCTGTGAAAACTTACCTGAATATAGGGCAGTGCAGTGGACTTCTCATAATACCACTACCAATACGGCAGTTGGTTATATCATCATCGACGGTGAACAAATTGACGTTACTTACCAAGGAGATGTAAGGAGCCTTACAGGTGCCAGTGTTATTTCCGACTCTGATCAATACTGTATTGTCCCTTCAGAAACGGGGGCAAGTCAAATTATTTACAGCTATAACGGAGTGGACGTTACCCACACTTTTACGTTTTCCAGACCTATACAGAATCCTATTTTTCAGGTCTATTCTTTGGGAAGAGGCAATACCGTGGATCCCAATAACGCGGGAGTGGTGACCTTTACTTTTCCGGAGGGTATTGATTTTGATATTATTGCCAGCAATGATTATCTGGTGAAACAACCGGGAAGAAGGCTTATCGGTGGAGAGGGGAATGGTAGTGTGATGGTGAAAGTAAATGGAACGGAATTTTCCATGGTATCCAATCAGAGTGAAGTTTGGTCGGGTCTTACCGTGGCGTTACCCGTGGAGGTGGATAGTTTTTATGATTGTGCAGGTAGGGATACCGATGGTGACGGGGTGATGGATCACCTTGACTTGGACAGCGATGGCGATGGCTGTAGTGATGCCTATGAAGCAGGTGTGATTCAGACAGAATCGGCCGACTTTACCTTCGGAGAAACCATCACCGATACCAATGGTGATGGACTTCATGAAGGGGATGGGGTAGATCCCGATGCGGACGGTTTGCCAGATTATAAATACCTGCCCTATGCATACGATAGTACGGTGAGGCTATGTGATGATGTGGATGGCGATGGGGTGCCGGATTTGTTGGATATCGATGATGATAATGACGGTGTCTTGGATGCGATGGAAAGCCCGAGTTGTTTTTATTCCCTGAGTGAGGCTTCCAGGGTTTTGGAGGTTACTTCCGACTTGAATTTGGAAAGTGACTCCAGACCCCTTACCAATGCCTACGATGGTGATAACTCTACCAGTAGCTATACAGGAGTTCGGAATAACCAAAATGCGATCGATAGGGCGATTTATGAAATTGTTCCTGTTACACCGATCGCCATTTCCTCGATAGATTTTTCGATGTACAACTATGCCTTTACCAGCGGGACGGCCAATACCGTAAAGCTGCAGGGATACAATGGAATAAAATGGGTCGACCTAGGACCTGCTGCCAATCGTACGGAGACCAATGATATCGAATCTTTCGAAAACACCCTTCATCCAAACGACAAGTTTTTCAAATTTCGGATTACAGGAGAGGAAGGAATCGTGTACTATGCCAGGGTACAGGAGATTTTTATCAATGTCGCCGGAAGTGCTTCCCAATACCCCAAGGCTTCTTGTGACAGTGACCTGGACGGAGATGGGGTCCCTAATCACTGGGATACCGATGCTGATGGGGACGGCTGTTTCGATGCCTTCGAGGCAAGTGCAACGACTGACTCAAGTATAGAAACGATCACTGGAGAGGTGGGAAGCAATGGGCTGGTGGATGCCTTGGAGACCGCTGCAGATTCAGGAGTGATCAATTACACTTCCACCTACCAAAAATACGGCGTATACAGTTTCCAAAATGTATGCTTGGACACCGATGGTGATGGGCTGAATGACGTAGAAGATATCGATGATGACAACGATGGCGTGCTGGATATCGATGAAGGAAATTACTGTCAGAAAATAGGTAGAAATATACGTGTCGGCTACTTGGACACAGGAGCAGGAGATGACGGTTTGACCGAAGACCTATTGCTGAACCTGAATAATTTTGGGTATCAAGGGGTTTATGATAATGTGCGTGGCATCACCTTGGTACCTTATGCGGCGACTGGGGATATCACGGAGTCCCGTTTGGTCACTGACCAGATTGATGTGTTTTATGTTGGGTCTACTGCAGGAGATGGGGATAATAGCCCTACGTACTCAGGAAAAGTCCCCTCTTCCGTCAACAATGCTCTCCAAAGCTGGGCAAGAAATCACGGGAAAGGAATATTTGCTATCCAAAACAATGCAATTGATTTTGGCTATACGTTGACCAATAATAATAGCAATCCTAACGTACCCGTAGGTGCAATTGGAAATGATGTGTTTACCAATGGGTATTGGCCAGCAAGTTCGCTTAACCAAACGGGGACAGTTCAGATGACCATTGGATCCAATACGCGCCCGTATGAGGTGCTGATGCAAGATGCCAATGGCAGGCCTGTAGTGGTCTCTGACTTGGAATATAACTTGGTGATTTTTCCAGATGCGACCATTTATATCAATGAGGGAAATACCGCTGAGCCCGATACTGATGATGTGAAAGTGATCGCTGATACTTGGAGCTATGTGCTGGATAGGGTGTTGGCGCCTATTTGTACTACCCGTGATACCGATGGAGATGGCATTCCAGACCATTTGGATCCGGACAGTGATGGGGATGGCTGTAGTGACGCCTATGAGTCGGGTGCCATCAGCGATCCAGCTGAGCCAGGAGATTTTTCGTTTGCGACGGAAGTAGGTACAACGACCGACCAAAACGGTGACGGGTTGGCGGATATCGTAGATGCAGACCAAAACGGTCTTCCGGATTATAATAGCACCTATGAATTGCAAGGGCTTGATGATACTAGAAATGCGTGCTTTGATTATGATGGTGATGGCATCCCTGATGTGGTCGATATCGATGATGATAATGACGGTATCCCTGATGAGACAGAGGGACATAGCTGTATCTCATCCCAGCAGCAGTTTGTCAGAATAGGATACCTGGATACTTCTACCGGCGCAAATGGATTGATGATCAACATGCTAAGCAATCCGGATAATTTTGGCCCGACAGGAACGTATGATAAGATAGGCGGAATTGAATTTGTTCCTTTTGCAAGTGAGGCAGATATTACGGAGGCTAGTCTAGTTGAAAATGAAGTGGATATTTTTTACGTCGGATCCGGTACTGGAAATGGTGGAAATAACCCAAGCTATTCTGAAAAGGTTTCTTCTGCCTTAAACAATGTGCTATTGTCATGGGCGGAAAATAGGGATAAGACGATTGTCGCCCTTCAAAACAATGCCGTGGATTATGGTTTTTTATTGAACGCAAACAATGAAAACCCCGATGTGCCGTATGGTACACTCGGTGATCAGGTATTTACCAATGGATACTGGCCGGTGAGCTCATTCAGTCAATCAGGTACGGTACAAATGACCGTAAATTCCCTGACCCGTAATTATACTACAGCCATGGTGGATGATGAAGGCAAGTCCACTTTGGTACAGGATAGGGATAGAAGAGTAGTGATTATACCTGACGCTACCATCTTTGCGAATAATGAAACCACAAGCACTATCGGTACCGATGAGACGATGATGGTGGCCGCGGATGTGTTTGCCTTTGTTTTGGATGTTTCGTACTCCAGTGAATGTGTCGAAATAGATACGGATGAAGATGGTATTCCTGATCACTATGACCTTGACAGTGATGGGGACGGCTGTCCAGATGCCACGGAAGGTGATGGAGGATTGACCAAATTGGACCTAGCGACCTCAGCAATGGAGGGAGGAAACTCAGGTGGTAGTTATAATGGCTACGCTGGTCCTGTCATAGATAACCTGGGCAATGATGTGGATAGTGATGGAGTGCCCCTAGTGGCATCAGGTGGACAGACCCTGGGACAGAGCACTACTCCGGCATTGGATGAGGACGATGACAATGTCGGTGATGACTGTGACTGTTTCGATAACAATAGGACAGATACCGATGGCGATGGCGTGCCGGATTATATGGACGTGGACAGTGATAATGATGCCATCGCCGATGTGGAGGAATATACCAGTGGGCTGGACCCTTATACTGATGCGGATGCAGACGGTGTATTCCTCTACCTAGATGACAATGACGCTGATAATACTATTGGTGATGTGGATGGCTTGGTTCAGCCGGGTTTTGATACGGATGGAGACGGTATTGCCAATCACCTTGATCTGGACAGCGATAATGACGGGATACCGGATAGTGTAGAAGCAGGTGGGGACAATACCTTGGCTGTCTGTGCTTATGGGGATGGAAATGTCATCGACCCGAGCACCCTCTGTGAGTCAGGCGCACCGGCCGAAGGCTTGGTCGTACCGATCAATACGGATGGAGCCGATGATCCCGACTTCCTTGATTTGGACAGTGATAATGATACCTGCCCTGATGGGCTTGAAGAAGGCTATGATCCTACCTCCATCAATACAGGGGATTTCTCCACTGTTACTCCAAGTGATATCAATGCCAATGGTATCGTTCTCCTTGTGGGCTGCGCGAGTCCTTCCAGCACCGATTGGATAGATGATGCCATCAGTGACGCCTGTTGTGAGTTGGACGAAAGCACCTTGGTGGCGGCGCCATTTGGCCCTACGACTTGCTCTCCGGCCAATGATGGCATGATCACCGTTTCGGGTGGCAATATGCTGCCAACTACGGAATATAGTGTAACCTACGTGCTGGACGGAGGAGCAGCCTCTGCTCCGGTAAACATTCCGACGGATGCCAATGGCGATTTGGCCATTCCCGATTTGGTGCCGGGAGAATATACCTCCATTACCATTACCTCTACATTGTACCCTTCTATTTGTATAGCAGTGGTGCAGGATCCTGCTGTTACAGTCGTTCCTGAGTTTGTGGATGATTTTTTAGTGGAGGTAACAGCAATTGTCGATGTACAATGTTTTGGAGGAAGCGATGGACTCATCGATATTACGGCCAGCGGAGGAAGTGGGAATTACAGCTATACCTGGACAGCCACCAGTGGTGGAGGGATTATAGCAGGAGCTGCAGACCAATCCACTTTGCAGACTGGTGTGTACAATGTAACGGTGACCGATGACAATACCCTTTGTGCAATCACCCTTTCAGATATTACAGTTGGTCAGCCTGCTGAAGCCGTGTCGGGTACTGCCACACCTACCGATGTCCTTTGTTTTGCAGGTAATACGGGAGCCATTGACCTGACGCCTACTGGAGGCTCGGGAACCTATTCTTATAGGTGGAGCACTGCAGATGGAAATATCCCCGTTGGGCAACGTACAGTGGAAGATCCTTCTGGTCTTCGGGCAGGTACCTATACCGTGGAGATCACCGATGGCAATGGCTGTACCAATCCTGCTCCTGTCAGTGTGACCATTTCGCAGCCTTCTGCGCCCGTATCAGGTAGTACCGTTCAGACGGACATTGCCTGTAGCGGCGGTGCTACGGGAGCCATTGACCTGACACCTGAAGGAGGTACAGGAGCTTACTCCTACGCTTGGAGTACTGCCGATGGCACTATCCCTGCCGGGCAGGAAGCTACCGAAGACCCTAGTGGCCTTACCGTAGGGACTTATACCGTGGTCATCACCGATGCCAATGGCTGTACCAACCCTACGGCCATTGACGTGACCTTAATTGAGTCTCCGGAATTGGTATTGGAAGAGGTACAATCAGCACATACCAATGTTTCTTGTTCGAGCCCTGATACAGGAGCATTTACGGTGGAAGCAGAAGGAGGTTCGGGAACGGGTTATGAATACAGTATCGATAATTTTGCGACTTCGAATACCACTGGATCCTTCACCGGCTTGCCTGCTGGGCAGTACGACGTATTGGTGAGGGATAATAACGGCTGTGTGATCCCAGTATCATTCCCCGTGATTATCGAACAGTACTGTGTCGAGGCCGAAAAAACCCAGACCCTTATCGATGGGGGCACCGCTCCTGGAGATAGGGTCAGTTATACCATAACCGTTACCAATATAGGTACAGCGGAGCTCAGGAATATTGACTTTACGGAGTCCTTTACCGATGCCCTTGGGGCAGGGAGGACGTTGGATAGCGGGCCTACCTTCGAGAGCGCCAGTGCGGGTAGCAGTGCCAGTGTCTTGGCGCCGAATGGATCAGCTACCTACACCGCCAATTACACCCTCACCCAGAAAGACGTGGATGCAGGGGGATTGTCCAATAGTGTGGTAGTGGAAGCTGCGAGTGCAGATGGCAAGACCAATGTAAGTGACATTTCCGACGATGGGGATGATGCCGATGGCAATACTGAAAGCGACGCAACGATATTGACAATTGTCGAAGCACCCTCCTTGGAATTGATAAAAACTGCTTCGATGACCGATCCTGATGGAGATGGGGCGATATCAGCAGGAGATGTGGTCCGATACACCTTTGTGCTGACCAATACTGGCAATGTTACCGTGAGTGGATTGACCGTGACAGATGCCCTGACTGATCAGGAAGGCCAAGCCCTGTCGCTGACGACACCGATAGCATTTGTGGGAAGTACGGGTGACAGTGACGGTACTACTATTGCCCCAGGAGAAGAAATTACCTATCGGGCGACTTATGAAATGACCCAGTCCGATATTGATGCAGGTGGCGTAAGCAACACGGCTACCGTGCAGGGCACTACCGATCAAGGAACCAATGTACCGGATGTCTCTGATGATGGTGATCCTGGAAATGGTGATGACAACCCTACGGAAACTACCGTAACGCCCGTAGCCGCTGTTACCTTGGTGAAAACTGCCGGACCGGTAGATGACCTTGATGATAATGGGCAGGATGAAGGTGACCGGATCACCTATACCTTCAGAATTGAGAATACCGGAAATGTTACAGTGAGCAATTTGACCCTTACGGATGACCTTTTCCCTGCTGGTACAAGTCTTGTGCTGGACGAGACATCTCTCATCCCGGGACAAGTGAGTAATTTCTCAGTTGCCTATTTTATCCTACAAGAGGACATAGATAGTGGCTCCATCACCAATTCGGCTACAGTAAATGGAACGGATCCCGATGGAGGAGCCGTTACTGATATTTCCGATGATGGCAATACTGATGCTGGTGATACGGGAGCAGACCCCACGATTGTTGATCTTGAGGTAGAGGCGGAATTGTCATTAGTGAAAATCGCCACCTTCAATGATGAAAATAATGACGGCCTAGCTCAACAGGGAGAAACCATTTCGTACAGCTTCACGGTGACCAATACGGGCAATATCACTGTCGACAACCTGACGATTGATGATGCGGTATTGGGGATTAGTGGGGCAGCGATTTCTCCAGTGGACCTTGGCCCTGGAGAAGAAGGGACGATCGCAGATGCCACGTACACCATCCAGCAAGCGGATATTGATGCAGGCGAGTTCAGTAATACCGCTACCGTAACAGGAGAGCGAATGGATGATGGTGCGGAAGTAACGGATATTTCCGATGACGGTAACCCTACCAATGGAGGAAACAACCCATCCATTATTGAGTTTGATCAGGAACCGGCCCTTTCATTACTGAAAGAAGGTGTCTATAGCGATCAAAATGGCGATGGTGTCACCAATACAGGGGATATCATCACCTATACCTTTACGGTGACCAATAGTGGGAATGTCACCGTCGATAACTTCACCTTAACAGATGACTTTTTGCCCGCAGGGACTGACCTGACGTTGTCTGCTACAAGTATTGAGCCTACCGAAACGGCCACTGCGACCGTGGAATATACCCTTACCCAGGCCGATATGGATGCCGGTGAGGTGAGTAACTTGGCCACGGTGACTGGCCAAGGGACAAATGATGAGGAGGTCACTGCCGAATCTGATAATGGTGACGGCACCGGAGCCACTGTGGTGCCACTGGAAATGTCACCTTCCATGGCTCTGGTCAAAACCGCTACCATCGAAGATACCAATGCTACTACCCGAAACGATGCCGGTGACGTAATCACCTACACCTTTACCGTGACCAATACCGGTAACGTGACCATCAATCTCTTGAAGATTGTAGATCCTTCGATAGGAATTTCCAATTTGGGAATCACACCATCTACTTTGGCTCCTGGGGAGGTCGGCACTGCCACCAGCGAGTACACGATTACCCAGGCTGATATGGATGCAGGGGAGGTCACTAACCAAGCCACTGTTTCTGGGACTGATCCAGAGGGTGGGACTGTCGAAGAAGATTCCGATGATGGTGATAATGGAAATGGAGATAATAACCCGACCATTACTCCATTGGATCAGCAGCCGGGCATCAATGCCAGAAAAACCCAAGCAGTGGCAGATAGTAACGGCGACTTGGTCACTGGAGGGGTAGGCGACCGGATTTCTTATACCATCATGGTCGAAAACACCGGAACCGTCACCATGACAGGTGTCAGTGTAGTGGATACATTTGTGGACTTCTTTGGTGTTACACTAACGTTGGATAGCGGACCATTCTTTGCCGGAGCGGATTCGGGAAGCCCTCAAGGCACCTTATTGCCCGGTGAAACGGCGACCTATTTTGCCTTCTATACCATCACCCAAAGTGATGTGGATGCAGGAGGGGTGAGCAATAGCGTCGAAGTGACCACGACGGCACCAGATGGAAGTACTGTTACGGATGTCTCCGATGACGGAAATGATGCGGATGGCAATACGGAAGACGATACTACTGACTGGGTCATCCCGGCTGATCCCTCCTTGAAAACGGTGAAAACTGCCTCCATTGCTGATGTGGACAATAGTAATAGTACCAATGCTGGTGATGTGATTACCTATACGATTACGGTCCTAAATACTGGTAACATCACCGTTTCCAGCATTGCTATTACCGATACACCGACAGATGCGGACGGCAATCCGTTGACATTGGATAGTGCTCCGGCTTTTGTGAGTGCAGACGGTGGTAGTGCGGAAGGAACGGTTACCCCAGGTGAAACGGCCACTTACACGGCTACCTATACCCTGACCCAGAGCGAAATAGATGCAGGTGGGGTGATCAACAGCGCACTTGCAGAAGGAACAGACTCGCAGGGAGGAGATGTAGCTGATAGCTCCGATGATGGCGATGATAGTGATGGCAATACAGAGGACGACCCTACCGAAAGCTTGATAGCCAAAGCGCCTTCCCTGACCTTGATAAAAGCAGTCAGCAATATCGCTGATACCGATGGTAGTGGAGACAATAACGCCGGAGATGTGGTGACATACCTGTTCACTGTTACCAATAGCGGTAATGTGACCATTGATAATCTCTTGCTGACGGATGACTTTTTGCCAGGAAGTGCTGATCTGACAGTTTCTCCAGCGACACTTTCGCCGGGTGAAGAAGCCGTGGTGACGGTGGATTACGCACTTACCCAAGTGGATATTGATAACGGTGAAATTGTAAACTCAGCAACTATAAGTGGTGAAGACCCTGACGGGGAATCTTTATCGGATATTTCGGATGACGGTAACCCTGCAGATTCACCGATTGATCCAGATGCTGATGGGGACAATGACCCAACGGTTATCAACTTATCCACTGAAGCGTCCATTAGCTTTGATAAACTGGCCACTTTCAATGATGAAAATGGGGATGGCTTTGTCAATGCAGGGGAGACCATTACCTATGACTTTACGGTAAGAAATACCGGTAATATCACGGTCGAAAACATCTCCTTTGATGATCCAGATCTAGGGATTTCAGGAGGCGCTATTACACCTTCAAGACTAGGCCCCGATCAGACCGGAACCGGTGCTTCTGCGGTGTACACGATTACCCAGCAGGATATTGATGATGGTTTTGTGACGAATACAGCTTTGGCTAATGCCGACCGGGTAGATGGTAATGGTGCTGTAGAGGATATTTCTGATGATGGAAATATCAACAATGGAACCGATAATCCTACCAGAACCGATTTTGTGCAGCGTGCTTCTCTACAAATGCAAAAAACAGGCACCTACGTGGATCTTAATGGAGACAATGTCGTGAATGTCGGCGATCAAATTACCTATGATTTTGTCGTGACCAATACAGGAAATGTGACCGTCTCAGCAATTACACTCACCGACAGCAGGATAGGGGTGGAAGTACCAGGTGAAAATCTACAGCCAAATGTGCTGGGGCCAGGTGAGCAAGGTAATCTGACAATAGATTATGTGATTACCCAGGAGGATATGGATGATGGTTTGGTGACGAATAGTGCTTCTGCCACAGGTGAAGCTCCTGATGGCGATCCAGTGGATGTTATTTCCAATGAGGTGACCACCGAATTGGCGAAAGCTCCATCACTTGAATTGATCAAGACATCAGAGGTAAAAGACACCAATGGTAGTGGAGTGGATGATGTGGGAGACCAGATCGAGTACACCTTTACGGTGACCAATACCGGGAATGTGACGGTGTCGTTATTGAAAATCGCTGATGCACCATTGGGGATTTCGAACCTGGGCATTACGCCATCCACATTGGCTCCGGGAGAAATAGGCACGGCTACTGCGTTATATGACATTTCCCAAGCCGATGTCAATGCCGGAGAAGTGGCAAACACAGCTACTGTCAGTGGTAATGATCCTGACGGGGATATGGTAACCGATGATTCCGACGATGGTGACGGCAACGGATCAACGGTAACACCTTTGGAAGAGGCTGCTGGCTTTGTCGTCATCAAAGACCAAACCGTCAACAACACGAATATGGATGCGGTTACTGGTGGTGTGGACGATGAGATCAGCTATATCATTACGGTCGAAAATACCGGAAATGTTACGTTGTCCAGCGTAGGGATAGCCGGCGATACATTTGAAGATTCGCAGGGCAATGCACTGGGCTTGAATAGTGGGCCGTCCTTTAGCGCTTCCAGTGAGGGAAGCTTGGAAGGTACCCTGAAACCAGGAGAGATCGCAACTTACATAGCCACTTACCTGATCACCCAAAATGAGGTGGATGCAGGTGGACTTTCCAATCAGGCCACGGTCACAGCTACTTCTCCTTCGGGAATGACAGAGACAGTGGTTTCGGATGATGGGGAGTCGGCCAATGGCGTGGATAACCCGACGACCTTCGCCATCCCTGAAACCGCCGAAATAGAAGCACAAAAAACCTTAAAAGGCATCAATGATGCCGATGGAAGCAATTCCAATACCGAGGGAGATGTCCTTACTTATACCATTGCCGTGACCAATACCGGAAATGTCACGGTCAATAACCTCGTCGTGGATGATACCTTTACGGATATTGACGGTACGGTATTGACATTGGACAGTGGTCCTGATTTCATAGGAGCAGACGGAGGAAGCGGTGAAGGAACACTCGTGCCTGGAGAGACAGCTACTTATGAAGTGACCTTTGTCCTTACCCAAAGTGCTATAGATGCTGGTGGCGTGGTCAATTCGGCAGATGTGAGTGGAGAGACCGTTCAAGGCACCTCGGTGAATGATGTTTCTGATGATAATGATCCGCTCAATGGCGATGATACACCGACCCCTGTGGCTTTTGATCAGGAACCGGCATTGACCATGGTCAAAACGGCAACGATCGAGGATACCAATGGAAACAGTGCAAATGATGTGGGGGACAATATTATTTACACCTTCAGGATAGAAAATACAGGTAACGTTACCGTGTCCGGTCTTGAACTGAACGATAATATGCTGCCTTCACCAATTACCTTGGCCACCACGACCCTCGGTCCTGGCGAAGTGACTTCGGTGCAGGTGAGCTATGCAATGGATCAAGACGATATCAATAATGGTCAGGTGAGCAATAGGGCGACCGTTACCGGGACGTCCCCATCAGGTGATGAAGTCAGTGACCTGTCTGATGATGGCAATGATGCTGATACGGATTTTGATGGTAATCCGGGCAATGATCCGACGATCACCAAATTACCGTCTGAAGCGAGGTTGGCACTGAACAAGACCTACACGCTCAATGACGAAAATGGCAACAGCCGTGTAGATGCCGGTGAGACCATCATCTACCATTTTGAAGTGACCAACACGGCTTATGTTACGGTCAATAACTTGGTGTTGGACGATCCGGATATGGGTATCAACGGCTTGGTAATGGCCGCAACCTTGGATCCTGGGCAGACGGTAGCCTTGCCTGTTGGCAGCGAGCCGAGTTATGTGATTACGCAAGAAGATATTAACCTTGGCAGGAAAGAAAATACGGCTACCATCACCGGTGAAGACGCCGTAAATAGTGATCCGGTCACCGACCTATCGGATGAAGGTGATCCTGCCACAGGCCCGGACAATCCTACGGTTACCCCTCTTCCTAAAGCAGCGAGTATTAGCCTTACCAAAACAGGGGTACACAATGACTCCAATAGCGATGGTTTTGCTGATGCCGGTGAGACGATGACGTATTCATTTGAAGTGGAAAATACCGGGAATGTCACCTTGGACGAGCTGTCCTTGACCGATGATTTCTTGCCGGATGGACTGGATTTGACCTTGTCACAGACAAGCCTTGATCCTGCCGAAACAGCTTTGGCAGAAGTGGACTATGCCCTTACCCAAGAAGATATTGACGCTGGTGGAATCCTCAACATTGCAGAGGTGGAAGGAGTAGATCCTGCAGGGGTGTCGGTGACCGATACGGGAGAATTTGACCAGACATTTGTCGCAGCTCCTGAGCTGGAACTGATCAAAGTGTCCAGCGCTCCAGGGGACGCCAATAACAGCGGCATGCTGGATGCAGGAGACACGATCAAATATACCTTCACGGTGACCAATAACGGTAACGTGACAGTAGATATTATTACCATTGCAGATCCTAGGCTTCCTGTAAGCAACTTGGCAGTGGTTCCTCAGCAGATTGGGCCTGGCGAACAAGGTACTGCACAATACACCTATTCACTGACACAAGCAGACCTGGACGCTGGAACCATTTCCAATTCCGCCACGGTCAATGGTACTGATCCATCAGGAGTTCTAGTGGAAGATGTTTCTGATCACGGGTCCGGTGATGGTGATGATCCGACTGACACGAGCTTGGATCAATTGCCAGGAATAGAAGCAGAAAAAACTCAAACCATCGATGATACCAATGGAGATGGTGTCACTGGAGGAGTGGATGATGAAATCCATTACCGTATCACAGTGACCAATACCGGCAACGTAACCCTGACCAATGTGGGCGTTACGGATGATTTCCAAGATGCCAATGGGGATCCGCTGACCTTGGACAGCGGGCCTGATTTTGACGGTTCCCAGTCCGATAATGTGGAAGGTGCCTTGGCACCAAAAGAAGTGGCGGTTTATACGGCAGTATATACCATTACCCAAGATGTGCTCAATGTCGGTGGAGCGAGCAACAGTGCCACGGCGGAAGGTACCGCTCCTGATGCCTCGATTGAGACGGATGTCTCTGACAATGGAGATGATAGCGACGGCAATACTACCGATGACCGTACAAGTGTTGAATTTGAAGAGGAGGCAGCCATGGAAGCCACTAAGGAAGCAGTGGTGGCTGATACAGATGGAAGCACCACAGTGAACGCGGGAGATGAAATCACCTATACGATCACGGTGACCAATACTGGAAATGTATCACTGTTCTCGGTAAGTTTGGATGACGTCTTGCAGGATATGGACGGAAATCCGCTCACGATGAGTGCCCCTGCTTTCCAATCATCGACAGAAGGAAGTGCTGAAGGAACATTGCTGCCAGAGGAAAGCGCTGCTTATGAGGCTATCTATACCTTGACCCAAAGTGATATCGATGTGGGTGGGGTGACCAATAGTCTTACCGTATCTGGTGAGACCTTGCAAAATACACCTGCGACAGACCTTGCTGATGATGGGGATGACACGGATGGCAACACTGAAAATGACCCAACCGAAATAGTGATAACGGAACGTCCGGCAATGGAAGCTACCAAGACTATGGCGATGAACGACATAGATGGCAGCACCACACCAACAGCTGGAGACCAAATCATTTACACTATCGAAATTGTCAATACAGGAAGTGTTACCCTCAATGGAGTGGACATGGTAGAGGACTTTGTCGATGGCAGGGGCAGGGCGTTGACGCTCACCTCAGGACCAGACTGGATCTCAAGCAGTGCGAGCAGCTCTGAAGGAACCCTTCAGCTTGGAGAAGCCGCTACCTATGAAGCTACTTATCTCCTTACCCAACAGGACATCGATGCTGGAGGTGTCAGCAACAGTGTTCAGGTAACAGGTACGAGTGTCCAAGGAACTCCTGTGGGCGATAAGTCGGATGACGGTGATGACAGTGACGGTAATACCACTAGTGATAATACCGAGTTGGTCATCGAAGAAAACCCAGGTATAGAAACGGTCAAAGCCCAACCGGACATTACCCAAAATGATGGCAATACCACATTGGATCCAGGAGATCTGCTCTCCTATCAGATTACAGTGACCAATACCGGTAATGTGACATTGAGAAATATTATCCTTTCGGATACACTTGGAAATAATAACGATGAGCTACTGAA
Source organism: Echinicola strongylocentroti (assembly GCF_003260975.1). NCBI lineage: Bacteria > Pseudomonadati > Bacteroidota > Cytophagia > Cytophagales > Cyclobacteriaceae > Echinicola > Echinicola strongylocentroti. The sequence continues at coordinate 1,606,537 of NZ_CP030041.1, read as the reverse complement.
TCTGGATGATGGGCCGAGCTTTGTAAGTGCTGATCAATCCAGTTCAGAAGGATCGCTTCTGCCGGGAGAAGTGGCAACCTACACCGCTTCTTACACCCTCACGCAAGATGATATTGACGCAGGAGGGGTTTGGAACACGGCCTATGCCAACTCCATGAGTCCAAATAACATTCCATTTGCAGATAAGTCAGATGATGGTGATGATAGTGATGGCAATACCGAAAATGATTCCACGGTTACCGTTATTCCTGAATTACCGGCAATCGGACTGGTGAAGGAAGTGGTGTTTAATGATGAAAACGGTGACGGCTGTTCGGATGTCGGCGAGACCTTGGGCTATACGTTGACAGTAAGCAATACAGGGAATGTGTCACTTGGCACAATAAGACTATCGGATCCGATGATAGATGCCACATTGATCAGTTTGGTGAGCGGGGATACAGATGCGGATGGAGAGCTAGATGTAACCGAAACTTGGATTTACAATGCTGATTATCCTATTACCCAAGCTGAAATTGACAATGGATCAAGAAGTAACCAAGCTTCCGTCCGCGGCAACTCCCCCGTGGGTACAGAGGTAGCGGATATGTCGGGAACCGCATTGGATAATGATGAAGCCACCACTATTCAGCTTTGCCAAGAAAGTGACATGGCACTGGTAAAAGAGGCTTCCTTTAATGATGAGAATGGCAATGGATGTACAGAAGTAGGGGGAACGGTAACCTATCTCTTTACACTTACCAATACAGGAAATGTCTCTATCGATGAGGTAGAATTACTGGATCCATTGATTGGCACTTCTCCGATCAGCTTGATTAGTGGTGATACGGACGGGGATGGCATGTTGGATGTGCTGGAAACTTGGAGTTATGAAATCGATTATTCGATTATACAAGATGATATTGATGAAGGAAATATAAGTAATCAGGCCACTGTAGAAGGGCTGGCATTGGACGGTAATACGGTTACAGAACTGTCTGGTACCGATACTGATAATGATGCACCTACTTCCATTGATCTTTGTCAGGACGGCAATATGTCACTGAGCAAACGCGCCGAGTTGATCGACGATAACGGCAATGGTACGGCAGATGCAGGCGAGACGATCGAATACACCTTCATAGTAGAAAACAACGGTAATGTGACGCTTAGAGACATCACGATCACAGATGATAAAGTGACCGTAGAGGGAGGTCCTCTTGCGACCCTTGCGCCGAGCACGGCTGACAACACGACCTTCACGTCGAGCTATGTGGTGACGGAGGCGGATATTATTTCCGGCGGTGTGACCAACAGTGCGGTAGCGGAAGGCATTGATCCGAACGGTACGCCTGTGGAGGACACCTCCGATGATCCTGACAATCCTGCCAATGTCGATGAGGACGGCGATGGCGATGGTGAAGATCCGACAGAAACGACCACGACGCCAGTTGCAGGCAATATGTCACTTGGCAAACGCGCCGAGTTGATTGACGATAATGGCAATGGTACGGCAGATGCAGGCGAGACGATCGAGTACATCTTTATAGTGGAAAACAACGGCAATGTAACGTTGAGCAACATTACCATCACAGATGATAAAGTAACGGTGACAGGCGGCCCTCTTGCGAGCCTTGCACCGGGCACCACGGACAGCACAACCTTCACGGCGAGCTATGTGGTGACCGAGGCGGATATTATTTCCGGCGGCGTGACCAACAGTGCGGTAGCGGAAGGCATCGATCCGAACGGCACTCCGGTGGACGATATATCCGATGACCCTGACAATCCTGCCAATGTCGATGAGGACGGCGATGGCGATGGTGAAGATCCAACCGAAACGACGACCACGCCAGTTGCTGGCAATATGTCTCTTGGCAAACGTGCGGAGTTGATTGACGATAATGGCAACGGCACGGCAGATGCAGGCGAGACGATCGAGTACACCTTCATAGTGGAAAACAACGGCAACGTGACGCTGAGTGACATTACCATCACAGATGATAAAGTGGCAATAGAAGGCGGGCCGATAGCGAGCCTTGCGCCAGGAGCCACTGACAACACGACCTTCACGGCGAGCTATGTGGTGACCGAGGCGGATATCCTGTCCGGTGGCGTGACCAACAGTGCGGTAGCGGAAGGCATCGACCCGAACGGTACGCCTGTGGAGGATATATCCGATGACCCTGATAATCCTGCCAATGTCGATGAAGACGATGATGGCGATGGTGAAGATCCGACCGAAACGACCACGACGCCAGTTGCAGGCAATATGTCACTTGGCAAACGCGCCGAGTTGGTTGATGATAATGGCAACGGCACGGCAGATGCAGGCGAGACGATCGAATACACCTTCATAGTGGAGAACAACGGCAATGTAACGCTGAGCGACATCACGATCGTAGATGATAAAGTGACCGTAGAAGGCGGGCCGATAACGAGCCTTGCTCCAGGAGCCACTGACAACACGACCTTCACGGCGAGCTATGTGGTGACGGAAGCGGACATCCTATCCGGCGGCGTGACCAACAGTGCGGTAGCGGAAGGCACTGATCCGAACGGCACACCTGTGGAGGACACTTCCGATGATCCTGACAATCCCGCCAATGTCGATGAAGACGATGATGGCGATGGTGAAGATCCGACCGAAACGACCACTACGCCAGTGGACGGCAATATGTCACTGGGCAAACGCGCCGAGTTGATCGACGATAACGGCAACGGTACGGCAGATGCAGGCGAGACGATCGAGTACACCTTTATAGTGGAAAACAACGGCAACGTGACGTTGAGCAACATTACCATCACAGATGATAAAGTGACGGTGACAGGCGGTCCTCTTGCAACCCTTTCACCGGGCACCACGGACAGCACGACTTTCACGGCGAGCTATGTGGTGACGGAAGCGGATATCCTATCGGGCGGCGTGACCAACAGTGCGGTAGCGGAAGGCACTGATCCGAACGGCACTCCGGTGGACGATATATCCGATGACCCTGACAATCCTGCCAATGTCGATGAGGACGGCGATGGCGATGGCGAGGATCCGACCGAAACGACCACTATGCCAGTTGCTGGCAATATGTCTCTTGGCAAACGTGCCGAGTTGGTTGACGATAATGGCAACGGTACGGCAGATGCAGGCGAGACGATCGAGTACACCTTTATAGTGGAAAACAACGGTAACGTGACGCTGAGCAACATTACCATCACAGATGATAAAGTGACGGTGACAGGCGGTCCTCTTGCAACCCTTTCACCGGGCACCACGGACAGCACGACTTTCACGGCGAGCTATGTGGTGACGGAAGCGGATATCCTATCGGGCGGCGTGACCAACAGTGCGGTAGCGGAAGGCACTGATCCGAACGGCACTCCGGTGGAGGATATATCTGATGACCCTGACAATCCTGCCAATGTCGATGAGGACGGCGATGGCGATGGCGAGGATCCGACCGAAACGACCACTACGCCAGTTGCTGGCAATATGTCTCTTGGCAAACGTGCCGAGTTGGTTGACGATAATGGCAACGGTACGGCAGATGCAGGCGAGACGATCGAGTACACCTTTATAGTGGAAAACAACGGTAACGTGACGCTGAGCAACATTACCATCACAGATGATAAAGTAACGGTGACAGGCGGTCCTCTTGCAACCCTTTCACCGGGCACCACGGACAGCACGACTTTCACGGCGAGCTATGTGGTGACGGAAGCGGATATCCTATCGGGCGGCGTGACCAACAGTGCGGTAGCGGAAGGCATCGATCCGAACGGCACTCCGGTGGACGATATATCCGATGATCCTGACAATCCTGCCAATGTCGATGAAGACGATGATGGCGATGGTGAAGATCCAACCGAAACGATGACGACGCCAGTTGCAGGCAATATGTCTCTTGGCAAACGTGCCGAGTTGATCGACGATAATGGCAACGGCACGGCAGATGCAGGCGAGACGATCGAATACACCTTTATAGTGGAAAACAACGGTAATGTAACGCTGAGTGACATTACCATCACAGATGATAAAGTGACCGTAGAGGGCAGGCCGATAGCGAGCCTTGTGCCAGGAGCCACTGACAACACGACCTTCACGGCGAGCTATGTGGTGACGGAGGCGGACATCCTATCCGGCGGCGTGACCAACAGTGCGGTAGCGGAAGGCATCGACCCGAACGGCACTCCGGTGGAGGATATATCCGATGATCCTGACAATCCTACCAATGTCGATGAAGACGGCGATGGCGATGGCGAGGATCCGACCGAAACGGCCACGACGCCAGTGGCTGGCAATATGGCCCTGAGTAAAACAGGAGAGTTGCAGGATGAAAATGGCAATGGATATGCTGATGCAGGTGAGCGACTTATCTACCGCTTTACAATAGAGAATACGGGAAATGTCACACTAAATGATATTAGTATCAGTGATGAGAAAGTGACTGTAAACGGTGGGCCATTGTCAACGCTTGCTCCTGGGGAAGTGGATAATACTACATTCAGTGCTGAATATGTCATTAGTGCTGATGATGTTCTTTCAGGTAGTGTAAGCAACCAAGCGGTAGTTTCAGGTACGACTCCTGAGGGTGGTATCGTAACAGATGTTTCTGACGATCCTAATAATCCAACCAACGTCGATGAAGATGGTGATGGAGATGGTGAGGATGTTACAGAAACACATTTTCCTCAGCAGCCCAATATATCCCTATTGATGCGTGGTAGTTGGATCGATAGCGATGGTGACGGTTTTGCGCAGGCCGGTGAGGTCATAGAATATACCTTTACTGTGACGAATACTGGAGCTATGGCACTCAGGGGTGTTCAAATTACCAGTGAAGAAGGAGTGGTGATTGTAGGTGGACCTCTTAATGAGCTGGAACCAGGGGGAGTTGACAATACCTCGTTCATTGGCCATTATGTTTTGACAGAGGCTGATATTGAGGAAGGTATGATCATGAAAAATGCAACTGTTTCAGGCAGGACGCTAGACGGGGATATTGTCAGTGATTTCTCCGATGATCCGGACAATCCAGCGGACATTGACCATGACGGCACGGGTGACGGTGATGATCCGACGGAAGTGGACCTTCCTGTACAGCGTGTCGACCTGGTGATGACGAAGACTTCAGAAGGAGCGACGGTGTATGAGGGCAGCATCTTTACCTACCGTCTGACGGTGAGCAACGTCTCCACTTCGGCTGCGACGGGCGTGGTGCTGAGCGATGAACTCCCTGCGAACATCAGTTATGAGGACAGCCAAGCGGAGCTGGACGGCGAGGCGATCACCTTGGAGCCGACGGTGAACGGCAGCAGCGTACGCTGGGCGATAGGCAGCTTGGCGGCTGGCAGTGAGGTGGTGGTCCACTTCAGTGTGCAGGCCGAATCACCGGGCAACGTGGTGAACACGGCGGAGGTATCCTCTGATACCCCAGATGCTACGCCGACAGACAACAGTTCGACGGACATGAACGAAGTGCTTGCCTTCCGCATCCCGAACGTGATCACGCCAAACGGCGACGGCGACAATGACCGTTTCGAGATCCTGGGCATGGACAAATTTGACCGCAACGAGCTGGTGATCTTCAACAGGTACGGTGACCATGTCTATGTATCGGAGGATTACGATAACGACTGGGAGGCGATAGGGCTGATTGCGGGCACCTACTTCTATGTGCTGGAAAGCTACGAAGAGGACGGTACCAAGCACGAGTTCAAGGGCTGGATCCAGGTGATAAAGGAGTAGGCAGTATTTGGTAGCTGGTATTTAGTATCTATTCCTCCCCTCTGCGGCGGGGAGGTTAGGTGGGGTTATTTTGGAGTTAAGAACAAGGACAGGGACAAGAATTGATAACGATGGGCAAATGGGAAAGCAAGTAAGAAACAGGATAAGGAGTCAGGCCCCAGCGGGGCGAAAGCTTAGTGGCCGTGGGTGAAGCCCACGGTAATCAAAGGAGCGAATCCTAGGGGCATTAGCAGCGGAAGCAGTCCTGGTGCCATTTCCTTTTCGCTAATTCCGGGGACAAGTAGTAAATAGCTTGGTATCAAGGTTGGAGCAAAGAAAAAAGAGGAAAGAAGAAAGAGGAAAGAAGAAAGAAAAGCAAGATGCAAGTATCAATATTGGATATGAAAGAAAGACAAAAGTCAATGAGAAAAACAGGTGCATTGACATTGCTGCTGTGGTGTTTGCTGGGGGCTGGGGGGGCGATGGCCCAGCAGCTCCCGCAGTACAGCCAGTACATGTTCAACGGGCTGTACATCAATCCGGGTTATGCGGGTTATAAGGGCGAGCCTTATGTGCAGGCGACCTACCGTAGCCAGTGGGTGGGCTTTCCTGGGGCGCCGGAGACGTTCAGTTTTTCTGCGGACCTGAGTGCGAACGAGGGCAAGATGGGCTTTGGTCTGTCGGTGTTCACCGATGCGCTGGGTCCGACGAACACGAACAATATCCTGTTGACGTATGCGTACCGTATCCGGACTGGCGGTGAGAGCCAACTGGGGCTGGGAGTGAGTGCGGGAGTGTCGGAGTACGTGATCGACGGCTCGGAGCTGGACCCGAACGACCATCCGGACATGGAGCTTCCCCAGGGCCGGGTAAACCTGTTCACGCCAACGCTGAACGCGGGGGTCTTTTACAATACGCCACGTTTCTATGCAGGGCTGAGCGCCTTCAATATGGTGGGTAAGAAGTCGCTGGAGCGAGAGGACATCGCCTTGGCGTACCACGATTTCCATTATTACCTGACAGCGGGGCTGTTGGTGCCACTGTCGGATGATGTCCAGCTGAAGCCATCGTTCCTGGTGAAGGAAGTGAAGGGGGCGCCGACGAACTATGACCTGAACCTGATGCTGTTGTTCTTTGACCGTATCTGGCTGGGGAGTTCCTATCGCTCTAACCTGGACCTGTGGAAGGACAACCTGCCGGAAAACCTGAACAACCGGAATGCGGTGGCGTTCCTGTTTGAGTTCTTTGCGACGGATCAGCTCCGAATAGGCTATGCGTATGACCATAACCTGAACGTGCTGAACAATTACCGCAACCAGTCCCACGAAATATCACTGGGGTATTACATCTCCCCGAGAAATAGTAGAATGCGTAACCAAAGATGGTTTTAATTATGAAGAAAGAAATCAAATTAGCGTTAGTACTCATTTTTATTATGTTTTCTTTCCAGCAAAGTTATGGGCAGCAAGGATTGCTCCGGTATGCTGAAAAGGAATACAACCTGTTTCATTTTCAAGAGGCTGCAGACACCTATGTGAAGGCTTTTGAAAAACGTGGCAAATACCAAGCTGCCAAAGGTGCTGCGATGAGTTATGAAAAGATGAATGATTATGGTCAGGCCTACGAATGGTGGGAGAAAACAGTGGGGTTCGAAAATGCCAGCCCTGAGGATTATACGTATTATATCGGGGCCGCCAACCAGCAAGGAAAACTGGAAGAAGTCATGGATGCTCTGGATACCTTGGATACAGCTTTGCTCCCAGAAGGGCTGATGCTGGACTCGTTAACAGCTTGGTACCAAGAGGCTGCTGATGTACGGTTCAGTGCGATGGACTCCATTAACTCTTCTTCATCTGACTTTATCATGGCCAATGATAGGAAGGGCAATAAGTATTTTGTCTCGGATCGGGGAGCCTCAGGTAATCCCTCCAAGGCTGGTTTGAGATTTGATGTTTCTGAAAAATTCAATGAATCCCTTTATGAATGGACAGGCAGGGACTTTTTGAAAATCTACAAGGTCCAGAAGGATGGAGAGGTGTCGTCTTTGTCGTCCCCTGTTCCGGAAAGTTTTCATTTTTCAGATCCATTTTTCCTTGCAGAAAGTCCTGTGGTATTTTATACCGTTACGAGAAAACTCAAGCGATATAATGGTAAAAAAGTCAGGGCTAAAGACAGGGTGAATCCTGAGATGGATTATGGACAACCGAGGGAGGATATCGTCGATTATTATCCCGAACTGTATTTCAGTAAGTTGGATGAAGAAGGGAATTTTGTAGATTATCAGCCATTTCCCTTAAACAATCCATTGGAGTATTCGGTGATTACCCCCTATGTTGATGAAGCAAACCAACAGTTGTATTTTGCCTCGAATATGCCGGGTGGATACGGTGGGTTTGATCTCTATGTGATGGGGTATGATGAAGAGTTTAATTTTGACGAGCCAAAGAACCTAGGTCCTGAAATCAATACGGCTCTTGACGAAAGAGATCCCTTTTTGGTAGAGGAGCATTTTTACTTTGCTTCAAACGGCCATGCTGGTTTGGGAGGCATGGATATTTTTCGATCTGTCTATAATGGTGGCGGGATAAGTGGAGTAGAAAACATGGGAGTGCCCTATAATTCCTCGCGTGATGATTTTGCCATGCGTTTTGATGGTAGCGGGGATACATTCCTGTCCTCCAATCGGCCAGGAGGCAAAGGCCTTGATGATATTTACACCATTCAGGAAGAGTTGATCCGCTTTTTGGCCCGGGTCATAGACTGTGAAGGCAACCTGCTGACAGCTGGTTTTGTAGTGGATTTTGCAGCTAAAGAGAGCAATGAACCTATCGATCTCTCGGAGAATGAGGAGAGTGAGCTGGAAACAACCGTCTCCAAAGATCAGGAATACCAATTGGAAATCCGTGGTAAGGGGTATTTCACTGTTCGTGATAGTCAAATCAGCACTGGCGGTATGTCGGAAGGAGTGATAGAAAGGGAATACAGACTTATTCCCATACCGTATAGTAAGACCGTTTTTGTGGATTTGGTCTATTATGACCTCGATCGGTCCATGATCCGACAGGATGCTCAGCCAGTATTGGATAAGCTGGCAACCTTGATGGGGGAGCGTGACTATTTGGACCTTTCTGTCCGCTCGTATACAGACAGCAGGGCGTCAAAAGAGTACAATCAACAACTTAGCCATTCACGTGCGGAAGCTGTAGCTGCATACTTGTCAGAAAAAGGAATATCATCCAGTAGGGTCCATGAAGAGTGGTTTGGAGAAGAAGACTTGGTCAATGACTGTGGAGATGGGCAGCCCTGCCCCGAATGGAAACATCAGCAAAACCGACGAAGTGAATTGGTGCTGGTGGCTTTTTCGGAAGAAGGAAGAGAGTATGAGTTGCCAGAGGACTTGATGGAGCTCTGTGATTTGCCAAATCTAGGCGTTCAGATGGATGTGCCAATCATCTATTTTGATTTTGATAAAGCTACTTTGCGGCCCAAAAGTGTTCACGATCTTAATCGGATTGGCCTTTTGCTAAAGGAGCGGGACGAAATGGCCATAGCACTGGCTGGACATACAGATATCAGAGGTCCGGAAGCATATAATGAGGCACTTTCTGAAAAGAGAGCTGAAGTGGTCAGGGATTACCTTGTTGAGCAAGGGATAACGCCAGACAGGGTGACCTATCAATGGTTTGGCAAGCAGCAGCCTGTCCACGATTGTAGCGATAGTCCATGTAGTGAAGCCGAACACCAGCTCAATAGAAGAACTGAAATCAAGATTATGGTGGAGGGGAAAAATGTCAACGAAGATCATATAAGCCAAACAGTAAAGGGAAACAGTGACAACAAGATGAAGAATGAGCTGCTTATCGTTGCTGGGGTATTTTCAAATGAAGAAAATGCAAAAATCCAACTGGATAAATTAGAAAGTGAAGGCTGTGCAACGGTCAACTACTTTTGGGATGATGAGGTTGGACTTTATTATTGCTATATCGGGCGATACACCAACATGACCATAGCCAATGCGGAACTGGATGGATTTAAAAGGGATGGTTTTAAGGAGTTTTGGATCAGGGAGTTGTAGTGTTTTGATGCTTGTGGCTGTTTGAGGTGAATGGTTAGATGGCTGAGAATAAAAAAAATATGTTTTGCGTACATGTGCGTATTGCTTTTTTTGCTCGTTGGATGGTGTTTTTCTTTCTTTAGATAAAAGAAATTAATCGCCTTTAATATATTACTTATTTGTTATGATGACGAACAGAATTAATAAGCCTTGCAATTATTTTATTATAGAAAATGACGATGATACCAAAAATAAAATACAAGGTATGTTGGATCATGGTAGTTTCTTTTGTTTGGGGGACAGTGATACCAAGGTACGTGTAAGGAAAAAGTTGAGAGCCTGCTCTACCTCTCTTGATATCATTATATTGGGATTGTACGATGAAACTTACGAAATTGCGAAATACGTGATCGCAAACTTCCCCAAGGCAAGTGTAATTCTAATTGTAAAAGGAGGGGAGACATTCGAAAATGAATGGTTAGGGATGGAGAGAATAAATTATATAGTAGTTTGATAATGGGGCGATAAAAAGCATCCAAATGTCGATATGACTATCTGTGCCCTACAAAAACGGCAAGAAAATCAGCTGATTTTCTTGCCGTTTTTTTTACCAATTATAGTTTGGGATAAAAGAAGGCCTTATGAAAAAAGGCCTTCTTTTACGTTTTACTTGTTGGCCATGACAGTTACTTGGGAGTCCACTAGATCTTTGATAGGGATGATCATTTTACCAGAGTTTGTCCTTAAGATGATGGATATATTGTCAATGGCCAGAATGTCTCCTTCAATTTTACCAAACTGTATTCGTTGGCCGATTTGATAGTTCTTTTTGGAATAAAAGCTATATAAAATCCGAAGTACTACTTCCCGCGATCCCAGTCCAATGGCTATGGCAAAACAAGCTAAAAAGGCACCAAGAACGAGAGAAAGGTTATCGGTAATGACTTTGGTGTTTATTCCTGCTTGGCTGAGCGCTGTAATACCTACGAGGATCAGTATGATATAACTGATGATATTTGATATTACCTTGGAGCCTGACCAGCCAAATGATCTCAGAAGTTCTCTGATGAATTTTTTGACCACGACAGACAAGTAAATACCTAGTGCGAATAGAATGATAGCAACAAAAACTTGCGGAATATAGGCAAGGAATTTACCTATTTCTTCGGAAACAGCTTGGAGACCAAGGAAATCCGCACCGAAAATAATGATCAGTAGCACCAGAAAAAATCTGGCAAATGCCAATATGATCGTGGATGGTTTGATGTTGATATGGTGAAAAGGCTCACTTTCACTTAAGTTTTTTGCCAGTTCATCTATTTTTGAAAGGGTCAGTAGCTTCTTTAACAAGAAGAGGATCAGTCGAAGTATCAACCAAGCTACTATCAGAAAAACAACAAACATTAAAAGCGTGGGCAGGAATGCACTGATCTCCTTTAAGGTGTTGTCAACAAGATAAAAACTCCAATTAGTTTTGTCAAAAACTTCTTCCATAGATAAAATAATAAAATCAAACATTATGAATTTTCTTCAGAATCGTCAAATAAAGTCCCCAGTACCCCAGGGCTCTTAACCATAAAAAGGTCTGCCATATCAATCGATAATTTGATCAAATTGATATCGTCAATTACCTTTTGTCTTATATACTCCGGTAATTTCTCATCACTGATAATTTCTTGAAAAGGATTGGCCATCAGTCAATATCTTTATAAATATCCAACAATCGTTTTTTAGCACGATTTATCCTCATTTTTACAGCAGAATCACCCAAGTCAGTTAATTGCTGGATTTCTTTATGGGACATCCCGTCCATATATTTCATTAACAAGATCATCTTGTCATTGGGATCAAGTAACTGGAGCGACTTTTGGAGACGCTCCGCCTGCATTTTATATATTTCATTGTCATCGATTTCTTCATAGGGGTGATTTTCCAAGTTGTCCAGACTTTGAAATTTTTCTTTCTTTTTTTGGTGTTTCCGCTGTATATAATTTACACAGAAATTGTATGTGAAAGAATATAGCCAAGTGGAAAACTTTGCATCTCCTTTGAATTTCTTAAGCTGGAAAAACAGCTTTATGAAAATATCATGGGTTAAATCCTGAGCTTCGTCCTTGCTTTTTACAAAGCTGAGGCACTTATTGTACACGATGTTGGAATATCGGTCATACAATACCCCAAAGACCTTGGATTCTTTGTGCTTGACAATGTGATCGACTAGCTGGGCATCCTCCAGTGCTGAGTAGTTTAGTTCCTTATCCTCTTTCTTTGAGATCGTCATGGATACAGTCCTTAATGCTTCTTCCTAACTGATGACATGCTATCGCATGAGTTTCTGGACTCCCTGAAAGGTACTGTAGAAACCAATTCCGGTCTCGTCAAGCTGTGATATGTGTGGCAGCTGTTCTTATACATAAACATACGTAATTTAAAAGATGTAAGTACTATTTTACTTGATAAAATACCATTTTTAGGTTCTGGTACACTGTTTAATAGCAACAGAAAGCGTAATTACTGTAGAGGGAATAGCTTCTTGGTTTTTTTTACCATCTCCGTTCTATTCTTAGAGGCCAGTGAATACGGTTATGTTTTTAAGAAAAGTCGAACTTTATTGATTAAGGATAAGGTAAGCATTTTTAACCTCAATTGTGAGAGTTTTGAGAAAATACTAAGCATTCCAAAGAAGCCGTTCATTGACCGGAATTGTTTGCTGCGGAGAGGGAGTAAAAAAAGACGGAAAATTCATTTATTGAATTCCCGTCAAGAGTAGCGTGTTTGTAGTCCTTTTTTTATACCTTCTTACATGTTATAATTACTCAAGAAAACGTCACCATGAAGAGATTCAAGTCTTCCTCATTGGGTACGTTTAGACGTCTCCTGATCCGATATTTTCTGGATTGTACCGCACGGATAGTACTTTTGGTAATTCTTGCAATTTCCTTCGTGCAAAACCCCATTCTTAAAAGTACACAAAATTTGATGTCCATTGCATTCAGCTTTGAACTGGTGTTTTTGATCATTGTAATGAAGTTTGGATAGATCTCATTGAATTCTGATAAAAAATAGAGATCGCCTTTTTCTATGAGTGCCTTAAGGTCTTTACGGGGATCGGTGTTTAAATACTGTGTCGCATCCACTGCGAAATTTTGAGTAACAAGGTTATTCATAACAAATTATTTAAATGGTTATCGATTTCTTTTACTTTGTGTCTTCATAATTAGGACACATGATCTATAAAAAAGTCACATTGATACGCTCAATTTTACACTTGATTTATTTAGCAGATTTTGGTAATTATTTAAAGGTAGTAATGAATTAAACGCTTGTTTAAGTAGAAGTGAGGGGGCAAAAAATATCAGTTTGTGGTTTTTATAACTTGCTGTAAAATAGAATATTGCGGATGTGGTCATTCTTTATGAGGAAAGTCATAAGTATTGGAATGCCAATCAAATGAATGTTTGATTTTTTGGTAATAAATATTATGTAAAGCGTAAAAAATAAATTAAAAAAAGTTTTAAATTTTTTTTAAATGGTTAAAAATTGAAGAGATCGGAGTAAGATTGTGATAAGCAGTTGGTCTATTTTTGTGTGTTGGTAGGGATGAATTTCGAAATGGTTGGGCGCAGTGATACTCCCACAGTGGAGTACCTATCGTCAATGAAAGGGTGTCCTTGCAAGAGCATTGTTCATTGTTCGGACACCCCAGAAGATCACCCTTTTGGTAAAGGTGTGTGATAGGATGATCACGATGTTGGTGAGATTAACATCGAAGGGATTCTGGAAGGTGGTCTACCAGTTGTGTGCCAAAATGAATAATCGGTGCTGGGCCTGTGTTTGGAGCGTTTTACGAGTGGAGAAATTTCCACTTAACGGAAAAAATTCCTGATAGTAGAAGCGTGCTTGGTGCAAGCATTTTTTAAATTTTAGGGAATGCAAGAGGTTACCATTCCATTTTCTCGAGTTCTTCGTTCACCTTGGTCAATACATTTTCAAGGTTTAAAATGGCTTTTTCTTTTTCATTTTGAGGCAGTATGCCTTTTTCCAGATCGGTTATGGGTTGCTTTAGGCTATCGATTCCCATGGTCGTTATCGTGGGTTTTAGACGATGGGCAATTCTCCGGACACTATCTTCATCGTTTTTATCCAGCGCTTCTTTCAGTTCTTGAACGGAGGATTCTGATACGGATTTAAAAAGCGCTACCATTTTCTGCTTAAAATCCTTATTGCCAGGAGCAATGGCGTCCAGTCTGTCCAGGTCATAAAGTTGTTGTGTCCTTTTAGGCGCTTGCTGTTCAGGGGGTGTTTTTTTATTCAGCCAATACTGTATTTTGTTCATCAACTGTTGTTCGTCAAAGGGGAGGGTTAGGAAATCATTTAGGCTACTTTGGGCAAAAATAGGGTCGTTTGCTTCGATAGGGTAGGCCATCATGGCAATAATAGGGAGGCTGGCACCGGCTTTTTGACGAATGAAATGTGCTGTTTGTATGCCGTCCATGACAGGTAAGTGATGATTTACCAGCACGAGGTCTATCGGGTTTTTCTCCAAGTATTGCAAAGCGGAAACCCCATCACTGGCTTCCTGTGAAACCAAGCCTGTCTGCTTGATGATAGTAGTGATTATTGAGCGATTGATCGGGTTGCTGTCAGCGACCAATATGGTCTGTTTATTTAACGTTTTGGAACCGTGATCCGAATGATGTGAATGAGCGAGTCCACTGGCCGTTCCTTTGCTGAGCATGAAGCGTATGATCAGAGATGAACCGTTACTGTCGATGTTTTTGACAGAAACCCCACATTGGAGAAGGTTTACCAATCCTCTACAAATGCTTAATGCTGTACTGGGATCTTCAGGTGCATTTGTTGGTTGATGCTGTGTGTCGTTGGATAGATAGGAGACTATGTATTGTGCCGACTGGTGGGCGACTCCATTTATTTTAAAGTGGATATACTGATGGTGGGGATGTTCTTTTGCCAATTCACAGATAATGTCCAATCTTCTTTTTTCAGCAAAATGCCAGAGGTATTCCACTATATATAATAGAAGTTGGTTGATTCTGTAAAAATCTCCCTTGAGCACCTTGCTGATTTTTGGGTCGATATAGGAGTTGCTCACTACTATGCCCTTTTGTGATGTTACCAACGACTTGGTTAATTTTACCATCAGCCCCATGTTTTGCCTTAGATCAACGTTCGTTGGTTTAAGGGATAGTTCACCGGAGGCTATAAGCGATTGGTCTAGGGTGTTGTTATAGGTGGTGAGCAAGATGTTTTTGGTTAGTGACGAACTTTGTAATGGCTACAGCTCTCTTTCTTTGAGCATTTTATAAATGGTGCTTTTGCCAATGTCTAGCAGCCTGGCCGTGTTCATAACATCATTGTCGTTTTTTTGTAGGTAATATTTGATGATATCCTTGGTATGTTCCTTTAGTGTTTTTTGTTCCATGAGGAAGAGGTCTTCCTTGGTTATACTGGTAAAGGAGATATCTTCTGGTAAAATTTCGTTTTCATTGGACATGACGATGGCCAGCTCTATGAGGGCTTTTAATTCCCGGACATTGCCCGGATATTGGTATTTAAGTAGTTTGTCTTTGGCTGCTAGACTGATAGAAATAGGAGCCATATCATTGGCTTTACAAAATTCATCCATGAAAAACTTGGCCAATAAAAGGATGTCATTTCCTCGGTCTCTCAATGGGGGAAGGGCGATCGGGAGTCCCATGATCCTGAAAAATAGGTCTTCCCTAAATTCGTTTGCTTTGACCTTTTCAGCCAGGTTTTGGTGGGTGGCCACGATCAAGCGCACATCGACCTTTATTTTTTCATGGCCACCGATACGGGTTACTTCACGTTCTTGGAGGACACGTAATAGTTTACTTTGGTTGTTCAGGTCCATTTCGGCTATTTCATCCAAGAAAATGGTGCCGCCTATAGCTTCTTCGAATTTCCCTATTTTTCTGGTGACGGCTCCAGTGAAGGCACCTTTTTCGTAACCAAACAGTTCGCTTTCTATAAGGTCTTTAGGAATGGCTCCCATATTTACAGCGACGAATTTTTTCTTTTTCCGTTTGCTGTTATAATGGATCGCTTTGGCGACCACTTCCTTGCCTGTTCCGGTTTCGCCGGTAATGGACACATTGATATTGGTCTTGATGGCTTTTTCCATTAGGCCAAATACCTTTTGCAGGGAAGGGCTATTGCCGATTATTGAGTTTTGAAAACTGAATTTTTGACCGAGTTCTTCCTTGAGGGTTTCCACTTCATTCCTCAGGTGCTGGTTTTCCCTTATCCGAATGACACTGTTCCAGAGCAGGTCTTTTGTGGAGTCGTCTTTTAATAGGTAATCACTGACTCCCATTTTAAGTAATTTCACTGCTACCCCAATATCCTCTTGTGAGCTGATCACAATAACCGGCAAATCAGGATGGCTACTCCTTATTTTATTGTACAGCTCATCACCGTTCATGTCCGGTAATGAAAAATCCAGCGTAACCAAGTTGGGCTTAAGGTAAAGGTGGTCGAGAAGGGCCCTGCCCGAATCAAATCTCCTGACTTCATAATCTGGGTTTAGGCCCAAATGGTACTCCAGAATCTGTCCATACCACGGGTCGTCTTCTACTACAAAAATTTTAAATCCGTTCGTCGCCTCCATGCCAAATAAAAATCAATTAATACGCCTTTTATAGGAACTAATATAGATAAAATTCAGAGAAACACTCGTACAGAATCTAGAATGAATTCCAAAAAATGGAATTTTGGCTATCTGTGTTTATTGTAACTAGTTGATTATAAGAGGTGTGAGTTTTTAGTGTGAAATTTGACTATCCTAGATAGCTAACAATAAGGCGGTGTAAAAATAGCTGTGTTGTGTAGTTTGCCCATTTAGCCAGCAACAAGATGAAAAATATACGAAAGGAACAATTCCAACAATTCGCCATAATCATTTCTTGTTATAATGAAGATATCGCATTCTCTTATCATCATTATTTAACCTTTGCAAGGATGAACCCGAATGTTCTCCTATGTTTTGTGAATGATGGTAGTACCGATAATACCGCAGCAATGTTGAAAAATATCCAGTTGCAGTCATCTGAAAATATTATCGTGCTTCATCTAAAGCAAAGAAAAGGGAAAGCCAATGCTGTGCGAGAGGGAATGCTGTATGTCCATGATAGGTACCCTATCCAACGGTTTGGTTATTTGGATTTTGATTTAAAGACTACTCCGGAAGAGTGGTTGCAAATGGCATGTAGTCAACAGAACCAATCAAATTTTGGTGTTATTCTAGGAAAAAGGGTGCTCCGCTCTGGGCAGTCAGCTTTGCGGCGGGTCAAATTGTCCTTAATGGGAAAAATCACTCGTCAGCTCATACAATTTATCCTGGAACCTAAGTTGAGAGATACTTATTGTGGGACTAAGATATTTCATCGGGCGATAGTTCCGTTGGTCTTTGATAAGCTGTTCCGATCGTCTATGTTGTTTGATTTGGAGATAATTTTACGATTGAAACAGGCAATAGGGTCGGATACTCTTCAAAATAGGGTGTTGGAATTTTCCGGAAAACACTGGTCGGGTATCGATGATTGCCGACTTAAGCTGCAAGAGACCATAGTGGTGTCAGTACGATTGGTTCAGTTGTTTTATACCTATCGAATGGCACCAAGTTTATCATTGAAACCAACCTCAACGATAAAGACTATTTGACCGGGTTCGCAATAGATAGGCGAAAGTATATTCGGGGTTTAAATGAAAAGATTAATTCGATTTTCGAAATCAATCCCCTTCTCTGAAGGGCTGTCCAGAAAGTCCTCTTTAGGAGTTTAGGGGCGGGTTTGGACGGATTTCCTTCGAAGGCAAAATCTTTACTGCGACGACAATAAAAAAAATGAAGGATAATCACTTAAGGCTGGTTAAAGAAGAAGTTGACTTATCACCCATATATTGACTTTAGGTTAAGCCTTGATGTGTACTTCTACCGGAGCTTCTGGCCCGGTAGAAGTTTTTTTTTGTCAGGTGATTTCTCGTTTTAGTTTTTTGTATACCCCTCAATCAGTACTTTGGCGTTATTTACTTCCTCCAATATCATCTTTATTTCATTTTCGAGACTTGGATCACTAAAATCAAAGTTCCTTCTGGTTTCCATCTTTGAGCTGAGCTGCGAAAGCCGGGTGAGGTACATGGCGCTGGCCGTACTATAGAGCTTATGAGCGGCAATGGAAAGCCCTTCACCCTTTGAATGAAGGATATCTTCCAGCTGCACGCTGGATTTTTCCAATTCCTTCAAGCCTGATTTTAGGATCACTTGAAACATTTCACTTTCCAAATCGGGAAATCCGAGTACGGCTTGGAATTTTTCAAGATCAAACTGCTGAAAGGAGGAACTCTGGATAACTGTCTTGTTGGCAGATGACGCATCGTTTTCTTTGTCGCTTTCCCATTTTTTCAGCAAATTGACTACGTCTGCTTCCACAAAAGGCTTGGCGATAAAATCATTCATCCCTGCTTGTAGGCATTTTTCCCTTTCACCTTTTACATTTCCAGCCGTCAGGGCAATGATCAGAATATCATGTTTGTTGTATATTTTTCTGATCTCCCGGGTGGCTTCGTAGCCATTCATCTCAGGCATTTGGACATCCATGAAAATCACCTCAGGAATTTCAGTTTTCATCACGGTAAGTGCCTCCAGACCGTTGGTGGCCTCTAGGATTTTGGTGGTAGGAGAAAGGTTATGGATGACCGTTTTTGCCAGAAGCATATTGATGCTATTGTCTTCTACGACCAGCACAGTGGTGCCTTCAGGGAAGTGGTTTTTACTAATATTGGTTTTGGCTGTTTTTTGATGGTCCTGCTTTTTGTTAATAGTAAGCAAGGCATTGTACATCTCCTGTAGTTTGATGGGTTTGACGAGTTTTTTTCGTACCCCCAATTCTTTACAAGCTTTGAGGATCCGGTCATCATCCGAAGAGCTGTGCAAAAAGATAATGGGCTGGTGTTCGACAATTTCCCGTATTTTGCGAATGGTTTCGATGCCATTCATATAGGGCATGTGATAATCCATCAGGACCACATCAAATTTGCCTTCTTCTACCAGTTTTTGAAGTGCTTCAAACCCATTTTTGGCTTGGACCGACTCGATTCCCCGGAGGGACATCATCCGTTCCAAAATCATTCTATTGTTATCGTTGTCATCTACGATAAGGACTCTTTGGATATCAATATCTTCTTCAATAATATCAGGTTCTTCCTGTTCTGATTTTACGGTGAGGTCAAAGAAAAATGTACTTCCCTCACCTACCTTGCTTTTGAGTTTTAGTCCACTGTCCATCATCTGGAGCAGACTGTTGGAGATGGTCAGGCCGAGCCCTGTGCCTCCGTATTTTTTGGTGGTGCTGATGTCCTCTTGTGAAAAGGCTTCGAATATTTTGCTCTGTTTTTCCTCTTTGATCCCTATTCCCGTATCCCTTACAGAAAAACGCAGGGTGATTTCATTTTCCTCATTTAACTGGGAAAGAGGATGGAGTTGCAGCTCTATTTCTCCTGTTTCGGTAAACTTGGAAGCATTCCCGAGTAAATTCACCAATATCTGCTTCAGGCGTACACTGTCCATCCAGATAAAGCGAGGAACATCAGGATGGATGTTCAGTAGCATCTCCAGCCCTTTTTTGTGGACCTCATAGGTGATGATATCACTGGCTTGTTCGGTGAGTTCATAGAGGTCACACTTATCGATGTCCAGCTCCAATTTGCCGGCTTCGATCTTTGAGAAGTCCAGTATGTCATTGATGATATTGAGCAGGGCATTGCCGGATTGGTTGACAATGGAGAGGTACTGCTCCTGGGTATCTGAAAGGTCTGTTTTGAGCACCAAGTCTGTAAACCCTATCACACCATTAAGCGGTGTACGGATTTCATGGCTCATGTTGGCGAGAAATTCTGATTTGGCTTTACTGGCCTGTTCGGCAAGTATTTTGGCTTTTTTGAGTTCGTCTCGTTGAAGGCAGGATTCAGTGATGTCTTGTGTAAGCATCATGATCCCTCCAATGCTGCCATCGTAGTGGTGCCATGGCCGTACTTCCCATCTTAGGAATTGGTCGTGATCCCATCCTTCAGGGCGCCAGCGGTCTTCTTCATTGCTGATGACTTCACCTTGGAGACAGCGATGGTGGATGTCCTTCCATCCTTCCGAAATATTGCCGAAAACTTCGTAGTGTGACTTTCCTCTGATTTCTTGGTTCTGAAGTTGGTATTCTTCGATCCATCGATTACTATATGCGATGTATTTGATGTCGGTGTCAAACATTGCCACCGCAGCAGGTGCATGGGTCACGAAGGCGTTCAGTCGGGCTTGTTCTATTAAGAGGGCGTTTTCAGCTTCTTTTCGTTCTGTAATATCGGTGGCCATGCCCAGGTAGCCCGTTATTTCCCCATTTCCATTTCGCATGGTGGTTACTGCCAAGGAGACAAAAAGCTTGGAGCCATCTTTCCGAATGTAGGTCCACTCGCGTTCCTCCGCACCCTCAAGTTCGGACTTGAAGACAAATACCTTGAAGCCAGTGATTTCTTGGCCATAGCGTTCGCTCAGTTCCTTACTCCGCTCTTGTATTTCCTTGGGCTCATGGATGATAGCGGGTGTTTGTTGTCCGATCATTTCAGCAGCAGAGTAGCCTAGCATTTTTTCGGCACCATTGTTAAATAGCGTGATGATGCCTTCCGTGTTTGTAGAGATAATGCTTACTTCCGAAGAGGCATTTTGGACATCTTCCAAGAGTTTTTTGGACTTGATGATTTCCATCTCGGCGAGTTTTTGGGCCGATATGTCCTGAAACGTCCCGTACACTCGAATGCATTTTCCGTTCTTAAACTCGGGTTTGCCGATGGCGCGCGTCCATACCTCCTTGCCCGTGACCGTGATGAGGATGAGCTCAAGGTCATACGGCTGGCCGTTACTGACGGCATTGTCAAAAGCCTTCTGAATGGCTTTCCGGTGCTTCCCCTCTTTAAAAAATCCAATGGCCCTTTCTGTGTCAGGGACAAAGTCATCAGGTACTTCGTGGATTTCCCTTGTTACATCCGACCAATAGATCTCGCCCTTGACCAGGTCAAGGTCCCATCCTCCAACCCTGGCTACGCTATTGGTCTGCTCGAGCATTTCTTTTAGGCGGTTATATTCATGCTCTAGCTTGTGCCTTTCTGTAATATCCAAGGCATTTCCCAGTATAAATGGGGCGCCGTTTTCGTCCTTTTGGAGTACATTAGTGAATAGCCAATACCGGATACTTCCGTCCTTGTGCAGGACTTGCATGGTGCCTTGGCTATGGCCTGACTTCAGGATGGATTTTAGGTATTCATTGAGGTATACATGACGCTCCTTCGGGATAAGGTCATAAAGGGATTTTTCTTCCAGTTCTTCCTTTTTGTAACCAAGGCTGTTTGCACTGGCATTATTGACCAGCAGGATCTTCCCCAAGGGGTCGTGAGTGCACATCAGTCCCATTGATTGGTGGAAAAAAAACTCGAACTGATTATTGGACAAGCTACTCGATTTTGGGTTTTTAAAGTAGCTGTCCGAAATTTCTTCTGCGATGAGGTTTATTTGTTCCAGTTCCTTGTTTTGGACTGCTTTGATTGGCGGGTTGACAATGATCAGTGCTCTGCTTACCTTCTTATCGTCCAAGGAAAGGGGGGATATTATTGCTCTGAGCGGTTCTTTGCCATTGGTGTTGAGGTGGGCGTTTGTTTTTCCGGCAGAGGAAGAAGCTTGAATGGCTTTTATGAAATCAGTTCTTCCTGCTGCTAATTTTTCAGCGTTGGCATTGATTGAAGCGACGACGTTGAGGTTTTTTCCATGGCTGGAGGCGATAAAGGCCCACTCACCCTGGGTGATTTGCAATGCCAATCGTAGTAACCTACAATTAATCGGTTTTGGGATTGTTTGAAGATGATGTTGGTTACTGGTATTGGACATTTTATGCGTTGTTCTTATGATTTAATTAACCAAATAGCTTGGGTAATTGTTATGAATTAACTATAATTTTTTGACTATTAAAAGTATATTTTACTAGATGCTTTAATGAGCTTTTTAGGCTGTGTTAACCACTTTTTTTGTAGTTTAAAATGACTAGTTGGTTTTCGGGAGTTCTAGGTTCAGCTCACCTACTTATGGTATAATGACCACTTTCTGTGGGGGATAAATGGAATTCACTAAAGGAGGCAAATGCGAGATAGGTCAATATTATATTATAAAAGTTGCTGACTAGTGTTCCCAAATCATCTCCTAGAAGGATTAGTGACAGATGTAGCATGAATTGGTTGATGTAGTATAAATATATTTTTTATTTCGAGAATTTTATGTGATTTTGCGTATCGGCTGCATGGTGAAAATACTTTATATATAGATAATAACGCTATAAAGTATGGTCGTGGAGTTGGTCCTTATTTTTGGAGAAGAAAGAGATAGTCACTGTAAGGCTTATGTTTTTACATTCTCCAAGCCATAAAAGACTAACTTGGAGCACTTGGTGTCATTTATAAGTAGCCTTATTCCTGAATTTTAACATAAACCTTTATAACCACAAAAATGAATCAAACTAGTAATCGAAATGTGCTTTTTCGGGCCAGTTGCTTGGCGCTGATTGTTACGTCCATGACTTTTGCCGTTAGGGCAAAGCTAGAGGGGGTATTGGAAACTGATTTTCAACTTACCGGAGTAGAGATAGGGTTGGCCTTTGCGCCAGCATTTTGGGGGTTTACCATTGCGATGTTAATAGGTGGGCCGCTTGTTGATTATTTTGGCATAAAAAAGATTGTGTGGGTGGCCTTTTTTAGCCATGCGATCGGTATCCTACTTACGATATTTTCCTATGATTTCAACTCGTTTTTTGTAGGAACCATGTTTATTGGCATTGGCAATGGTATGGTGGAGGCAGCGTGTAATCCGCTCGTGGCCAGTCTGTATCCAGAAAACAAGGCTAAAATGCTGAACAGGTTTCATGTGTGGTTTCCCGGCGGTATAGTGGTAGGAGGCGTGATCGGTTACCTGCTCATGGATGTGATGAATTTGCCATGGCAAGTATTGGTCGGCGTGTTGTTTATTCCTTTGTTGACATACGGATTCTTGTTTTTTGGAAAGACCCTGCCAAAGACAGAGCGGGTACAGATGGGGGTCTCTAATGCACAAATGTGGAAAGGTGTCATTTCCCCTTTATTCCTGCTTATGGCTTTTTGCATGTTGCTTACCGCATCTACCGAACTGAGCACTAATCAGCGGATCGAAGGCCTGCTGAAGGACGCCAATGTCTCAGGAATATTGATCCTCGTCTTTATAAATGGGATTATGGCTATAGGTCGTGGTTTTGCTGGTCCCGTAGTCAAAAGACTTGACACTACTGGAATGTTACTCTTTTCGGCTGTTTTTAGTTGTCTGGGCTTGATTTTACTGAGCAAGGCTACTGGAACGGCCGTTTTTGGAGCTGCTTTTGTATTTGCTGTTGGCGTGACCTATTTCTGGCCTACGATGCTGAGTTTTGTGGCAGAGAGGATTCCAGAGAGCGGAGCTCTCGGGCTGTCTATAATGGGTGGATTGGGGATGCTGTCTGTCTCCATCGTACTGCCTATTATGGGCTCGTTTATGGATGAAGCCAGTGGGGCTTCCACTTTTATGTACATGGCCATTCTGCCAGCTATACTGATAGTGATTTTTACGATGCTTTTTTTGAAATTCCGACACAATAAAATGGTCAGGTAATTCATAAGTAAATGACTTGAAGAAATAGCTTCATTAAAGAAATTTCGGATCTCTTCAAATTTGCTAGTTGCTCATTTGGAGAGATCCGTGTTTATAAAGCCATCGTGGCCCCATCATTTAACCCGGGTTAACTGGACTCTCTGCCGTCTTTTTAAGAAAGCTCGAAAAGCACCACTTTTTAGCAATATTTTATCAATTAAAGGTGATTTATTTTGATTTGGATAATAATTGCAGTGTTTTGGTATATATAGAGGTTGTTTATGGCCTGTTTTTTTGCGGTATTTCTGTTATGATCAAAATTATATTATTCCACCCCTTTCAGGGAGAGGATAAGCACATGTTTTGAGCATGACCAACCAACGTGGGAAAAGGGTGTTTTTATGAAAAGCCTAAGTTTGCGCCCATTAGGTTGACCTTTTTGATAATGGTGAAAGTAGATCAATTTGCTTGTCTTTTAAAATGAACGTCCAAGATAAAATACTGTTAAAAGAACTTCAAGAAAGGAATCAAGAGGTCTTTGAAGCGTTGTTTCGTGAATATTATTCAGGGCTTTTGAGGTTTGCTGAGGGAATAGTCTTTGATGAAAAAGTCAGCGAAGATATCGTGCAGAATATTTTTTTGTTCCTCTGGGAAAGGGTGGAGTATTTGGTAATCACTGCTTCATTAAAACAGTATTTATATCAAGCGGTGAAAAACCGCTGTTTTAACCACCTTAGAAACATAAAGATTCGTGATAAGCATAATGTCCTCTACTTGGAGGCTTGTTTAAATGACCGAAATGTGGACTTGGCCGATACGGGGATATCGCGAACGATAGAAGCGTCGATACTTAATTTGCCCCCAAAAATGGCGGAAATATTTAGGCTCAAGTATCAACATGTAAAATCCATCAGAGCAATTGCGGAAGAGCTGGAGGTGTCGGAAAACACCGTTAAGACGCAGTTGTATCGTGCCAAGATTAAGCTCCGTGCATCACTTCAAGAATCATTAAACTTACATTTTGTTTTTTGATATACGCTTTTTTGCCAGTAGCTTTTATTTCTCACAGAACGCACAGAAGACCCAGAATGAAATAAGGCTTTTTTGCCCAATACCGTTAGCTTTTAACCCCGGTGTTGAAGCAATCTGGGTTAATTTTTTCCATGGCTTGGGGTGTTGATGCAGGATTTTGAGTGGAGTGAAAAAAAATAAAATAATATTTGTCACCCTTTAGATGTGAGGTATGTGTCGTTAGGTAAAAATGATAAATAGGTGGGAAGATATTTAGAGTACATGGATTTTTCGATCGTTTGGAAAAAACTGAATGGAAGCCTTACGGAAAAAGAGGAAGAGCAATTACGGAGTTGGCGAGCCCTGAGTGCTGACCATGAAAATTATTACCAGAAGGCAAAGCAGTTTTATGCCAATGGATCAAAATGGCCGTTGGATAAAAGCCATGAGGAGGAGGCATGGAAGGCTTTGCAAAAAAAGGCCGAGGTGGTTCGTCCGGAAAAGACGAAGAGGATCCAATTTAGTCTTTCGATGTTGGCTGCTTGTGTGGTGGTATTTTTTGTAGCTGTCGTGGTCTTGAGACCCATAAGTAAGCCTTCGACCAATGAGGGGAATCAAGTGGTGTCCTTGCAGCCGGGGAAGGACCGGGCTATTCTGAAAACTGAAAATGGAGTATACGACTTATCATCCGAAGCGAGCAAAGGCCTTCAAGAGCAGGGTGCGGCCCAGCTGACACAAGGAAATACCTTGGAGTACCATGACACCGGAGGAAGTAATGGAAAGGAAACTTATAACACCTTGATTACTCCAAAGGGAGGACAGTTTAAGCTGATTCTATCCGATGGCACCAAGGTCTGGTTAAATGCCAGTTCCTCCATAATCTATCCTACCCGGTTTTTGGGGGCGACGAGAGAGGTGGAGGTAAAAGGGGAGGCCTATTTTGAGGTAAAAGAAGATCCCTCCCGTCCATTTTTGGTAAAGACCGCACGACAAACACTTCGGGTGTTGGGTACGGTCTTTAATGTCACTTCGTATGAGGATGATGCGGAAATAGTCACCACGCTGGTGGAGGGGAGTGTAGCGGTTTTTGACCCGGGTGTGCCGGGAGTACAAAAGGTGCTGCAGCCAAGTGAACAAAGTGTTTGGGACTATCATGAAGAAAAACCCCATGTACGGTCAGTGGATGTGCATCAATATATAGCGTGGAAAGAGGGGTGGTTTGTTTTTCAACATACGCCATTGATCGACATTGTGAACCGCTTGGCGAGATGGTATGATTTTACATTCGAATTCAAAAATGAAAGTACTAAACAGATCCCTTTTACAGGTAAAGTAAGACGCTACGAAAATCTACAGGAAGTCGTGGACCTGTGGGAGAAAACAGGTGATGTGGAATTTAAATTAGAAAGGAGGCATATGATAATAAAGTAAGACCACTAAGAAAGAAGGGGCTTTTTTTGAAGCCCTTGTATAATCAATTTTGTACTATTTAGCAATTAACAATTATGCTCAAAAAACCCAAAAAACAACCAATAGGAATAGGAGGGAAACTCTTATTGTCAGCATTCCTTTCGGTGATGTTCGTGATGATGGTTTCAGCACGGACTATACCACAAGAAGGAAACATCGAACTGGACCTGCACGATGCTTCAGCAGAGCAGGTATTTAAGGCACTAAAATCCCAAAGTGATTTTACTTTTCTGTATCGCTCTGATTTGATCCAGGAAATCCCAAAAATCAGCATTAAAGTAAAAAAAGCAAAGATTGAAAATGTATTGGATCAAGTATTGACCCCTTACAATTTTTCTTACGAGATATCAGACCAAACAGTGGTGATCCGTAAGCAAGAGCCAACCCAGGCGTCATCACAGGCAGCCAAGTCCGAGCCATTAGCGATCTCGGTAGAAGGTAAGGTGATCGATGAAACTGGAGAAGCGCTTCCAGGAGTTTCTATATTAGAAAAAGGCACCACCAATGGTACCGTCACCGACATTGACGGGACTTACCGCATAGAGGTAGCCACAGAGGAGTCAGTATTGATCTTCAGCTTCATAGGGATGCAGACGCAAGAAATCCAGGTAGGAAGCCAGCAGAAGATCGATGTCGAACTGGTTTCGGATACCGAAGCGCTTGATGAAGTGATTGTGATCGGCTATGGTACCCAGAAGAAGTCGGACCTTACCGGTGCAGTAGGATCGGTAGGAGGAAAGGAACTGAACGAGCGGCCTTCCGCCAGTTTGAGCCAAAATCTTTCAGGGAGAGTGCAGGGGGTGAATGTGTCCGTTAATTCCGGCCGTCCCGGAGGTCGTGCAAACATCCGTATCCGGGGCAACACATCCGTCAGCATTGCCAATGATCCGTTATATGTGATCGATGGAGTGATCCTTAACGCGGGTGGACTGGCCAATGGAAGTACGCCGATTGATTATATTAATCCCGGCGATATCGCATCCATTGAAGTATTGAAAGATGCCTCTGCTACGGCGATTTATGGAGCCAGAGGGGCTAATGGCGTTATTCTGGTGACCACCAAAAGAGGTGGGAAAGACGGTGCGAGAATCTCCTACGAGGGCAATTATAGCGTGGGTGTTCTGCCAAGGAAAATCCCCTTGTTGAATTCGGAGGAGTTTTTGGCCACTGAAGACTTGGCTTATCAAAATGCACAAAAATACGACCCTATAGGCTGGGCAAATGGCATTTATGAAGACCCAAAATTGAAGAGAACAGATCCGCGTCTTTTTGATGAAAACGGCAACCCTCTTTACGACACAGACTGGCAAGAGGAGTCATTTAAACCGGCCTTTACCCAGAATCATCAGCTCAGCGTCACCGGTGGCAATGCCGACGGGAATTATGGATTGTACTTGGGCTATAGGGACGAAGATGGCCTCATGGCTGAGTCATGGATGAAGCGGTATTCCACTAGGTTTGTTTTTGACAGTAAAGTGAAGGACTGGGTCAAAATAGGGGGCGTACTCAGCTATAATGACCAAAAGGAAAGTCAAGTGGACCCTCTTGGCGGTGGAGGAATCGTCGCCATGCGTCAGGTGCTGGAAGAGCTGCCGATCATCCCGGTGCGCTATCCTGATGGCTCTTGGGGCGGTAATGAGGACTACCCCGGTATGGAAGGAGGAAATAACCCTATCCATGTGGTCAATGAACGTAAATACCTGCTCAACACCCAAACATTGATCGGTAATGTCTATGCCAATTTTTTCTTGGCAAAGGGACTAGAGCTACGTTCCAGTGTCTCTGCTAATATTATTAATCAGCGCAACGACTATTACGGAGGAAGAGACCTGAATTACATTGCAAAAAACCAGCGTGGCGATGCCTATGTGAGAAATGACCGACGTAATTCTTGGCAGTTTGAAAATTACCTGACCTACGATAAGCAGATCAATGATGATCACCATCTTAATGCCATGCTAGGATTATCTTGGCAGCACGTGGACGATTTCTACTCCATGGCGAGGTCCCAAAATTTCCAGGATGATTACTTCCAGTATAATAACCTCGGAGCAGGTGCCAATGCGATCCAGCCACAATCAGGCACAACAGCATACGGATTGAACTCCTACTTTTCGAGAATAAATTATAGTTTGAAAGACAAGTACTTGTTTACCCTGACTGGACGGGCTGACGGGTCCTCAAAGTTTGGTGAAGAAAACAGGTTTGCGTTTTTCCCCTCTGCGGCCATTGCCTGGAGGGCGTCTGACGAACAGTTTTTGAATGCCAGCAAGCTGATTTCGAATTTGAAGTTCAGGGCCAGTATTGGGCAGACCGGAAATTCAGAAATCACCGCTTACCAAGCGCTGGCAGGTATGGGCAGCTATGCAGTAATCTTTGATAACCAACGAGAAATAGGTCAGGGAGTTGGACGATTGGCCAATCCTGACCTAAAATGGGAAAAAACCACCCAAGTGGATTTTGGGGTGGAGCTAGGCTTGATCCAGAACCGCTTTATGCTTGAATTGGACTTGTATCGTAAAATCACCGAAGATATGCTGCTGAGTGCGCCAGTGCCTTCCAGTAGTGGCTATACTGTCGTGAGCCAAAATGTGGGAAGTATGGAAAACAAGGGGATAGAGATCGGCTTGAATACCGTCAATATAGAGAAGGAAAATTTCTCATGGAGTACCACCTTTAATATCTCCATCAACAAGAACAAGGTGACTGAACTTGCTGGGGGATCGGATATTTTTCTGGGATCGACCATCGTGAGAAAAGGGGAGCCAGTAGGGTCTTTCTTTGGGTTTGTCCATGAGGGAACCTGGGATACCGATGAGGCTTCCGTAGCAGCAGAATACAATAAGCTGCCCGGAGATATCAAGTACAGGGATGTCAATGAAGATGGCGAGATCAATGATGCCGATAGGGTGATCATAGGAAAGGGGATTCCGGACGGCTTTGGTACGTTTGCCAATACGTTTAGGTACAAGGGTTTTGAGCTTTTGGTGGATATTCAGTATAGTTATGGAAATGATGTGTTGTTCAGGAGCAAGCACTCTGCTGAAGACCGTACGGGCATAGCCAATAGTTTCAGAACAGTACTGAATGCTTGGACACCCGAAAACCAAAACACGAACGTCGCTCAGATCCGCCCCCTTGTAGCTGGCTATAATACCAACAATGATTCGGATCGTGTACGAGAGGCTTCGTTTATCAGGGGAAGAAACCTGCTCTTGGCCTATAACTTCAATGGCGACCTGCTGGAACGATTAAATCTCTATAATCTCAGGGCATTTGTGTCGGTACAGAATTTCTTTTTGTCCACCGAATATGAGGGGTATGATCCGGAAGTATCCACTTCGGGGGCTGCATTTGACCAAGGGGTGGACCTGTATGCGTATCCTAAACCTAGGGTGTTTATGCTCGGGGTAAATGTCACACTATAAACTGAAGCTGAACGATGAAAGGACTAAAAAATCTAAAATATAAAGTGCTGATAATGCTGGTGGCAGTATTTGGTGGCGGATGTACGGATTTTCTCGATGAAAAAGACCGTTCTAATTTTACACTTGAGAATTACTTCACCAAGCCAGAACATGCTACCTCGGTGGTGAATGCGATCTATGAAAGCTTACGGCCGATCACCCAAAGTGGCTTTGGAGGGGGAGCGTGGATGATGACAGAATTTGCCACGGGCTTAGCAGATACTGATCTGGGCCAAGCCCAATACAGCCTGTTTGTCAAAAACCTGATCAATAACTCCGACAATGGCTACGGCCAAACGTATTGGACGAATTATTACCGGGGGATTGCCAATGCCAACTTGGCCATAGACCAAATTCCCGCCATAAACATGGATGAAGGGCTGAAAAGTCAGCTGCTTGGAGAAGCGTATTTTATGCGGGCGTATTACTATTTTCATCTAGTGAGGTTATTCGGCAATATACCGTTGATCACCGAGCCGATCGATCTGTCATCTGATCAGCTACTGGCCAGTCCTGCTGATCCAGCGGATGTCTACAATACCATAGTGGCAGACTTATTGGAAGCCGAAAAAACCGGTCTGGCTTTTCGGGATCCTACGGGACGTGCGTCCATGGGGGCTGTCAAGACCATGTTAGCTTCGGTTTATCTGACTATGGCAGGGTATCCGTTGCAGATGGGGGATGAGTATTATTCCTTGGCTGCTGAGAAGGCTGAAGAAGTGATAGACTCGGGGGAGTTTTCCCTTTTTGCTTCCTATGACGATCTACATGAGCCTGCCCAAAAAAATCTGGGCGAAAATATCTTTATGATTCAATTTGCACCTTACCTGATGCCTTCGACCTGGCAGGTCTCCATAATTCCTTATAACAGGGGGATATCCAACTACAGTGCAGAGACTGGGGGGATTTTTGCTGATGAGAATTTTGTCAAGGCTTACCCAGATGGCGATAAGCGCGCGGAGGAAAAAGCATTTTACTACACAAGTTATTCCCTGCGATCAGATAGAGATGAGGTAATTGAGTTGGGGGATTATTACCTGTTTAAGCATTTTGATGAGGAAGCCCAGACCAATACCACCAGTAGTGGTCTCAATTGGCCAGTGATGCGGTATGCAGAGGCTTTGCTGATATTTGCAGAAGCCTCTAACGAAGCAGAAGGTCCCAATGCCAAGGCCTATGATGCTGTCAATGAAATAAGGGAAAGAGCAGGACTGGATCCGTTAGCGGGGCTGAGCAAGGAAGTCCTCAGAGAAGAAATATGGAAAGAAAAATGGTTTGAGCTGTCTTTTGAGAACAAAACGTGGTTTGATATGGTACGATTGAGAAAAGCGTTTAATGTAACCACTGGACAATTTGAGGATTACGTGGGCCATCAATTTGTATATGGACCTGTCCTTAAAGAGCGGGAGTTACTCTTCCCCATACCAACAGCAGAGATCAGAAACAATCCTAACTTGGTCCAAAATACAGGGTACTAATCAGGGATGAACCATAACAAAAGAGGGGCACTTTTTAGAAGTGTCCCTCTTTTTCTTGCAGCCGATTTATGCATTAGGCGTCGTAGTGGCCTGTCCCATCGGATGTCGGGATGAGCTGAAGGTGTATGACAATCAGTTGGTTTGGACGTGTGAGCCTAGCACCGCTACGGTGTACCTTGTTTAACCGCCCCTAGCTGTTAGGCTGTATTACGGGTTCAAGAACTCATTGGCGTATTATGCGGGCACTAGCGTTCTTCTTTGTTGTGTCGCTTTTTGCTTGGACTTTGCCTTATTCTTTCGCTTTTTCTTCTCCTTTCCCCACCAGATGATAAAACCCGTGATGGGCAGGCTGGCAGAGATGATACATACCAAGAAAGCAATGATCTTGGTCCATATGCCGCCGATGATTCCTAGATGGAGGTCGTAGTTGAGCTTCATTAGCTGGTCTCCACCATTTGCGTTAGAGAAGGCCGGATCTTTTTTTAGTAGGTTTAGACTTCCTTGCTCGAAATGATAGTTGCGGCTCTGGAAGGTATTGATAAGGCTAGGGTTTACTTGTAGGTTCCATACTCCAGCTGCTCCCCGAGGGTAAAAAATACTGAAGCGGTTTTGAGCTGGATCCAGTCCACTTTTTAGCAGATTAGCTATCAGGATATCCTCATCTACTTGTCCTTTTGGAGAGACTAGTGTGGTATCCGAGTGCAGGCGTTCAAACACCTCCGTTTCGCCACCAGAAGCAACCCAATACGAGGTGTTCCTGAACCACTCCATGCCATAGACCATTCCCGTAAGGGCCAGGACCAATGCAATCAATAGTGAATAAAAGCCCACTACATTGTGTAAGTCGTAATTGAAGCGTTTGGGAGTGGCGGGCCATTTTACCTTAAAGCCGGCGTTTTTGGTCGCCCGTGTCCATTTTTTTGGCCACCAGAGCACCAGCCCGGTGATAAGCGCAATGACAAAAATCAAGGTGCTATAAGCCACGACGGGCTTGCCTATTGATCTGGGTAGCCATAGCTGATAATGCCCCATCAGCATAAATCTGAAAAAATCATCGTTTAACTTTCGGTTATGAAGGACTTCCCCAGTGTAAGGGTTTACCAAGGCCTGTTGGTAATTCGAACGATCCTTATAGTAGGGAATCATGGCACTTCTGCCTTCTCCTCGGTACATGACACCATAGACCGACGGCCAGCCATATTTATCCTTTACTGCTGTGGCAAGTTGTGAGGGAGGCAAGAGGACTTGGCCTTCTTGCTTGGTGACTTTTTCTCGGGAGGCTTCCAAGGCCAATCTGATTTCCTCTTCAAATGTCAACAGTGCAGCCGTCAAGCTGATGATGACCACCACGATACCGGAAGCCAAGCCCAACCAAAGGTGCAGCCACGCAGATATGCGATAAAAAAGTGAACGGTTTTTCTTTGTGTTTTTATGCGGCTTAGATGGTTTCATAAGGTATGTGGAAAACAGGGGATGGGTGAAAGGGAAAGCTGCCAGAAAATGTAATCCCTTTTCTGGCAGCTTATTGAGGTCAATTATTCAGCAACATCCAGTTTGCTGATGGCCGTGATCGTGCCACCTTCTACTTTGAGGCCTTGTGTGGCCGTGGCAGCATTGGCATCCACTTCATATACCCAGCTTCCTTGTTCAGTGGTGAAGCCGATATAAGCGGTGTTGCCGTCCATCAGGGAATAATTATTAGTGGTGACTCTTAGGACAGATGCAGCATCAGGGGTGCCACTTACCCATTTGAAAGATTCCTCATATACGTCCACGATGCCCAGTCTGGCGCCAGTGGTATAGGCACCCTTTTCGTTGTGCATATTTACGACAAACTTACCGTTGCCCAGGTAGGTTTTGTCAGTGACATGGTAGCCATCAGCCACCTCTTCGATATTGAAATAGTAACTATCATCAAACTCAGTCTCTCCGGCTTTGATCCTTACAAATGCAGATGGGAGGGAAGATGATGCATCTCCATTGGTAGTGGCTACACTGGAGGAGAAAGCATAAACATCTCCATTTTCTACTTCGGTAAGGCCTTCGGTAAAGTAGCGGCCGATATAGCTGGTCCTGTCGTCTTTAATGACTTTTTCGAGTTCCATGGAGGGGTAGTCATAGACGGCCACCCAAGCACTGTCGGGATTATTGGTGCCAAAAGTATCGTCACAGCACCCCTTGATGCTCATATATGGGGCAAATACCTTGTCCCCCACTTGGGTAAGCCAGGTGAAATGAGCCCTTTCTCCATTGTTTGCTACGTCGACTACATTGGTAAGCCCATCATTGGTGATCTGGAGCAGGTCGGTGTCCAACTGATACCAAGTCGCATCTTCAGCACCTGATCGAGGGATTTTCATCATCAATAGATCGTCGTCGATTTCGGCAAATGCCTGAACGGTTTCAGCCTGAAAGTCGGACAACTTTGCCAATTCTCCTTGGTTGTTCAGCTGATAGGTGGTCACAGCACCGGGATTGCCCTGACCGTAAAGCAAGCTGAAGAACTTGTTGTTGATAGTAATGTAATACCGATAGGTCCCATCCTGCTCGATGCCGTTCCCTACCGTACTGATAGTACCGGAAGTAAGGGATTCTGCCGTAAGAAGGTAATCGGCTACGCCGTCAGAGGCTGTTGGCGTGGAAGCAATGACAAACCTTTCCGAAACATAGCCTGGACCGTCAGGTCCATCGTCGTTGGTGCATCCCATTAGGGTGAAGGCCGCTAGCGCACTGGCTCCTAGCCAAGAGTTCAATTTTGTTTTCATAATTTTAGGTAATTAATAAATAAAATATCTGATTTTTCCACTGAAGTTTCGTCCCGGTTTTTGCAGGCTGAAATTGTCGTACAGTTTACTGTCAAGGATGTTTCGGCATTCGGCAGTAAACTGGAAGCGATTGTTATTGCCGAAGGTGTAAGTGACATTGATATCATGGCTGATTTGCTTGGGAATATCCAGTTTGTCACTTCCCAAGCTTGGCCAGTAGAGGTAGAATGCGTGTACATACAGCAGGTTATAACCGATCACCACATTTTTTTGCTCCCCCAAGACATCATTGATGGTATAGGAAGCGTTGGCATTGCCAAAGAGATAGGGCATATTGGGAATCCGGTCTCTGTATACCACACTTTCCACGGTTTGTCCTTCGTCAAATTTTGTATTGTTCCGAAGATTTTGATAGGTAAGATTGGCTCCGATAGTGAAGTTTTGATTGTGCAAATACCTGACATCCATTTCCAGTCCTGCATTGGTCACATTGAAGAGGTTGTCCATTACCTGCATGGATTGGTTGGTGTTTAATCGGGCGCGGATAAAGTCCCTGGCATCCCGATACAGTAGGTTGGCGTCGATCTCCAAGCGCTGATCTGGGGTCCATGTTTTGTTATAGAAGATACCCAAGTTATAGTTATAGCTGCTTTCTGGCTTTAGGCTTACATTGCCTTCTAGGTTGACCATATCCCCAAAAAGCTCCTGGGGCTCGGGAAGGCGATAGGTCTTTTCTGCTGAGGCCTTAAGTTGGACATTGGGGTTGACAAAATAAGTGGCAGCTAGGCCATATCCAGTATAGTTGAAGTCCTCGCGCGTATTGATATATGCCACATCTCCATAATCCCCTGTTGGGTTATAGGCCTTGGCAAAATAATTGGATTGGTAATACTGTTTCCCAAAGACAGCAATGCTAATATCAGCATTGGGCTGGTAGCGATATCCTAAACCAAGTATGTTTTTCATGGTCTCTCTAGGCTGTTGGTAGCGGTCTTGGTCTGGAAAGAGCGGGTCGCTTCCTTGCCTGCTAAAGGAGTTGAAGGTATTGCTTAGCGAAAGGGTATGTGCTTCATTGATGCTATAATCTGCCGCAAAAGACCCTACCGCATTATTGTTTTGGTATTTGTACATGGAGTAACTCCTTTCCCCTCCAGGTGTGTCGTACTCCCGGTATTGCTGAAACCAGTTGTACCTACGGTGTACCGTGTCGATGTTTTGTTCTGTGCCCAAGTTATAATTGGCATTCAGGGTTACGTTAAGTCCTTTGGTAAAAAGGTCTGTTTTTTGGTATTTAAGCGTAGGCATGATAATGCCCCCTTTGCGGTGCCAGTCACCAAAGACACTTACCAGCCGTGCTCCAGTTTGGATTTCTTTGTACATTTTGCCCAAAGTAATCCCAAATAGCAATCGGTCTGCATAGGATTTGTTTTGGACACCTATCTGGGTGATGAGGGTTTCGTTATGGTATTGGTCATTGAAACGCCTTACCGTTTGCTGAGGATAATACTGGCCAGTGTTGATGTCGGCCACATCCACGGTGACCTTATAGTCATTGTCCGAGTAGTTTTGGAAGGCATTCATCTCGATGGTAAACCCTGATGGGGCCACATAGGCGGTGTTGATAGCGGTTCGGTGCGTGTTGAAGGAACCATAGGAATAAGAAGCGTCCAGAAAACTCTTGACGGATTTTCTCGTGACGATATTAATGGCTCCACCAAGGGCGTCCGCGCCAAGGCTTACGGGAACCACCCCTTTATACACTTCGATCCTTTCGGCCAGGTTGATGGGGATATTATTGAGCTGAAAGGATGAGCCGAAATTATCCATGGGGATTCCGTCAATGAATACCTTTACTTGTCGGCCTGTAAAACCATTCAGTGAAAGGTTCATATTGGACCCTACGCCACCCGATTCCCTGACACGAATGCCAGATACTCTGTCCAAGGCGTGCCCAAGATCCAGGTTGGTATTGTATAATTTTTTGGCGTCAATGACATCGACGTTAAATGCCTTTTCTTCAATCTCCTGAATGATGGACTTGCCGGTGACGGTCACTTCCGACAGGTCATGCTGGGACTCGGATAGGGTGATTTTTAATGCAGGTTGATGGGCCTTTAGGGTAAAGGTCTCCCGATGCGGTTCGAAACCCAAAAATGTACATACCAATGTGTATGTCTCATTAGGTTGTCCTGAAAAATCAAACTCCCCTTCTGCATTGCTGACCGTGCCCTTGTTTGAGGAGGTTTCGCGAACCAAGACTCCCGGGAGGGGATTTCCCGAAGTGTCGGTGATTTTACCGGTGATTTTTACCTGTTGTTGCGCTTGTAATAGGCAGCATACAAAGGCAAAGAAACAGCCTGTCAACAATATTTTTTTATATTGCATAGCTTTTTAATTGGAGAATTAAGAAGTAGTATTTTGAAGAGCCATGCAGTGGCAGCTGCGTGGCTTCTTTTTCTTTTACTTATTTAGATTAAGTTTAAATTAACGCAAAGGTATTCTAAAACATTAAATTCGACTAACCATTCGTCAACAATCTTTATAGATTTTGTCAATAGGAAAATGAATTCAATACTGAATTTTTTATGAGCAAATGAAGAAATTATAATCAAACAGCTTATCACATACTGTTTATCCAAAACCTCCTTGGTGACTTAATCAAACCTTAACCCCATTTTTTCGCTTCTTATCAACCGTTTGACTTGTTTTGGTGGATACTTATTCCCCCGTATGAAGCTGCACAGCGATGAACAATTGTACCAAAAAGTGAGACAGGCAGATCACGAAGCCTTTGATCAGCTGTTTGACAGGTTTTGGAAGCGTTTGTTTGAATATGCCTTTAAGATGCTCCAGGATCGGGAGCAGGCCGAAGATGTGGTACAAGAGGTATTCGTCCAATTGTGGGAAAATGCACCCAAAAGGGAAATCCAGCATCTTTCGGGGTATTTTTTTCGGGCCGTGAAATACCAAGTGGCCAATGTCATTCGAAACCAAAAATGGCATCTTGACTGGAACACTGTCCAGCTCGAAGATATCTTGGTGACTGATGAACCAGAAGTAGGCCATAACGTGGTGTTACTGAAGGTAGTGGAGGAGCGGATCGAGCAGCTTCCTCCTAAGTGCAGGGAGGTTTTTTACCTGAGCAAAAAGCACGGCTATACGGCTAAGGAAATAGCCGCCAATCTTAATATCTCCCCAAGGACAGTAGAAGGACATTTGCAAAGAGCATTGAAATCTCTAAAGGCAGATTTGGAGCATATGTATATCTTGGTGTTAATTTTTCTTTACCTCTAGATCGTTAAAATTAAGCTTTCATTAAGTTGATTTTTTGAGCAGGTATTTCTAGTCGTCCAGGTTACTGTCTTGCAAAAGCACAAAGAGAGTAATGAACAAGGAAGATTTCAGGAGGTTATTGTGGCGCCAGAAGGAAGGCAAGACCAGCACGGAAGAAGACGGGCTGATCCAGCAGATATGGACAAGGATACATGATGGTCAAGCGCCCTTCGGATGGGAAGAGGAGGAGGAAGAGAGCGTGGGGAAGCGCATTCAGGAGAAAATCCATTCACGCATCCAAGTAGAAGAGGCTGTTCCAACTACTGTGTTCTGGAAGTTGATGAAGGTGGCAGCAGCAGTATTGGTATTCCTTATTGGAGGGGCGGGGCTATGGTACCTTTCCTCAAGCGATGCTCCAGCTACTCCACTGATCGTAAAGACCACAGGTGCTGGCCAACGGGCCAAGATCACCCTGCCCGATGGCAGTACCGTTCAGCTAAATGTCAATACCACCTTGACGTATCCTCAAGAATTTGGCGAAGGGCTGCGGACAGTAAGCTTGGAAGGAGAAGCATTTTTTGAGGTGGAGCGTGATACTGTCCGTCCATTTTTGGTACGGTCGGAAGGGCTCGAAACCAAGGTGCTGGGTACTTCCTTTAACGTAAATGCCTATAACGGGAAGCAAGAAATGGTGACCGTCAAAAGCGGAAAAGTACAAGTCTCTCAGCATGATTTACCTGATAACAGGGTGCTCTTACTGCCCGATGAGGCGGTGGTTTTTGACGGGGCTACAGCATCCTTGTTGAAGCAGCCCTTTGATGCGGACAAGGTTATCGGCTGGAAGTCTGGCAAGCTGGATTTTGATATGGTACCTTTTGATGATGTAGTGGCCACATTGGAGCAGTATTACCATACCGACATCATACTGAAAAATTACGAGGATGGTAGCTGCATGATCAAGGCAGCCTACCAAAACAACGGCCTGACCTTTATACTAAGTGGGCTCCAGTTGCTGGTAGATTTTGAATATGAAAAACAAGCTGATGACAGCATTGTCATTACCTATAAATCATGTAGAAAATCCTAATCATCTATGCCTATGTGAAATCCCGATTCCTTTCCTGAAACCAATAAAAGTAGGCCGGACTGCGCCAACAGTCCGGCCGAGACCGGGAAAAGTTCCCGGAGATTTTGAGAATTTAACAACTAAAACTATGAAAATTAATTTACGCAAACGAATTGTGCTATTAAGTAAACACACATTTCGGGTTTTTATGGTGCAGGTGCTCTTTATGCAAGTGCTCTTCGCCAACCCGTCCAATAGTCAGAACCTTTCTGAGTACCAGGTGAGCCTGAAGGCGAGCAATGCTACTCTTCGGGAGGTATTAGCCATGCTGGAGGAGCAGACTGATTTTGAATTTGCCTATAATCAGGCTGTAAACCGTTCCAAGGAGCAGATCAATCTTCATATGGAGGCAGATCTGCGCAAAGTACTCAAAGCGATTACCGAGCAGTGTGACTTTCAGTTCAGGAGGGTAGAGCAAAATATCTATGTGACGGCCGTAGATGTCCCTAACCCAGCCCGAGCAGTGGTCGAAAAGGAAGACAAGGAAATCCGTGGCCAAGTAGTGGATGCTCAGCGAAATGAGCCGATCGTAGGCGCCACGGTGATCGTGAAAGGAACCTCCCAGGGAACCGTGACCGATCTGGATGGTAATTTTTCCATTGATGTCCCTGAGGGAGCTGTTGAACTGGAGGTTTCCTTTTTGGGGTATGAAGGCAAAACCGTGACAATCGGTAATCAAAGCTCCCTGACCATCTATCTACGTGAGGAAGAGGGATTGCTGGAAGAAGTAGTCGTGTTGGGTTACGATAGCCAGAAAAAGAAA
Source organism: Echinicola strongylocentroti (assembly GCF_003260975.1). Classification (NCBI taxonomy): domain Bacteria; kingdom Pseudomonadati; phylum Bacteroidota; class Cytophagia; order Cytophagales; family Cyclobacteriaceae; genus Echinicola; species Echinicola strongylocentroti. Next base: position 1,567,709 of record NZ_CP030041.1, on the reverse strand, counting down.
GACCTAACGGGGTCAGTGTCAGTGGTCAATGTGGATGAAATGAAGAGCCTTCCGTCCGCAAGTGTGGAAAATATGCTTGCAGGTCGGGCACCCGGTGTACAGGTGCTTTCCGATAATGGCCCTGGTGGTAATGTCACCGTCAGGATTCGGGGATTTGGTACTGTAAACAACAATGATCCGCTGTACATCATCGATGGTACGCCTGTGACCAATGGCCTGAATACCATCAATCCGCAAGATATCGAATCCCTTCAGGTGCTCAAGGATGCGGCTGCATCCTCTATATACGGATCTAGGGCTGCAAACGGCGTGGTGATCATTACCACTAAAAAAGGCCGGTCGGAAGAGACCAAAGTGACTTTCGATGCTTATGCAGGGGTACAGCAGGTATTTAATTTACCCAAAATGCTCTCAGCCCAAGAATATGGGGATAAGCTTTGGGAGGCTTTTGAGAATGATGGCAAATCCCCTACTAGTGATGTGTATGGTGCTGATCCGAATGGCCCCGTAATACCTGAATGGCTAGATGATGAACAGACATTGCCTTCTGGAGACACTGACTGGGTGCAGGAGATTTTTCAAGCGGCTCCCGTCCAATCCTATAACCTTACCTTGTCCAGCGGAGGAGATAAGGGAAGTCAGGTGTTTACCTTAGGCTATTTCAATAAAGAAGGAGTAGTGAAGTACACGGGATTTGATCGCTACTCTGCCCGGTTCAATGCAGACTATAAAGTGAAGGATTTTCTTAAAATCGGCCATAATTTCAATGCTTCCTTGACCCAGACCAATGATGTGACCACCAATAGCGCATTGGGGAGTATAATCTATAGTTCCTACCGGTTTCCGTCCATAGTGCCTGTGTATGATATCAATGGGGAGTTTGGCGGTAATCCCCTAAATGACGGTGCCAATCCTCTTGGGAGCCTTTACCGGGCCAAGGACAACACCAAGAACAGGATAAAGTTAATGGGCAATGTGTTTGCAGATGTGGCCTTGACCGAAGAGTTGTCTTTTAAGTCCAATCTCGGACTGGACTATGAAAACTACAACAGAAGGGCTTTTTCTCCGATGTACGACGAAATGTTATCCCAAAATGTAGTCAACAGTCTGTCCGATAACAGCTCTTTTTATTATCAAATGGCATGGACCAATACCCTGACTTATAATAAGGTGTTGGGAGATGGTACGTTGAATGTGCTGTTGGGACAAGAATCCATCGAAAATTATTATGAAGCCAAAGGTGCTTCAAGGCAGGAGTTCCTTTATGAGGACAATAACTTTCATTATCTCAATTATGGCACCGAAAACCAGCAAAATTCAGGCTATGCGAGCAAGTGGAATTTATTGTCATTCTTCGGTAAGGTAAACTACAATTGGAAAGAAAAGTACTTGGTCTCGGTGACCTTGAGGAATGACGGGACCTCCAGACTATCCAATAATAAATGGGATATTTTCCCAGCTTTTAGTGCAGGATGGAGATTAAGCAATGAAGACTTTTTGAACCTTGGGGACAATGTCAACGAACTGAAAGTAAGAGCTAGTTGGGGACAGGCCGGCAACCAGCAGGTGCCTTCCTATTCTACGTTGGCCAGTTTTCAAAATAACATCACTTACTCCAACTATGCCGTGAATGGCAGTCAGGAAAGTGTAGGCATCGGGCTAGTCGAAACCCGGGTAGCCAACGAAAACCTCAACTGGGAAATTACTACCCAAAGCGGTGTCGGTGTAGACCTGAGCATGTTTGATGAGCGGCTTCAGGTCACGGCAGATTATTATAACAAAGTAACGGATGATTTGCTTATTTACGCTCCGATTCCCCCTACTTACGGCGGTACCAATGACGGCTCTTGGATCAACGGCGGAAAAATGAGAAACAGGGGTTTTGAACTGGGAGTCAAGTATAATGGAAACGTGGGCAACCTCTTCTATACCACTGGATTGAATTATTCATTCTATAAAAACGAGTTAGTCGAACTGGCAGATGGAGTGGATTATTTGGGGATTCCGAGTTCTTCCCTTCATAGTGTTAATTTCGGTCAGGAAGTTTCCCGTACTATGGTGGGACAGCCTATCGGGACTTTCTTTGGCTATGAGTCCATGGGGATATTCCAAAATCAAGAAGAAGTGGATGCCTACGGAGCACAGCCTGATGCCCAACCAGGTGATTTGAAATTTAGGGATATCAATGAAGACGGGGTGGTCGATGCAGATGACCGGACGGCCATTGGTTCGCCACACCCAAAAGCCATTATTGGCTTCACCACCAATTTCTACTATAAAGGGTTTGACCTGGGCTTGTTCTTCAACGGCGCCTTTGGCCATAAGATATATAACCTTACCAAGTATAACAATACGTTTTTTAACCAGTCCGCCTATAACAAGTCCGAGGAAGTCCTGAACGCTTGGACACCGGAAAATACCGATACGGATATTCCAAGATTATCCTTGGATGATGAAAACCAAAACATCAGGCCATCATCGTATTATTTGGAAAATGCCAGTTATTTCAAATTGAACAACCTACAGGTAGGCTATTCACTGCCAAGCCTAATGGGAGGTGATTTGGAAATGAGAATTTATGGTCAGGCTTCCAACGTGTTTACCATCACCAGTTATTCCGGAATGACCCCAGAGATCGGCCTCCAAAATTACTCCACCAATAACCGGAATTTGGATATCGGGGTAGACCGGGGGATTTATCCTCCTTCCAGAACATTTACGCTTGGGTTTAATGTGAAATTTTAAGATGACAAGTCATGAAGATTAAAACAATAAAAATTGCTTTCAATGCACTTATGCTCGGTGCTGCTTTCGGTTTTTACGGATGTTCCGAATACCTGGAGGAGGTGCCTTATGGTGAAGTAGCTCCAGATGAAATGAGCAAAACTGAAAATATAGAAAGGGCCATTATAGCTTCTTACAGCATCCTGAATGGTCAATTTGACGGTGCTTCGAGTGCTTTTAATTCTCCCGCATCCAATTGGAGTTTTGGCGATGTAATGTCCGATGATGCCTATAAAGGCGGAGGCGGTACAGGTGACCAAAATCAAATCCATCAGATGGAGATCTATAATATCAATCCTACCATTACGGATATTAGCCGTAAGTGGCTGGCACTCTATGAAGGTGTGAAGCGATCCAATTATGCCCTTCGCCTTTTGTTGGAGAGTGAGGAGTTTGATCCTGAGCGTAAAAGTATCAGGGAAGGCGAATTAAGGTTTTTGAGAGGTCATTTCTATTTTGAGCTGAAGAAGATCTATAATAATGTTCCATTTATAGATGAAACTTCGTCCACTGTGGATGATTACTATGTAGGCAATAAGGAGCTGAATGACGAAGAGCTTTGGGGAAAGATAGAAAGTGATTTTAATGCAGCTTTTGACCTCCTTCCAGTAGATCAGGCTGATGCTGGTCGTGCTACCAAGTTTGCTGCCAAGGCTTACCTGGCCAAAACTTACGCCTTCCAAGGAAAGTGGCAGGCGTGCCTAGAGGCTGCCGATGAGGTAATTGCCTCCGGCAAATATGCCCTTTTGCCTGATTTCCGTGAGGTGTTTTTGCCTGAAAATGACAACAGCGAAGAAATTATCTTTGCCGTTCAGCACTCTGTCAATGACGGAGAGCCGAGCAACTACAATGGAAGTATCGGTGACCGCCTCTCAGCCCCGGGAGGACCGTATTATCCTCAATATGGTTTTCATAGACCAAGCCAAAACTTGATCAATAGTTTTGAAACCAATGAAAACGGCTTGCCTGTTATGGACGGTGAATTGGCTAGTGGGGATTATATTGACCTGAGACTGGACCATACCTTGGCAAGGCCGGGAATTCCTTATTTGGATCTACCGGTACTTTATGAAGCTTCTTGGGCGCGGGACCAAGCTACTTATGGACCGAATAGCCCCAAAAAGAGGCTTGTATCTGCCCTTTCTGAGTTTTATGTCCAAGCTTGGCCTTATGTTAATGCCCTGAACTATTACGTCATAAGGTATGCCGATTTATTGCTGTGGAAAGCAGAGGCGCAAGTGGAATTGGGAGATTTGGAAGGAGCTCGGGCCACAGTGAATTTAGTAAGGGGAAGGGCAGCGCAGAGTGCTGCTGTTACCAAACTGGATAGCGAGGAACCTGCCGATAATTATCAATTGTCCACTTATGACCAGCCCTGGACCAGTGCGTCAGCCGCCAGGGAATTGGTCCGATTGGAAAGACGGTTAGAACTGGCCATGGAAGGCCATCGCTTTTTTGACCTTGTACGGTGGGGTGTAGCTGCCGAGACGATGAACGGTTATTTTGAAACTGAAAAAGAAGTCAGCTCCCATCTGGTAAATGGAAGGTTTGTGGAAGGAAAACACGAGTACTTTCCTATTCCCCAGATTTATTTGGACATCATGCCTGAGGAAGAAGTAGAGCAAAATCCAAATTACTAACACCAACAACAAAGGGCTGTCTCCCAAGCATGGTTTCTGGCCAGTGAGACAGCCCTAGTGTCAAGTCAACGTTTAAATAACGGGTAAGGCGGTAGTGGATTTTGGACTTGGTCAAGGCACAAAAAACGCCCCTAGCCGTAGCTAAGGAAGTCTTTTTGTAACACAGAGATAGGCCAAAAGACGCACCGGATTACATGTAGGTTTAGGTTTGACTTGACACTATTTTATTAACCGATAAATTGTCATGAGATTATGAAAACGTCAGGAATAATAGTGTTATTGTTTTTACTGTCCCATTATGGGTGGACCCAAACTGGCCCAGACAGGTCATACCAGCCCATAAAAGGAGCATCCTATACCCAATCAAAAAATGTGTATCTGCTAAGTCTCATAGAGGCACTGCCAGAAGTAAGGAGAATCATCGAATCGGATACGGTGCTTTCCAAGGTGTCCTCTTCCAAAATTTCTGAACTGGCAGCGACTTTAGAAGACTGCGGAAGAGATGGGGCGTGTTATCCCCGGCCAATGCCCTTTACCCCTGAGGAGATGGAGACGATAGCAGGAAGGTTGGAGAAACTGGCCCAAAACCACCCAGAGCTGTTGGATTTGGTTGCTGGACATTTAGTCCCTTCTGGAATGTACCAGCAGCAAGCGAGCAGCGATCCTGTTGAGTACCTAGCAAATGCCTGGAGACTGGATGCTTCCACTATCAATCATATCATTGGTGTCTATGCCATGGGGAAAGCACCGAATTACCCGAACATTGATTCGCTTGGAATGGACTTGGGCAAGTACAGCTACAAGGCCAATATCCAGGGCCTAAATGAACTGACCTATGCCCAGTACCAAAAATCAGAATTGTTTTTTGAGCCGTCCTTGGGGTATGCCATGGATGCTTTGGCGATGGCGAGAATGGAGCGGGCAGGGGATTTTGAGCCCATGACAAAACATGAAAACGAAGCAGCTTTTCGTCAGGCCAAAAGGACAAAGTGGGAGGTGTATGAGTACCCGTTGATATTGATCCCAGGAGCAGGAACGGACAACTATCTCGATAGTATTAGTTCCGGGGGCGTATTGAGGTGTAAATTGGCCGCATTGGAATTTGAAAAAGGCAGGGCGCCATTTATCATGGTGTCCGGTGGGTATGTCCACCCTTATAAGGTACAGAAAAATGAAGCTGTAGAAATGAAAAGGTACCTGAGGAAATTAGGTGTTCCCGAGTCGGCCATCATCATAGAACCCCATGCACGGCATACCACCACTAATATGAGAAATGCCGCTAGGATAATGTTTCGGTACGGATTTCCCATGGACAGGCCATCCGTTACCGTAACCACTCCCGCCCAAAGCCATTTTATAGAAAACATGCTGGAGAGGTGTATGCGGGAATTGGGTTACCACACCTATACCAATGGGAAGAGGATATCCAACACCATATTGGAATTTAACCCTTCCATCATGTCCCTTCAGATAGATCGCGACGAGCCACTGGATCCTTAGTCCCAAAAATTAATGCTGGTTGGATCAGAAAAGAGCCGTGTTAAAAGGGACCTTCGGCAGATATTAATAAACTGCGGAGTGACCCGTTGTTCCGACAGCTGTGCTGCGGAACCACTAGCATTGAGTTTTTAACTCAATACCACGACCCTGTTGGGTTACTTTATCCACTTTCCATTACCAAGCTAATGCCCCTAACTGGTCATCCCTTCCGACGCAGTTCCTGCCTTCAAATTACGCCCAATCCTTGACAGTGCTTGTTCCGACTACTGTACGGAGACGGTTTTTAAACCGAACTTAGGCTATAAAAGAAATAAGATTCATGCTTCCACCTTTTCACTTACTCCAAAAAAAAAAAGTGGTGTTTTTTCAGATTTAAAATGTGTTTTTCACCTAAATTATATTATTTTTATTAGGTGTTAGGTAGCTTAAGTGTGTGGAGAAAGATGAATAATGTAATCTTTTTAATGTCTGTGTCACCAACAAACTGTTTATATAAACCAATATCATGAGAACTGAAATTAAAGTATTCCTTGTCGTTTTCGTACTCTTTACGGGGATGACTATAGGAGAGGTCAGGGCACAAAGTGTTAGCGTAGAGCCTATTGAGATTCTTGAAAAGGGACTGTTCAAGAAAAAGGTCTACAAAAAATGTGGAATTGAAATGGAACCCATACAGCTTTTTAAGCTGTTCAGGGATGACCCAGGGATGCAGGATTATGTGAAGCCGCTAGGGAAAAACTTGTTGATGTCCACGTTGTTGACTGCGACTGCAGGAGTGCTGGTGGGGTATCCTGTGGTGGATTCCTTTAGCAAGGACAGTGACCCTAACTGGACCTTGGCCTATATTGGGGCAGGTTGTGCCCTTCTATCGATTCCATTTACCAAATGGTTTGATAAAAATGCCAAGGAAGCCATTGATTATCATAATGCTGGGTATCAGTCCGCCACTTCCTATCGCCCGCAATTAAACGTTCAGTTCAACGGGTATGGACTTGGTCTGGCCATGAGATTTTGAAATTATCTGATCCTAATAAAACAAAAATGCTATGAAGTTGTCAATTAACCTGCTGATTGCGGCGATGATGGTAATGAGTCTGACTATATTTCATCTCGAAGCTATAGCACAAGAAGAAAAAAATGATGTAATCGTGAAGTTGGATGGTTCCAAAATGGAAGGAAAAGTGACCAGTATTGGCTCCAGCTCTATCAAATTTAAGTATGCTGGAGAAGACCTTGAGTATGAAGTGAACAAGGACGAGATCAATAAGATCGAGTTTGCCAGCGGAAGGACAGAGACGATCAATGAACCGGCCGCTCCAAGCGCCGTTCCTACGGCTTCCCAACGTCCAGCCTCCACCCCTGAGGACCGAAGAAACAAGCTGGCGGTGCTGCCGTTTCAGATCATTACCAATGATCAAGGGATGATGGTGGATGCCCTCCGGTCAAAGGCGCAGAATGAATGTGCCAACTCATTCAGAAAAAATACTTCTTTGATCTCCGTTCAGGATCCCATGATTACCAATTCGATCTTGGAACAAAACGGGATAGATGGCCATCACTTGGCAACAGCTGCCAATCCTCAGGAAATAGCGGTATTGCTAGGTGTAGAGTATGTCGTGTTTGGAAGTACAGATATCGAAAATAAAGGGGCGGTTACCACGGGAAGTGCTTATTCTACCGAGAAGGAAAAGGAAAAAAACAGAAAAGAAACCAAGACGACTACCTATTCGGGCGGAAGTGCGACTACCACCATCAATTATGATTGTAGCGTTTCCTTGAAGGTATTCAGTGACCAAGGCAGCAATGTTTATGCAGACAGCAGGGAAGCATTTGGCAATGACTCGGATTCTTATGTAAACTCACTTAACTATATGGTCAAAAGAACTCCTTGGGGCAAGAAACACAAATGATTTTTGGCTCGGGTAAGTAGCTGATAGCCAGATAGGATCAAAAAGTAATGGGATTAGCCCTTTGGTGTCTGATGTGGTTGTCTATGTGCTTGTCAAAAGGGGATGCTGTTTTTATACGTGTTGGAATGTGGGGCTAAAAGCCTTTGCCCTGAGAAGAGTTGGTTTTTGGGACTGTATTATCGCTATCTGCGCTCAAGGGTAGAAAGACAACTTCTCGGGTAGACTGGGTGAGGATGATTTGCCCGTAGTGACTGGGGTAAGCTACCTTAAAAGGTTGATTTACGTAAAACGGTAGGTTTTGGGCTTTTTGATAGACATCCTGAAACTCTAAAACTCCTCCGGCCGAATACCTGCTGATCAGGAATCCATTTTCACATTGTTCGATATGAAACCAGCTTCCGGCCCCTTCACCACTATGCCAGTGGGCATTCTTTGGAAGTGTGTTAGCGTAGGGAGGTGGTAGCAATGTCTCGCTTAGGTTGATGTGTTGAGGAAGTGAAGAGGCTATTGCGTTTTCCGTTATCAAAGGAGCTCCAACGGCATGAACATTGGTAGCAGGTGTTGGGGTGATGGAATAGGGGAAAGTAAGTTTTATTCGATGCCACAAAAAAGGTAATCCGGCCAAAAGTACCTTTTGGACAAAGCGCGAGCAATTGCTGCCTTGCGGGACAAATGGCCCATAAGGGAGAGGACTTTTCTTTTGAAGGTTGATTGCTTTGGAGAGGGCTTGGGGGAGAGATATTCGGCTTACTGAAGCATGCAAAGGCCCTGATCCATGACAACTTTCATTTTCGGAAAGCTCCTCTAAAATGGCGTGGAGGTTGTGGATGTGGTCACCAATGATTTGAGCGGTCTGGAGGATAGTAAGTTCTGGATCAGTTTCGGCACTTCTGACACGGCCATGACCAAAAGGAGCGTGGTACCTCCCAAAATCAAAATAATGGCATTTTCCACTTTCTGGACAGATAAGGACAATCGCCGCATGACCTGCTTTATAATAGCCATTTTTGTTAAAACCAGCCCATTTCATGATAGGGTCATACCATGCACCAGCTTGTTTGCAATAGGTGTTGGGCCATGCCAAGACAAGGGCAAAACCTAGTGTACGGTGGAGAGATTGTTGCTTTTCCATTGAGTCGTTGAGATAGTAGCTTTTTCTAAGTCTCTAAAGGTTAATGAGCCGTGGTTTCCTTGTTTTCTGAACTGCGTAAAACTGGTGGTCTTGATGCCGGAAGGACGAGCCATGAGGATGTCGTTCGTGGCATCCATACCGTGGGTAGATAGATGAAAATCTGTAATGTTAACGTCCTCCGAAGCCCGGTTTTTATGAAGCCATTGGGTAAATGCGCTCTCCCTTTCTTTACGGACAGGAGGAGGGTAAAGTGTGGCTGATGACCAGATTTTGGCTTGATCGGAAGGTAATTTATTAACGGTTATTTTCTTTTCGTCCCAACGTATTTCTGAGAGGCCTGTTTCATTGATATCTATCAGTGTGAAAGGGGCGATCCCGTCAAAATTGTACTCGTTCACGAAGGCCTCCAATGCTGGGGAGTTAAAGCTCTCCACTAGCATTTTTCCCCTGCTTTTTCGATAGTTGGGTTTTTTGATGTGATTTTCGAAGGCACCGTTTAGCAGGCACCGGACTTCCAGTTGTTTGCTGACCGCTAGCCATGAACCTTTAGAGGTCGGCTCATAAGGAAATAGTAATGGTGCCGCGCCAGGGCTGTGCCACATCGGGGGCAAGGCCGCTCGATGTGTGAGCTCGTCCCTATTGGAGGAGAGGACAAAGCCGCTAGGTAGTGGTATATAGGTGACAGTGCACATGGTCTTTAATTTAGGATTTTGAACCTGGTTTATGCATTAGCAATCGTTATCGCCTGTCCGCTATCGGGAAGGTTTGAAACTGCAATAAAATCAGGTTGGTTGCTGATAGAGGCATCCATCGTGGCGGATCAGGCCGCGACTAATGCATATTCTGGGTTGAAGTTTCTTGAAGTTGGTTATTGTTTCTGAAAGTAGCTGGAGCCATGCCAAAGTGATCAGGAAGATGGATGTCAAGCTTTAGTTCTTTCATACCAATCTTTATCAGTGCTTGGTGGTGGATGCTATGCTCTAGGTTATAGGCCAATTCCCTAAAAAGGGAAGTGTCAAGGGTATGGTGGCAGCTGTCATCGGTAATGTCAAAATTGGCGATGAGTTTAAGCGGGGCATCTTCTTTGAGTTGTTTCAATTTATGAACAATGGCTTCGAGTAGCTTAATGGCTTCAGAAGGAGCGTATTCCAAGAAACTGACTCTTTTGCGGTCATCATAGCTAAAGGTGCTGTTGTCCTCCGAAAACAAAAGGCATTGGTAAAATTCCAGAATATGGCGGACATGTTGGCCAATCGACGCACCGGACAGTATGGAGCAAGGTCGCCTGTATTGGTCTGGAGATAACTTTTCCAGTAGTTCGCTGATCTGGGACAAGTTTTCTATGCATTGATTAGGTAGTTTCATTTCATGTAAAATTTAGGTGGGACGGTGCCGAGAAGTGCTCTGTAGATAAAAAATGAATTGCTCAGCAGTGTGTTGTCCATGGTTCGTTCATTGTATGTTTATCGAGAAATTAGACGAGCAGATAAATAATACCTGATAATTAATCTGAAGCTGCTATTTTTTTTATGATTTCTTTCTTGGCATTATCCGACAAGGTAAAGGTACGCGTTGGTGTTTTTGACGATTGCGCCCAATTGCTGATGATTCTCTCCAGCGCCTTGCTTTGTCTGATATAGGCCTTGCAGGCAGTACACATAAAGAGGTGCATTCTCATTTGGAGTTTTTCACGCAAATTCAATTGGGTGATGCGTTCTTTTTCCACCAGTTTTGTAGTCATTTTACAGGACAATATGATTTTTTCCATTAACCGCATAAGGGATCATTTAAACGTTGAAAACCATTTTTTTTCAAGGCATTTTTTGAGCAATAGCTTTGACCGATGGATAATCTGCCAATAATTGGACGTGGAAACTCCAAGTTCCTGACAGATTTCTGCTGTTTTTTTTTGCAAATGGAATTTTGAAACCAACGCATGGTGCCAATTTTCGGGCAAATCATTCAAACAACTATCCATGACTTGGCGAAATTCAGGATTGTCCAATAGGTGTTCTTCTTGCTCCCAGGCTTGTTCCAGACCGTTTTTGGTCCAATTTCCGTTGTTATCGAAAAGTCCATCTGTTATTTTGATACAGTGATGATAGTGGAGGTCACCGGTTTCCTTGTTGGTGCTTTTTCTGTAATGGTCTATGATTTTATTGTTCAAGATGCTGAATAACCATGTTTGAGGGCTGCTTTTCTCCTCAAAACTGGCAAAGGACTTTAATGCCGATAGGAAGGTGTCCTGAACCAGGTCTTCCGCTAGTTTACGATCATTGGTTTTGTGAAATGCCCATGAAAATAAGTTGTCTCCAAAGTGGTAGACCCATTCCGCTACTGTTTGGCGTGCATCTGATGGTGACTTTTCCATGATCAAAAAATAGTATGATAGGTTAATGCATATTCCGAGTTAAACCAAGTTAAAGGTAATTAATTCCCGCTAAATGTCAGTGCGTATCATGTTTTCTTCTAGGGCAAACGCGTTTAGTGTTTTGAAGGGAAACAATTTTCGTGTAGGCATAGCTATCATCCGTGCCGCTGGCACTCCTTCGGGAGGTTGAGGAGAGCTTAAGCTCCTGCGGATGAATCCGCAGGTTACAAAATTCATCGTGCCGCTGGCACTTAGCCCCGATTTGTACATTGGAAACCGCAGTAGCCTAGGGTCAAGTCAACGCTTAAATGACGGGTAAGGCGGTAGTGTATTTTGGAGGAGGTCAAGGCGCAAAAAACGCCCCTATCCGTAGCTAAGGAAGTCTTTTTGCAACGGAGAGATAGGCCAAAAGACACACCGGATTACACGTAGGTTTAGCTTGACACTAGATTGCCGAACGGCTGGATGGGCTGAAAGAATGATTAGTTGATTTGGTTGAGGTTAAACCCTGAATAGGCGTTAGCAACTGAGCATCTTGCCTCATCCGCCTTTGGCGGAGGGTCATATAGAAGGTGCAGGTGACAACCTGCACCAAAAATGATAACACACAAAAGGGTAAGTTCCGTAGGAACGGCAGATATAAATGCAAATAGGAACATTTTTTTTTAAATGCGTTTGCTCTGTGTTTTCTTCTAGGGGAAATACAACTGAAAAAAATAGGGGCTTAAGCCCCTTCAGAAAGTAAAGATAATGTTGGGCCACGACTCGGTCTGGCACCGCCTGTATTTGCTTAACCAAATGGAATTGGGTAAAAAAGATCGGGTCTCTACACAGTACCGTCTGGCATGATGGTGAGTGGGGGAGACTTAGTATTCATCCGACAGGCTACTCGACTTCTGTCTTCCCATTGACCTTAATGTCTTTCAAAGTAAGCGGTTTTATATAGTCCAAACGGAGGTCTTGTGCCGAAGGAAGAGTGAGGTTGATATGCTCCATCGTCACACCGGAGATGAGGTATTGTTCAGAGGCTTGGGTATTGAATACTTTTTTGCACTCTAGCTCGATGTTGCGAAATGCAATGTTGCTTGCAGAGGAATGCTTTATACCTTTTTCGCCCTTTAGGTCAAAAAACTGTGTCCAAGGTTTGATATAAAGCATGTTTGCCGCATTTCCCTTGATATCCTCGACGAGGATATGTTCGTATTTTTGAGGGGTGTCAGGTCGCATTTTTAGCCATAGTAAGCGAGTGGCATGGGAGACTTTAGTCCTTCTGAGAATAATGTTTTTATTATGAATGGATTCACTTCCACAGGTCAAGGCACTATGGCAATAACCAAACTCACAATCCTCTATGATGATATTATAATTGCCACCATTATCGGGGTTTTTGTCCGCATTGGGTCCCTTGCCTCCTTTAAGAGCAATGGCATCATCATTGACAGACATGAAACAGTTTTTGACCAAGACATTTTTGCAGACATCCAGGTCAATAGCGTCAGAGCTAGGGGCTTTGGCATTCGCCGGTTTGTGGGGAGCATAGATGTACAGGTCCAGTATTTTTACATTTTCACATTTGTAGTAATGGGAGGTCCAAAATGGTGAATTGATCAGGCTGATGCCAGATACTTGGATGTTTTTACTGTTGGAGATATGAAGTAATCTGGGTCGCATTTCGTCCAAATTGGTGCAATCTGGATTGAATTTTCTCCTGAGCCAAAAAGCTTTCCAGTACCTCAGTCCGTTTCCGTTAAGTGTGCCTTTACCGGATATGGTAAAGCCATCCAGCCCATCTGCATTGACCAAGGCTGCAAAGTACTTTCTGTTTTGCCCTTCTATGCGTGTATCGAGAAGTTCAAAATGGCTGATGTCATCACTGCCTTTTAGGACAGCACCTTTTTCCAGGTACAAGTGGGTGCCTTGTTTAAAAAACAGCGAGCCACTAAGAAAGGTGCCTTTCGGAATGATGACCACTCCGCCGCCTTGTGCATGGGCCTGGTCTATGACGCCCTGGATGGTCTCGGTCTGCAGGGCCGCACTGTCTTGAACTGCACCAAAATCGGTGATGCGGTAATGCTGGCCAAGGGTATTGATATCAGTAGGGGTCGTATCCCTGAACCATTCTGGTATGGGAGATCCATCTGGAAATAGGTCTTCTTGGGCTAATGCCGGGCTCAAAGAAAGAAGGAAAAGGACCAGTGGGATGAGAAGTGTTCGCATAATATATACAGCTGTTTTGACAACCTAAGAATAGGTTGGTTTTATGTTGAACCCAGAATATGCATTAGCCTATCTGCGCCACGGTGCACAGGTATTGTGACATGGTCCGCTGCGGCGGACACTCACACCTCCAAACCAGCTGATTTTCTTGTGCTTTCAGCTCTTTCAGACATCCGCTGGGGCAGGCTATCACGATTTCTAATGTATAAACCGGATTGAATGAAAATAATATGGAGGGTAAGATAAGTGATTTTCTTCGGTCAACAGTGCTGTATTGTTATGGTAGGATCTTCGGAATAGGTGGGAGGTTGTTTTATTCTTGCTTTATTGGTGGGCAGGTATTGCGTTTGCCTTAAGCGGATTTGCAAAGCTCCTTTTGGTAAGGTATGGGAATCGTTCAAAAATTTCACGAAATTACGAATCGTTTTTGGCTGGTTATCGTATAAGGAAAAGTGTAGTCAAAAAACTTTTTGTTATGCTGTTGAAGTGTAATTGGATATCACGACTGGTTCATTCACCGCCCCGTTTTGCTTGGTTTTATGATCTTGATTGGCGGTAGGGTATATTATTGGCCTACCGGTAATGATAATTTTAACCATCAATACAGAAATTACTATGAAAACATCTTATCTGGATTATTATAAATTAATATTGGAAAAGGTGCGTTTTGATGATAGGCTATGGAAAAAAGAATATCAAAAAGCCTTGGGAATACTAAATGAGCAAGAAGCTAATGAATTGCGAAATTGGGCCTTGGAATCGAATATGCTAAGAGAGCCGCTCATGAAAAAGGAGCGTGAGAAACCGGCCCTTTATAATAGGCATCGTGGTTATATAACCCGAAAGCTTAACAGTGAAAAAGCCGTCCACTAGTATGGGTGGCTTTTTTTCAGTTTATTGCTCTTTCACCCTAAATCTGCGCCACGGTGCATAGGTATTGCGATTTGAAATTACTTTAAAATTAGTCGCTTCGCTTTAGTTTTTTGGTTCTACCTGGCAGCTAGACCATAGCTGTCAGTTTCAGCGACTATCAGCACACCAACTGCCACAAATGCACGAACTTAGTTGTTTGGGATTTGTAATCCCGAACCGGTGTAATGGGGATTTGCAATCTCCCTAGTCCATTTGTGGATAGCACAGATATCAATAAGAATATATATGTCAGTGACTTACAGGCCTTAACTTGACGGCTATGGGAGGCCAGGCAGGGTGGTCTGTAGCGGTACTAGGCTCACACCTCCCCACCAACTGATTACACTTTCAGTTCTTCTCGACATCAGTTGGAACAGACTATTACGGTTTCTACTGCATAAACTAGGTTAAAAAATGTTAATTTTTTTGCATTGAATTTTTTTCAGTTATAAAATTGGGGTTACTATTCTTGGAGTTATCTCTGTTGAATTGGATAAGCGTCACTATTAATCTATTAATATCTTTCACTTATTTAGTTAAATTATGTCAGTAGATAGTTTTAACAATGGAAAGCCCAAAATGGGCATGCAGTATTTGTTCTTACTCATGATGGTTTTTGTACTTTTTTCTTCACCGTTGGGGTGGGCTGCGCAAGGACCAGAAGGATCATCCTCTTTTACCGCTCGTTTGGTAAACATTGAGGCACCTGTAAATGAAACCTTCCGCTATCAAGCTACCCTTAAGAACAGCTCAGGACAAACGATGCAATATGACCTGAACGTAAAAGCTCCAGATGGATGGAGGGTCAAGTTTAAAGTAAGTGGCCAACAAGTCACTTCCCTTAAACTGGAAGAAGGGAAATCGGAAAATGTCAGCATCGAAGTAAACCCCGCCCATGGCTCGGAGCCTTCTACTTACCCTATTTCAGTATATGCCATTGCAGGCCAGGATTCCTTGGGGCTTTCGCTTGAGGCAGTTGTCGAAGGGGCTTATGAATTGGAGCTGAGCACACCATCTGGGAGACTTAGTGGAGAAATTACCGAGGGTAAGCGAAAAGAGATAAACCTTCAGGTAAAAAACACCGGGTCCTTGGCGTTGGAAAGTGTTTCGCTTTCCTCTAGAACCCCACCCAAATGGGAGGCTTCTTTTTCACCTTCCTCTATTGAAAAGTTGGCGCCTGGAAAAACCGCCGATGTCGTAGTGACCTTAACAGTTCCAGACAAGACCCTGCCTGGGGATTATGTCACGAGGTTTACCGCCAAGTCAGATGAAACCAATAGTGAGGCGAGCTATAGAATGACGGTAACTACTTCCCTGCTTTCGGGCTGGATTGGCATCATGGTCATTCTGATGGCGATAGGATTGGTTTATTATTTGGTTCGGAAGTTTGGAAGAAGATAATCGGCCTATGGAAAAACCAATCATAAACCTTGATGGCCTGACGAAATATTATGGTTCGTTCAAGGCCGTGGACAGCTTGGACCTTAGGATCAAAAAAGGGGAAATATTCGGGTTGTTAGGGCCAAACGGAGCCGGCAAGACCACCACTATACTGATGATGCTGGGATTGGCTGAGCCCAGCTCAGGCACTGCCCACGTATGTGGGATCAATGCCACTATAGATCCCATTGCGGTAAAAAGACGGGTAGGATATATGCCGGATAGCATTGGTTTTTATGATAATATGACCGCTCTTGAAAACCTAAAATACATAGGTGAGCTGAATGGGATTATTCGTTCCGAGATAGAAGAGCGGGCTGTATCAGTATTGGAAACCGTAGGTCTATCGGGAGCAGTGATACACAAAAAAGCATCAGCTTTTTCGCGAGGGATGAAGCAGCGCCTTGGATTGGCTGAGGTACTTATCAAGGACCCTGAGGTGGTGGTATTGGATGAACCTACCTTGGGGATAGACCCGAGTGGGGTGAGGGAGTTTTTGGCTCTTATCTCCAGGCTGAGCAGAGAGAGGGGCTTGACTGTATTGCTGTCCTCCCATCACCTTTACCAAGTTCAGAAGGTGTGTGACCGTGTGGGCATTTTTGTGGGAGGTACTCTCTTGGGAGAGGGGAGTATAGATTATTTGGCCAAACGGCTATTTTCGGAAAATCCCCATTCTGTAAAAGTGACCTTGCAAGAAGCCCTTCCTGTCTCCTCCCAAGAAAAGGAGGAGCTCATGGGGATGACGGCTGTTCTGCAAGTGACAGTCGACGGACATTCGGTGGAAATAGGCAGTAAGGATAATATTACTCCCGAAATCGTCCGTTTTTTTGTGGAAAAGGGATATGGCATTACAGCTGTCCAGAACAAAGAGTATGGCTTGGAAGAAATTTACCAAACCTATTTTGAAAACAATAAAATAGAGAACAAAATACCATGAATGCTGAAATATCTACATTCAATAAAAGCACTTTCTATCAAGGGGATGCTAAGCCAAGTGCATTTTGGGTGATGGTGGCGAAGGAAGTTGGAGATCATCTGCGAAGCTGGCGTTTTGTAGTTCTACTGCTGCTGATTCTGTTTACATTCTTAGGAACCACATCAGTAGCATTTGGAAATATCCGCGAAGCTATTGCCAAGGTTAAGGATACTGATCAGTTGTTCTTGTACCTGAAACTGCTTACCACTACTGAGGGGACGTTGCCTCCATTTCATGTGTTTCTCAGTTTTCTGGGACCTCTATTGGGAATTGGACTTGGATTTGATGCGATCAATTCTGAACAACAAAAAGGAACGTTGACCCGGGTCATGGCTCAGCCCGTATACAGGGACAATTTGCTGTTGTCAAAGTTTACCGGTTCGATACTTCTCATAGGTGTACTCCTGCTGAGTCTTGTTCTCCTGATGATTGGTGCGGGGATACTGATGACTGGAATATTGGTCAGTATTGAAGAGGTCTTTAGGATTTTGGGTTTTACATTTTTATGTATCATATACGTGGGGTTTTGGTTGGCACTGGCCATTTTGTTTTCCATTCTTTTTCGGCAACCGTCCACCTCCGCACTTTCTTTGATAGGTGTATGGTTGTTTTTTACGGTGTTTTACCAAATGGTAGTGGAAGGATTGGTAGGGGCATTTGGTCCAGATGTAAATGCCCTGTCCCAATCGCAGGTGATTAGGTATCGAGAAATGGTCATGTCATTTCTTCGGCTGGCTCCCAGTCAGCTTTTTACTGACGCCACCACTACTTTATTGATTCCCTCTGTCCGTAGTTTAGGGCCAGTCACGATGGAGCAAATGGCTGGGGCTATTCCTTCTCCATTGTCATTGAAAGATAGCCTGATGATCGTGTGGCCTCAAGTGAGTGGTCTTGTGGCCGCTACCGTGCTGTGTTTTGCCTTGTCTTACTTCCTTTTTATGAGGAGGGAGGTGAGAGGCTGAATTAGTGCTGTTCACATGGGAAACAAGGGCAACTCCCCCAGTCGAACTCTCTGTGTATTCAGTTACCATTGGGAGAAACTATCCTGCAAACACGCTTTTTTTTAAAATTAGAATCGTTTTTAAGGCTTTCGATACATTCCTCCAGTTGGCGTAAAGGTCCCATTGAAAAGTATAGGGCATATTGATCACTGAATTTCCTCTATTGTGCCTTCCTAATGTGGATGTCTAATAAGTTAGCTGTGGACGTTACTTTTTTCGATGTCTTGAAATGCGGGTAAAAAAAGCTGTCCCGTCTTTTCTTCATGGATGTGGAGCCTTGACAGAGAAAAGACAGGACAGCTAATATTAGGTGATAGTAATGGTTTAATCTATTCGAACAAGTCGAACTTCACACCAAAATTCAATCTTGCGTTATAGTATTCTTCTTGCATGGTCCTAGATCGAATGCCTTGGTAGTACCTTAAAGGTTGATTGGTGAGGTTATTGCCTTCAAAGAACAAGCGCCACTTGGGCGTAAAGGCATAAGAGGCATTTACATCCAAGAACATTTGCTCATCGTAATAACGGTCTTCAAACTGTTCTCCGCCCAGCTCATCGAGATAATCACCCGCATAATTCAGGGAAGCTCTTATCACCAGCTTTTTGGTTTCGTACGAAAGGGAAGCATTGAACATGTGCTGGGCAGTGCCTGGTAGTTCCAGATTGTCTTCTTCTCGGCCTTCTATCCCAGTGGTCTCAGACTGTGTTAAGGTATAGTTCAAATAAATGCCCAGTCCTTTCCAAACTTGTTTTTGGACGGATGCTTCCAGTCCATAGACAGCGGCCGTTCCACCATTCTCAGGTCTGGTGTATTCCAGTCCGTCTCCAAAAATCGGGTCACTATAGTCCAGGTCAGTTTTTTCATATACAAACTGGTCAATATCCTTATAAAAACCACCCAATGAAATCAACCCGACATTGTCAAAGTACTTCTCTGCCATTAGGTCAAAGTTCATGGAAATAGTAGGCAAAAGATCAGGATTTCCCCGTGATAGCTCATCATCTTCGGCTACGTACTCCGCATAGGGTACCAAGTCATAGTAATTTGGTCGGGCGATGGTGTTGGTCCAAGCTAACCTAATGATGGTGTTTTGGTCAGCATCATATTTGAAATGCACACCAGGCATAAAATTGGAATAACTATCATCCTGTGTGGTTTGGCTGAAGGTCTCATTGTCCACATCGTACAGATTACCGGTGTAGTCTATTTGTGTATGCTCCCAACGAAGACCTACGATGGTAGAAAGCTTTTGGGTCAACTGGTGATCGGCCATGGCATAGGCTGCTGTGATGGTTTCATTTGCGGAATAATTACCAGGTAAAAATTCCTCAAAAATCGCCTCACCTTCGAATTGGCTCGGATCACTGAAGTCCAAGTCTCCCAAAAACTGCGGATCAGCAAAGTTCCCGATTTGGTATTGGCTTCCTGGTAGGAAGTTAGGGTCTGATTGGTCAGTATAGGGGACGTCACCCAAAGTAGCGCCAAAGGCGTCCTCATCTACTGGAGCATATTCGTAGTAATTGTTGCTTCGGTTTTTATATTTTCCTCTGTAGCGTCCGCCAAATTGCAGTATGCCTTTGTCACTATAGGGTAATTTAAAGTCCAGTTTGGCATTCAAGTCTTCATCAAAGGTATACTGATACTCATCAGATAAGTTGTCCAGCCCAAACGCCAAATTATCCGACAGGTTGACCAAGGAAGCAAACGGTTTTCTTGGATTGTTAATGTCGATGTTTACATTTTGGTCTTCTTGACGGTAGACAATATAACGCTCATGGGGCCTTTCTTCCGATGCCTTGGCATAAGTGGCTGACCAATCCATTTTTAGCTTGTTAAAAAGGTGATCACCTCCCAAAGTGAAGTTTTGGACGCGTTGGTCTTCCAGTCTTTTTGCTTTATTTCTATCATAATCCAAGCCGCCTTTCGTCTCGTACTCCACTCGGGCGCCAGTGGTATTGAATACGCCTGTGGAGATCTCTTCATAATTGGCATCGTCAAAAACGTCATCTAGATTGTCCACTTTCATGGCAAAGCGATTTTCCCAATCGTCCCGGTGATTGTACATGCTTGAGAAGAGTAGGGTGTGATTTGGGTTGATCTCATAATCCAATGCCAGGGATACTGACCGTCGTACCCTTTGAACAAGGTACTTTCTCATTTCGAACTCTTCCAAACCTACGCCATTATCGGAGTCGTACCATACCGACTCGATATTCTCAGAACCGAAATTATGATTATTATAAGATGCCGATACAATGGCTCCTAATTTTCCGTCCATAAACCTGTTTCCTAGGATCATGGCACCAGTCCAAATCGGCTTGTCCGAGAGTAGGTTTACTCCTGATCCCAGTGTGCCTGAAACCCTAAGGTCGTTTGGGGCTTTACGGGTGACCAAGTTGACAGAGCCTCCGATGGCATCCGCATCCATACTGGGCAGTACGGCCTTGTTTACTTCGATGGTCTGGATCATATCCGAGGGGATCAGGTCCATTTGCACTCTTCTGTTGTCTCCTTCTGCAGAGGGGATCCTCTCCCCATTTAGCGTTACAGAGTTGAGCTGGGGAGCCATACCACGAATGATGATATCGCGTGCTTCACCTTGGTCATTCTGCATGGTGATACCCGGGATCCGTTTCAGCGCATCTCCTATATTGGCATCCGGAAAACGGCCAATTTGGTCTGAGGACACGATGTTGGTGATGTTTGGATTGTTTTTTTGTTGGTTGAGGGCTTTTGCTTGGCCTTTTAGCCGATCTCCCATCACCACAAATTCCAGGTTTTCTATCGTCTTTTGATCCAGTTTGAAATTCAATATGGTAGTTTCTCCGTCTTCGATTTCGGCGGTATGGACTACTGACCCATATCCTAAATAGGATACAGAAACATCATATTTACCTGCCGGAAGATCTACGATAGTGTAATCGCCTGTTTGGTTGGTGACAGTACCCAAAATGGTGTTTTGTAAAATTACATTTGCTCCAGGCATCGATAGGTTTTGGGCGTCGATTACCCTTCCTCGTAATGCTCCTTGTGCCAATATCGCCTGATGCCCCAGGCAAAAAACAACTAGCAAAGTAAATGTTCTCAGTAATTGATTTTTCATAATAGTGAGGTTGATAGGTTAGTTTTTTGATTTTAGGAGGTCTCTGGCCAGGTCTTCCCACTTATATAGCTGGAATGTCTTGTCGTCAGACATGGCCACGAAGATTCCATGTGGATAGTCGGGACCTAGTGCCCTGCTGATGGTCTCGGATCCATCACTTGAAACAGTACTGGTTGGTATCTTTGTGATCAGGTTGTGCTCATGAGGGTTGGCAGCCGATCCTTCTCTCGGAAATACATGGAAGAGGTTCGCTTCTTGGTCAGAAACCAAAATGTATCCAGTCTCTTCATCTATTTTATAAATGCTGATACCTTCATGGTCTTTGGTAAATCCCTCCGTGGCAAATAAGGCCAGCTGTTCGTTGCCTTTTGCTGGGTCTGCATAGTACTTTCTTACGCCTACTCCTTCATCGGAGTAATAAATGTACCCTAGCTCATTGTCCACTGCAATAGCCTCTATTTCCTTGTTTCCGCTGAATTCACCAAATTTCCGAACCAGTTCAAGGTCAAGCTTTCCGTCAGCAGTTTTTATTTCATATTGCCACAGATAGGAGCCGTCCTGAGGTCCGTTCTTTCTGCCTGCGATCACATACTGCTTGCCATTTTGAGGGTTGTGGTACACCGCTACTCCCATTAGGTCACGGTATTCGGTTCCCGTTTCTCCTTGGAAGATTTCGATTCCGTCGGCATGGATTTCTTTCATGTCTGGGAGACTGAAAAACCGGAGTTTGGATGTTAGCCGTTCGCCAGTAACCGCAAAATCCACTGTGCGATCCCCTAACTTCAGACCATAACTTATGTCTACGTTGTTTGGCCGTTGAATATTCCGTACGATCAGAGAGTCTATGGCTTTTCCTTTTAGGTCAAAAACATAAAGCGCTCCATCCGCATCTTTATCGGTTCCTAGGATCAGGCTTTTTGCCGGATCTGCTGGGTTTACCCAGACGGCAGGATCGTCCGTGTCATGAATGACGGAGTCACTTACATAGATGGGCTTGACGGGGTTTTGGCCAGTTGCATTTTCTTTTTGTTGGCTAGGCTCACTGCATGATCCTGCGAGGATACTTAGAGAGCAAAGTCCATAGATTAGTTTACTTCTTGTCATAAGTTTTGAATGTTTTTGGTGTCACAATTTTAAGATGGTGTACCTCGGATGACTAGAAATTACTGTAATCATTTAGGCAACAACGTGGATAATGACCGTTAACAAAATCTAAACATAAAACGCTAACATCTAATTAACTTATTGGTTGTCAATGTTTTGTGTATTGTTAAAACTGGATTAACAAATTGTAAACTATATACAAAGGATGAATTGCTGTAAACTGTCTCCTTTTTCAAGCCTTAATTTTTTCCGAAGTCTGTAACGTGAAATCCTAAGGCTGTCCAAGGAGATCCCAAGGGTAGAAGCTATTTCCTTGGAGCTAAGGTTAAGGCGCATTAGGCTGGCGAGTTTCATCTCTGCAGGGGTAAGTCCTCCAGTCCTTTGCTGTATGTTTCGGAAAAAATCCTGATGGACTTTTTCAAAGTTTTGCTTGAAATCGTCCCAGTCAGTGTCATGCGAAAAATTAAAGTCAATTTCTTTGATCAGGTTTCTGATTCTCTTTTTTTGGTCTTTGGGGTTTTCCTCCAAGATGTTTTTTAGTTTGACTTGGATACCTTCGAGCATTTGGTTTTTATCGATCAAATGCAGGGTCTGGGCGGTAAGGGATTTTGAATGGGCCTGCTCTTCGGTTTCAATTTTTAATTCCAGCAGTTGGGTGTTTTCCTTTTCTGTGGCGATCAGTTGTTCTTTTATCTCCAAGGTTTTCTGTTGCTGTTCCAGGAGCTCTTTGTTGCTTTTTATTTTTAGTTTTTGACGATTGAAGACCACCCAGCCCAACACGCACATCAATCCGACAAGAAAGACCAAAAGCCATTTTACACTGGCATCAAATGCGCGCATTTGTTCCAGCTGGCTGATCTGTTGGTTTTTGGTGTAAAGGTGGTTTTGTACTTCCTGAATGGCTAGTTGCCGGGCAGATTCTTCAGAATAGACGAGTTCACTGAGTTGACGGCTTTGCTCCAGGTAGTTGTAGGCGTTTCTGTAGTCCTGTAGGGCTGCATAAGCTTTGGACATATCGACCACAGCGCTGGTCTGTTGGTCCAGATAACCTAATCTGGCACTTATTTCGGCGGCTCTGCGCGAGTAGGCCAAGCCCTTTTCTGGTTCTCGGGTTTTACGGAATACATCGCCGAGGTTGTTCAGGTTGCTTACCAAGCCAAGGCTATCACCGATGGCAACATTGAGTCTGTAGGCTTTTTCGAAATTTGAATAAGCAGAATCATATTGTTCCAGGTCTTCATAGATACTTCCGATATTTTCCCGTACAAAAGCCAAATGGCTTTTTAGTTCCAGGTTTTCAAAAATCTTCAGCGCTTCGTGCTGGTAAGCCAACGCCTTGGGGTAGTTGCCCATTTTTTCATACATCCCTCCGATAAATCCCTTTGTCTCTGCTTCTCCTTCTTTATCAGTGAGTTTTTGGTAAATCTCTAAGGCCTTTTCGTGTCGGGCCAATGCATCCTTGGGGGATTTTACTTTGTAATATACTTCTCCAAGTACATTATTTACCTGCGCTAGCGACAAGTGATGCTTATTGGTTTGAAAGATATGTTCTGCTTCGTAAAGCGCCTCAGAGGCAGGCTGGAAGAGACCAAATTGCAAAAGGATCTTGCCTCTGATCAGCTGGGCTTTACCGAGAAGTGTTTTTTTCTCTAGATGGGCACTTTGCTCTACCATCGCTGTTGCCAAAGCAAAGGCCTGTTCAGGATTACTTTTTGTGAGTAATTGAGCTGAATCTAATTTCTTGAAGAGGTCTTTTTCGGTTTGTGCACCAGCTTTGCCTCCCATAAATAAGGCCCATAAAAAAGCAGGAAGTAGAATGCGAACTAGATATCTCATAACCTACAAATGTCCCGCTTGATATTGGGAAATAGGTTAAGTAAAAGTTGCCTTTTTGTTATTATCTAGGTTGGTTCATTAAACCCAGAATCAATGCCGTTTAGTTAGTGTGTACCTGGAAATATTGGTTCTATTGTTTTTCTGCTAAATTCCAAGATGGTTTTCATCTCTTTACCTTTGTCACTTTTTTGCTGCAGGTCAAAAAAGTAACCAAAAAACCCCGCCGCTGTGCATCTATTGGCCTAAAATTAAAACCTTCCCTCATGCAGGCAAACTCCTCCTTTTCTAGCAGCCAACATTCTTTTTGACTAGTATTTCGTCAAACAAGCCTGCCTTCTTGCCCACCCACTTTTTTATTTCTTAACGCCCAATACCTGCAAGGCGGATTCAGTTAATAAGTCCCAAAAAGGTATCGTTTCCTTATGACGGCCCTTGGTATGCCTGTTTTCCAGCCAATGGTGGAGGCCGTTAAGAAAGGGAGTTGGCTCGCGTCGTGGAACAGCGAGACCCACTGCCTTTTAGGTCGTAGCCATCGGCTGGAAATTAAAATGGGTGACAGATCCCCGTCGCAGGGTAAATCCATGTTCCATTTTAACAGGAATACCACTGGCCTAGATTTTTTCTTTCTTTTTTCATCAATAGCCTGCCCCGAAGGCTTTCGGGGGAAAAAAGGAAAAGGATAAAATCCACCAAGATGATCAGGTTTCCCCCGCCAAAGTCAATCAAAAAAAGGACTTTTAGGTATATGAAAAGAAGGGAATCCCCTTAACTAAACGGCATTAAACCCGGAATATGCATAAGCCGATCCACGTCACGGCGCACAGGTATTACGATCCGCAAACTACTTCAAAAATCAGTCGCTACACTGCTGTTTTCGATTCCATCTGGCCGCTAGACCATAGCCGGCAGGCTAACGGATGTAAATTGCTGAAAAACTATATGCTTGTTGATGTCCGTGCTCTTCATAAATGGTCTAGGGGGATTTTAAATCCCCTTTACCCCGGTTAGGGATTACAAATCCCGAACAGCTAAATTCGTGTATTTGTGGTAGTTGGTGTGCTGGATTAGGAGTTTTCTAACTGTACCAGTCGAAATTCATTGTCTTCATCAATATGAATTCTTTCTTTTTTGTTTTTCAAATGGTCACCACTCGAACCAACCAAAACCTTTTGGATTTCCGAAAGGATAGACAGCGCTATTTCTGCCGGTGTTTCGCTATGCAGGTCCAGTCCTATTGGGGCATAAATCCTGCTTTTTTGTTTGGAGTTTGGATGGATGCCTTTTGAGGCCAAATCCTCCAGCATACGGTGATATTTCTTTTTGGGACCAAGGATGCCGATATAGGGTAGGGGTTCCTTGAGCAACAGCAATTCCAGGACTGCCAGATCGTACTTATAGTTATGGGTCATGAGGACAAATACCGTATTGGCATTGATATCCAAGGATTCCAGTGCTTTTTCAGGTTCCGAAACGATCACTTGGCACGCACCGATAAACCGCTCTTTATTGGCATGTGTGGCACGGCCATCGGTTACGGAGATATTCCATCCCAGGCAGTCGGCCATACTGGCCAATATCCGTGCATCATTGCCCGCCCCCACAATGACCAAATGGACCGGCTGGGGTACCAACTGAAAGAAGGCCTGTACTTCGCTTTCCTTGGATAGATATGTCCTGAAGCAGGATGTGTGTTCTGCAAGGGTAAATCTAGCGTCTGATTTTATCCGCTGATAGAGCTCGGGATGTTTGCATTCCCCTATGGTTTTTTGGTTGTCCTTAAATAATAGGCATGTGCCCATCTGGTGCTGTCTTTTTTGGAGATTGAACAAGGACACTAACACGGATTCATCATTGGTTTCCAGCGCTTCCTTTAAGAGTTCAACAGGGTTGGTGGGATTGGAATAGTCAATTGGTTCAAATAGGACCTGTATGATCCCGTTACAGCCCAACTGGGCACCGATGACGGCATCGGTTTCATCACTGGTATCATAGGTGATGAGCTTATTGCGGTTTTGGTGGAGGGCATGCAAGGATTTTCTTAGGGCATCGCCTTCCAGGCAGCCTCCGCTAATGGCCCCTGTCATAAGCCCCTGTTCATCCACCAACATCCTAGCTCCCGGACGTCTATAGGCAGAACCTTCCACATGTACCACCGTGGCCAGGACGCAATCCAATCCAGTTGACTTTGCTTTTTTATATGCCAAAAATATATTTTCAATTTCCCTCATACCAACACTTCCCTTAAACGTTTGACGGTTGATTTAATGGTGGCTATCGTTGTCTCAACTTCCTGGGCAGTAGTGGGTCTTCCCAGACCGATTCTTATCGAGGACAGGGCGGCTTCTTTGGAATGTCCTAAGGCCAATAGCACATGGGAGGGAGCTAAGGTGCCGGAACTACAAGCCGAACCCTGAGAGATCGCCAAGTTGCCCATTTGTCGAAGTAACTTGCTGCCGTTGATATTGTCAATGGTTATACTGGACATATGGGGCAAGCGAGGTTCACTGGCTGAATTGATTCTTACCTCCCCCAATGCCACTAATTCACGTTCGATCCTGTCCCTCCACTCCTTCGAGCGACGACTTTCCTGTGTCATTGTTTCCATGCATAGTTGACAAGCTTTGCCAAAACCCACTATTGCAGGAATATTCAAGGTGCCGGGTCTGAGTCCTTTTTCATGTCCTCCTCCAAAGAGGACAGGAGATATATTGGTAAGTGTTCTGTTGCGGATATATAGGGCTCCGATTCCTTTTGGCCCGTAAATTTTATGGGCAGAAAATGCCGCCAAATCAATTCCTGAATGTTCAATATCAAGAGGGGTTTTCCCCACCGCCTGCGTGATGTCACTCATGACCAATACATTGTTATCATGCGCTATTTGGGCGATTTTTTGGATAGGATGCATTAAGCCGGTTTCGTTGTTTGCATACATGATACAGGCCAAAATGGTTTCTGGCCTGATGGCTTTTTGAAATGCCTCTAAATCTAACTTTCCATTGCTGTCCACATCTAGAAAGGTGACGCTAAACCCTCTTTTTTCGAGCTCCTGACATGTACGCAAGACGGCGCTGTGTTCCGTCGTACAGGTAATGATGTGGCTGCCCTTACTTCTGATCGCCTCGCAGGTTCCCAATAGCGCCAAGTTGACGGCTTCTGTTGCCCCTGAGGTGAAGTAGAGCTGGCTTTGTTTTGAATTGATCAGTTCGGCTATTTGCTGCCTGGCGATATCAACGGCCTCTTCTGCATCCCACCCAAAAGAATGACTTGAACTGGATGAATTCCCGAATTTTTCACTAAAATACGGCAACATTGCCTCGACCACTTTTTCATCACAGGGAGTGGTGGAATTGTAATCTAAGTATATTTTTTTATCAGCGTACAAGGATACTTGAATTTAGAAAGGATAATCAGGTTGATCATTAACAGATGGGATCAGGCTACATGTTCAGGTTTTCGATCTGCAATAGCTGTGGCTGGAACGGCTGATCATAAAACCGTTTGCCCGTTGCTTTGTACAGGGAATTGCCCAAGGCTGCGAAAATAGGGGGGAAGAGCGGCTCGCCCAAGCCCGTGGGGTTTTCATTATTCTCCACGAAGTGCACTTCGATTTTCTTGGGGGACTCGCTGTGCCGGATCATACGGTATTTATCAAAATTCGTCTTGGTAGGCACGCCGTCCTCAAAGGCCATTTCTCCATAGAATGCATTGCCGATTCCATCCACTATAGCTCCTTCGCCCATATTGGCGGCAGCATCGGGGTTGACCACAACGCCACAATCTACCGCTGCGTATACACTTTCCACTACTGGTTGGTTGTCTTTGATGCTGATGTCCACCACTTCCGCTACGTAGGAATTGTGACAGAAATAGGCGGATACACCTCTGGAAGTACCTGCAGGTGCACTGGGCCAGTTTGATTTTTCTCTTACCAATTTCAGTACTCCCGCATAGCGCTTGGGATCGTAGTCGTTGTTTTCACCGACAGGATTGGTTTCTGCTCTTTTCAGCAGTTCCAAGCGGAATTCGATCGGGTCTTTTCCCATTTCTTCAGCCAGCTCATCCAAGAAGCTTTGTTCCGCCCCTGCAATAAAATTGGACCGAGGAGCCCGGAAAGCACCGATGGTAATGTTGGAGTCGATCTGCCAGCCTTCGGCCAGGTAATTGTCTATCGCTCCAGCAGGGAATCTATTGGCATGTAGTGGTGATTCTGGGATCCCACCCGCCTTCACATGAAAGGCCAGAAGTTTGTTGTCTTCGTCCAATGCCGCGCGGTATGTAGCAGAGTAAGTAGGCCGATAAACGCCTGCTGTCATATCGTCTTCACGGGTATAGACCATTTTGACAGGAGCCTTGATTTTTTGGGAAATTAACGCTGCTTCGGTCAGATGGTGGCTGTACGCCCTTCGTCCAAATCCTCCACCCATTCGGGCCAGATTGATCTGAATATTCTCCTGCGGCATGCCCAAGCTGCTAGCAAGGGTCTGCCTGATCAGTTCTGGGGCTTGGGTGGGACCATAGATGACAGCCTTGTCAGCTGTGACATCTGCAAAAGCATTCATGGGTTCCATGGTATTATGTGCCAAAAACGGTGCGGTATAGGTTCTTTCCAGCACCTTGGCTGCTTTTTTGAAAGCAGCTTCTGGATCGCCGTCTTTTCTATGCTCAGTACCGGGTTTGGCAATGTACTCGGCCATTTTTTCTTTATGGGTACTGGAGTTTTCCAGTCCGTCTGGTACTTTGATGTCCCTAGTTTGACCACCTCTGCCGGCCATGGGAAAGGTGCTTTCCGGTGCTTTTTCCCATTCGGCTTTGAGGCTTTTTTTGGCCTGCATCACTTCCCAAGTGGAATCGCCCACGATGGCGATGATGACCGGAAAAGTAGTGGTATCAAAGAAATTTCTGCCATAATCGTCCTTGAAGATCTTCACTTCAAAGGCATCCTGAATGCCAGGCATGGAAGTGACCGAGCTTTTGTCGAATGATTTTAGCTTCATGCCAAATGCCGGAGGATGGACAATGGCCGCATATTTCATTCCTTTCACTTTATGGTCCAGAGCGAAAAGTGGCTTTCCGGTCACGATTTTAGTGGCATCCACATTCTTTTTGGACTTGCCAATGATCTTGAAATCACTGATTTCTTTTAAGGTGATCGTCTCAGGATCAGGGGCTTCCAATGTTCCGGCCAAGGAAGCCATTTCCCCATATCCGGCTTTCTTTCCGGAAGATTTATGTTCTACCGTTCCGTGGCTTGTGGTGATTTCTTCTGCGGGCACTTCCCAGGTTTTGGCAGCGGCATTGACAATAAGTTGCCGGGCAGTGGCTCCGGCAGTTCGTAGTGGCTTCCAGCTAGTTCGGACACTATTGCTTCCTCCTGTAAACTGTCTATCAAATCGTTCAGGATAAAAGTCAGCTTGCTCCACAAAAACCTTTTTCCAGTCTATGTCCAGCTCCTCTGCCAAAATCATGGGTAAAGATGTTTTGACATTCTGTCCAAATTCAGGGTTTGGGTTAAAAAGTGTCACAGCTCCGTTTTCGCCGATTTTGATATAGCTGTTGATTTCAAACCATTCATCCGGCATGGTCAGCAATTCGTCCGTTGTGGGCTTACAGCCTGCCAGCCAACTGAAGCTCAGCATCATTCCGCCTCCGGCAAGTGCTGATACTTTCAGGAAGGATCTTCTGTTTAGTTTTTTATCGGTTAATGTCATGATTCCGCGGGTTAAATTGATTTAGAGGCCGTTTTAACGGCGGCTTTGATTCGAGTATAAGTGCCGCAGCGGCAAATATTCCCATTCATGGCATAAGATATTTCTTCGTCAGTAGGATGGGGGTTTTCGGCCAGTAGGGAAGCAGCGGTCATTATTTGTCCGGATTGGCAATAGCCGCATTGGGGTACATCATGCTCCAGCCAAGCTTTCTGTACAGGGTGGTCACCATTTTCGGACAGGCCTTCTATGGTCACGACCTTTTTGTCCTCTATCACGCTGACAGGATAGGAACACGACCTTACCGCATCACCGTCTATATGAACGGTACAGGCACCACACTGGGCGATGCCGCAGCCGAATTTGGTGCCAACTAAATTTAGATGATCTCTCAAAACCCACAACAGAGGTGTGTCGGGGTCTACATCTACTTGGAGAGATTTGCCATTGATAGTTAAGTTATACTGTGTCATAAGTGTTCTATTTGTCTCTAAATTAGTTAATTACAATTAATGATGCATGCGAAATTCCAAGGAAGTGCACTTGAAGCCGGAAAGATTGATAATTTAAAAGGGTTCTAAATTCCATTTGATCCGTTTTAGCTGTTCAGTTGATTGATAAATGGCTGATTATAAAACCGCTTTCCTGTGGCTTTATATAGCGCATTGGCCAAGGCTGCGAAAACAGGAGGGTAGGCGGGTTCCCCAAGCCCAGAGGGATCTTTTCCGTTGTCTACAAAATAGGTTGCTATAGATGCAGGGGCCTCTTTCATCCGGATCTGACGGTATTGGTGAAAATTGGATTTGCTGACCACTCCCTTTTCAAACGTCAGCTCACCAAACATCGCCGTGCCTATTCCATCCACCACGGCACCTTCACAGAGGTTTTTGGCAGCATCGGGATTGACCACCATACCACAATCAATGGCATTGGTCACCTTATCGATTTTAACCTCACCATTTACAATGCTCAAATCCAAAACCTGGGCAGCATAGCTATTATGACAGAAATAAGCGGAAACACCTCTGGAAACCCCCGGAGTCGAATGCCCCCAATTGGATTTTTCCTTGACCAGCTGAAGCACTTTTGCATAACGGTCAGCGTCGTAGTCATTTTCTTCCCCAATAGGGTTCTCCTTTGCTTTTGCCAATAATTCCAATCGAAAATCAATGGGGTCTTTTCCTGCGGCTTCGGCCACTTCGTCCAAGAAAGATTGCTCTACGCAAGCCATAAAATTGGATCGAGGAGCACGGAATGAGCCCGTGGTGACATTGGAAGGCACCTCCCAGCCTTCGGCAATATAATTGTCCACCGCTCCGGCAGGAAACCTATTTGGGAATAATGGGTTCTCGGGAAGTCCTCCGGCATTTACATGGAATGCGATCAACTGATTGTCTTGGTCCAATGCCGCCCGATATGTGGCTTGGTAACGTGAGCGGTAAACTCCACCAGTCATTTCGTCTTCCCTGGTGTATATCAGTTTGATGGGCACATTTATTTTTTGTGAAATCACCGCCGCTTCGATCAGCCAATGGGCATAGGATCTCCGGCCATAGCCACCACCGAGCCGGGTCATAGCGATCTCTATGTTTTCGATAGGAATTCCCAGTCTGGAAGAAAGTGCCTGCTCTGTCAATTCTGGTTTTTGCAAGGGGCCAGCACACTCCACCTTTTCGCCCTGCACATGGGCGAAAAAATTCATCGGCTCCATACAGTTGTGGGATAAAAATGGGCCTGTATAGCTCCTCTCTATGATCTTGGATGCAGTGTTAAACGCTGCTTCTGGATTTCCGTCTTTCCGTTGGGTTTGGGGGTTTTGTGCAGCTTGCTTCATGGCCTGTTCTTGGGTAGCCGTGCTTTCCAAGCCCTTTGGCACCAGTCTGATCTCATCCCTCCCAAACCTGTCCCGCTTTTCTTCGTAGCCTTCCTGGATTTTCCATTCCGCTTCGATTGTTTTCTTTGCCTGAAGTACCTGCCAGGTACTTTCACCAACGATCGCAATTAGATCGGTGAATTGGGCCGTGTCAAAAAAGGTTCTTTTGTAATCGTCCTGAAGGGATTTGATTTGGAAAACCGCTTTAATTCCCGGCATTTTTCTAGCCTTAGTATCATCAAACGACTTCAGTTGCTTCCCCAAGGCAGGAGGATGAACGATCATGGCAATGAGCATTCCTTCTTTTTTGAAATCCATTCCGAAGAGTGGTTTACCTGTTACGATTTTGCCCAAGTCTACATTTTTTCTTGAGGTACCAATGATCTTGAAATTTTCAGCTTCTTTTAAAGGAACCTCTTTGGGGACAGTCAGCGTGGCAGCAAGTGTGGCCATCTCTCCAAAGTGCGCTTTCTTATTACTTTTCTTGTGGATGATAATACCCGGTTCGGTGCTTATTTCCGATACGGGGACATTCCATGTTTGGGAAGCGGCAAGAAGTAGCATTTGCCGGGCGGTGGCTCCAGCCGTTCGCAAAGCAGTCCATCCAGTACGAATGGCCTGGCTGCCTCCAATAAATTGACGGGTGAAATTGTCCGTGTCCAGTGGAGCTTGTTCCACCACTACTTTGCTCCAATCAGCATCCAGCTCCTCCGCCAAAATCATGGGCATGGAGGTTTTGACGTTTTGTCCTCCTTCGGGATTGGGGGACATCAAGGTTACCAAACCATCGTCTCCGATACGGATGTAGCCATTTAGTCTATACAGTTCTTTGGATGCGCCCAAGGCTCCATCTGTTTTGGGTTGACATCCTGCCAGCCAGTTAAAGCTCAGCATCATTCCTCCCCCAGCAAGAGCGGAAACTTTAAGAAAAGTTCGTCGGTTGAGTGTAGTGGTTTTTGGGCTCATGGTAGTTGAATTTTGGCTAGTGATTGATGAAACTGAGAAGGATTCATGTTTGTCCCTTTTTTGAAGAAGTTATCGAAATGAATTACTTCAGTGTATCCCAAGGCATAGACTGTTTCTGATATACCTCAGTCACTGTGTTCCTATAAACGTATGGATTTCGCTAGCGGTTTTTCGAGAATATTTACTGATCCTGTTTGCCGCAGCATTTGCTGACTCTCCAAGATTGGGTTGGTGGTTGACTGTATTTTTGTAGTTTCAGGAATCATTGGTTCTTATCGTTTTTCATTGGATATTATGCTGCAAAAAGTTGGCTATTTAGAACCCCAGGCTGTTCAGCCAATCATTGACCTCTTTGCTCACTTCCATCTCTTTTTCTCCTTCCATGACAAATAACACTCCGTCGCGTTCGATTCCGCCCCTAGTAGCATAACCTTCCAAGATATTGCTTTCCGGGCAGAGTTTGTTAACCGTTTCAAAGCTGCTCCCGACTCCGTAACCTGCATTGGTGTTAAAGGGAATGACGGTTTTCCCACTGAGGTCATTTTCATTTAGGAATGTTTTCACCGGTGGCGGTAGCTGCATGCCCCAAGTCGGAAAACCAACAAAGATGGTTTCGTATTGGGAAAGGTCAACTTCGGTCTTTAAGGGCGGTAGTGTTCCGGTCTCGTTCTCCTCAGCAACCTGTGCGACAATGGCTTCATAATCCTCGGGGTAGGGAGTCTCCAATTCCAGACTTAACAAGGTTCCACCCACTTTTGCCTCAATCATCTCTGCCACTGCCTTGGTGTTTTTAGTGCGTGTGAGATACACGATGAGAATTTTGTCCGGGGTTGTTTCCACCGCATTGGTATTGAGCTCAGTCTGGGTCTGGCTGGTGCAATTCAGGGAGCCAAAAAGGAAAATAAGCAGAAAGAAGAATCTCATAGCAACTTAATTTTAATGGTTCCCGGATCCCATCAGTTTGGTGAAGGAGAGAGACCCGAGCTTCCATCCTTCAGCTTTTTTGATGTACACTTCCGTGACCTCAAATGGATTGGTCACTTCGTTTCCTCCCACTTCGGCTATCAAGGTGATGCGGTTCAGCAAGATGGCGGTATTATCGATGATCTCCACAGATACTTCATGGATATCGGCTTTTTTGTACCAGATCCCACCACTGCGGATAATGTTCACTTCTTGTTCCTTGCCCCAGGAGCCGCCCATGTGGACGAAAACAGCTTTTTCGTCAAAAAGCTCGGCGAGTTTTTCTGCGTCCTTGTCGGCCATCCACTGCCATTTGGCTTTGGATAGCTCGATAATTGCTTGTTTGCTCGCATCCTCCTGTGCATAGGTCAATTGAGCGGCAAAAAAGAGAAGGAAGAACCCTATAATTGTCTTTTTCATAATGTTTTGGTTAATGTTCGATCTCGTGCGTGTCCCTGACGCTGCTGAATGTCAAGGCCAGCATTTTCCATTCTGTTTCCTGCTTTTGATAGACTTCGGTCACGGTAAATTCAGTGGTTACATCGCTGCCTCTTACGAAAGCGGTCAAGGTGATTCGGTTCCATACCACTGCAGTTTTTCCTGAAATCTCAATGGCCGTATCATGCACCTTTGCCTTTTTATACCATATACTTCCGGATTCGATGATTTCCAGTTCGCGGTCTTTTTTCCAACTTCCGCTCATGTGGACAAATTTGGCTTTGTCGTCAAAGAGCTTTTCCAGTTTCGCCACATCTTTATCAGCCATCCATTGCCATTTGTCCATGGAGAGTTTTTTGATTTCCTGCTCAGTAGCCGATTGGGCAAAGGAGTAGGTAGCGCTGAGTAGAATGAGGGTCAATACAAATAGGTGTTTTTTCATGATTTTCATTTTATTTTTTAGTTGTGGTGATTATTTGTCCAAGCCTTTTTGCCTGAGCCATTCGGCCATCAATTCGGCTATTTGAATATTGTTTAAATCTGAAAATGGAAAGTGGGTATTTCCTTCGATGCCGATTTCAGGTAAATGGACCAAAGTGACATCACCACCATTTTCATTGACTGTTTTGGTCCAGCGTTTTGCCATTTGCAAAGCAGCTCTCCATTGTTCCTGAGCTGGGTTTTCTACAGGCTCTGCGGGAATATAATCTCCATAATATATCACGATGGGGATTTGGGTCAGTTTTTTGAATTTATCCATTGGTACACCGACAGCCTTAAGAACTCCGCCCACATAAGGAATCGGTTCTGGCACACTCCCTTCCGGAAAGACAAAATTGCTACCTGGTTCGTAGGAGACAATTCCTTTTATATGATCTGTTTTTAAGGCTGTCAGCCAGCCTTGTCCTCCGCTATGGGAATGGGTAACCAATATTCCGTTTCCGATTCGATCGAACAGGGCAGTGACAGCCGCTGTGTTTGCGTTAAAATCTATTGGTCCTGTATCAGGAGTAATCTGTCTTAAAAACTGGTCCAATGTTTCGGGACTTTTGTCAAACTGAACCCCTGGATAGAATGCTGTTCCAACGCCTAAGCGAAAAATGCCAAACCAAAGCTGGTCATCTGGAGCTGCGGAAATGTTTCCCGCGACAGTACTGCGACCGGCCCTTCCACGTCTGGGTTGGTCGAGGAGGTAATCAGGGTATTTCTTTCGTAAAAAGATATTTTGAAAGCCCTCTCTTCCATCAGGGGTGGTTTCCCAGGTTTTCGAAAATTGCCCATAGCCATGCCAAAAAATCAAAGGAAGTTTCTTTGAATTTTTTGGTACCTGATAAAAGACATAAGCATGATCTCCATGGAGTGTCTGCCCTGCAGAACTTTGATTGCCGGGATTGAAAGCTCCGTGCGCAATTGGGTCAAAGGTACCCGGAGCAGTGATTACTTTTCCTCCCACCGCAAAACTCCCTTGGTCCACTAGGACAATTGGCGCTTTCTGTCCAAAGGAAGGGAAAGCAAGGGTTAGTGTAAGCAGGATATATAATAAGCTGGTTTTTAGCATCGATAAATTACTCTTTGTATAACTTAAGTTAGTGATTTTGGGTGAAGGGTTACGTTCAACCCCCTCAATAAACCCTTCGACACACTACTAATAGACGAAAAAAAATCCTATGTTTTTAGCAAAATCAATAGACAGCAAGATTCTCTCACCCAGTCAACTGTTTTGATCTACGAATGAAAACTGCCCCTAAAGGATAGGAATATACTAATTTCTGTGCTAGCCACTTGTTGAATAAAAAATGCCTTCTGTAGACCACAACTGTCAGTTGGATGATTGCTGAAATATGATGTTATTTAAATGCCTAAATTTCCAAAATGAAAAATAGTTTCATATCTCGTCCGGCATTCTATGCGCTCCATGTCCTTTTCTGGCTGTGTTATGGGGCTATACTGTATGCTGCACTTAGTGGTTGGATCTATTCTTCTGAGCAACTCTGGGGTGCAGTGGTCTCTGATGTGCTGACTTCTTCGTCCATTGCTTACTTGAATTATTACCTGCTGTTGCCGAGGCTTTATAGAAAAGGGAAATACACAGCTTATATTTTGGCTTCTATTGGTATAGTGGTGGTCATAGTGCTCTTGCGGGTAAGTCTCCTGGGGATGACCCACCGGTCTGTGGCGTACACCTATTTTATCAGGTCGGTTCCGGCAATTGGCTTTTACCTTATCACCACGGTTATTTGGTTTTTTGCCAATATGATCTCCGCACAGAGAAAGGAAATCGAACTTAGAAATAGTCAACTGGCGTCGGAATTGAAGTTCCTGAAGCTTCAACTGAGCCCACATTTCCTGTTCAATACGCTGAACAATATTTATTCAATGGCTTATTTTCAAGACCACAACACGGCTCCAGCGATCATGAAGCTTTCTGAAATGATGCGTCATATGTTATATGAGGATCAGGGAAAGTTTGTATCGCTTAAAAAGGAGATCCTGTTTATGGAAAATTTCATTGAACTGTGGAGGTTAAAGCTGGATGAAAAGCCGGTCATAGTTTTTAAGCATGAGGGAGTCAAAGACAGGCACAGGATTGCCCATTTGATTTTCTTGGTTTTTCTGGAAAACGCCTTTAAACACGGAAATACCGTGGACGGGAAAATAGACATTAGACTGACCATAGATAGTGAAGATAAGCTACACTTCTTCATCAGCAATGATGTGATCAAAGCACGCAAGACGGCAGAAGAAGAAAGTGGGGTAGGCCTATCAAATGTAAAAAAGAGACTGAACCTGATTTATCCAAGAAAGCACACGTTGATGTTGGATCAGGACGCTAGCTCTTTTATAGTTAAACTAACCATAGATTTGAAATGAAATACCAGATCCTTATAGTCGATGACGAGCCACCCGCAAGGAAGTTGCTTTTGGACTACGTTTCCAAAGTCGGAATGTTGGAGCTGGCCGGTGTATGTAGCAACGGGGAGGAGGCCATGGTGTTTTTGAAGGAGAAGCCCGTTGATATTCTTTTGCTGGATATCCGTATGCCCCTGATGACAGGCATGGATTTACTGAATGAATTGACGGATAAACCACTCACGATATTTGTGACGGCCTATGAAGAATATGCCGTAAAAGGCTATGAGCTGGATGTGATCGATTACCTGATGAAGCCGGTATCTTTCGAACGGTTCAGAAAAGCCATCGACAAGGCGCTGGAATACCTTTCCGTTCAAGTGTTGGCCGAAGATACGGCAGAAAAACTCGATTACTTTTTTATCAAAACGGACACGAGGATTGTGAAATTCCTGTTTGCAGAAATACAGGCTATTGAGGCACAAAGAGAGTATGTGAAAATCATCACACCAACCAGAAAAGTAATGTCCTTGGTCTCGCTGACCAATATTGCCAATGCACTTCCAGGGGAGTTTGTGCGGATACACCGGTCATTTATCATCAATATGCGACATATCGATGAAGTAGAGTCCAATGAAGTATTGATAGGGGAAGAGTTCTATCCGATCAGTAGGAACTATCGGGAGGAGTTTTTCAAAAAACTGGAAGAAAGGAAGTTGCTGTAGTAAAAGGACTAGTGAAGCAGTGTTTTATGAATGAACAAACGAATAACCTATAGCAGGGGCAGTCGTTTTAAACCCGGAATAGATAGGCTTATGCATATTCCGAGTTGAAATATATATCGAATATGTTTTTGGCAGGATGTTTTATCACTAAAACCAACTTTTGTTATGAAAAAGTATTTTAGAAATATCGCTACGAACAAGTTGTTGCTAATAGCTAATTTAGCCTTTGTCGGATTGTTGGTGTTCTCCCGATATTCCTTCAAGACTGATTTAAACGATAAGGAAACCGAAATGGGGCCTCAAGAGCTTAAGTCCATTGAAGCTTTTGAAGATGTCTATAAAGTCCTCATGAGCCCACGGTGCATGAACTGCCATCCTGCTGGGGATATTCCGCTACAAGGGGATGAGCAAAAATTGCACGCCATGTCACCCATGAGGGGCGTAGATGGGAAAGGGATATTGACACTCAAGTGCTCCAATTGCCACGCACCTGAAGGAGTTCCGGGAGAACATACCCCACCTGGTAATCCCAATTGGCATTTGCCTCCGGCGGATATGAAAATGGTTTTTGAAGGTAAATCTCCACGGGAACTCGCCCTCCAATTAGTGGATCCTGAACAAAATGGCCATAAAGATATGGAAGCGCTGAAAGAGCACGTCAATGATGGACTCGTAAAAGAAGGCTGGACAATAGGAGGAGCAAGGGAGTTACCTCCATTAAGCTATAATGAATTTAAAGAGGCTTGGCTGACCTGGATTGAAAACGGTGCTGCCGCACCACCGCAGTAGACGCCAACTTTTGTATAATAATAGATGATCAATAAATGGAAAAAGTAAATAAAATCAAGGACATTTTTGTAAACGGCGCTATATCTCCGGATAAAATCGCCAAGTCAATAGCTAACCATAGTGGCAAAACCGCAATAGGTGCACATTCCATATTTTTGGGGCAAATCCGGGCAGACGAAAAGGATGGGAAAAGTGTGGTATCCATGGAATATACAGCCTATAGAGATATGGCGCTGGAGAAGGCAAGGGAAATTAGAGAAGAAGCTTTTTCCAAATATGACCTTACCTGTTTACATATTTACCATAGCTTGGGAGAAGTGAAGGTGGGCGAGATCTGCTTGTTTGTATTTACGTCTTCCCCCCACCGGAAGGCGGCAATAACGGCCTGCAATGAACTGGTGGAACGCATCAAATCAGACCTTCCCATTTGGGGCAAAGAGGTACTTGATGACGATAGCGAGCAATGGAAAGTAAATAGGTAACTAAATAATGAATAAGCCCAATAAGAAGTCCTATGCTGTAAATACAGGGAAATATGGCATCATTGTTTTGGCTGCTGGTAATTCCACTAGGCTCGGGAGGGACAAGCAAACATTACTGGTCCAAGGGGAAACTTTGCTCAAGAGAGCCTCCAAAACAGCAGTGGCCGCTCAGCCTGATCAGGTAGTAGTGGTGCTGGGAGAAAAGGCCCATTTGCATCAAAGAGAACTACATGGGCTGGAGGTCTCCATTGTTATCAATTCTGATTCTAGCGAGGGGATTGCTTCCTCTATTAGAACAGGGATACGCCACCTACAATCACTTGATCAGGATATAGATTATGCACTGATAATGCTGTGTGACCAACCCTATGTCACCAGTGGACATTTGAAGGCCATAATTGACCGTCAGCACGAAACGAAAGCAAGGATCGTTGCCAGCAGGTACCAAAAACGGGCAGGCGTTCCTGTTCTTTTTCATAAGCGTTTTTTTTCCAGTTTGCTGAAATTAAAGGGGGATTCGGGAGCCAAACAGTTCCTTTTAGAAGCGGAAGATTTAATAACGGTAGAACTTTTAAATGGAGAAGTGGACATTGATACCATGGAGGACTATTTGAGATTACAAATCTCGAACAGCTAAGCTTGCCTCGGGTTTAACTGGGTCAAGCAATATTTCTGCGGGAAATAATTTTAGACACACTTTCTTGAAATTTATCCCCTATTGATTATTGGAATAAAGCGCTGTTGGTGTGTGTTGGGTTTTAGCGTGAATTTATAAGCGCTAGGAAGGTAATTGCAGCTAAAACAATGAGATTATTTTTGATGTTTACCATGGGCGTTGCCCATGGCTAAGGATGTTACGCCCTTTCAGGGCTTTTTTATGCTACTTGTCTTTTCCAATTTAAGCAAAAAAATCAGCGCAATTCATAATCATCAGCGTTTCATCAGTCCCTCAACTTTTCCGCTTGACCCGTTTAACCCGGATTATGCGTTAGGAATCGTAGTGAGAGCTGAAATTGCAAGAAAATCAGTTAGTTTGGAGGCATTAGCGTAGCACCGCTACGGTTATGCCGAAAACTAAAGTGAAACGGCTGATTTTGAAGCAGTTTCAGGTCGCAACAGATAGGCTAATGCATATTCCGGGTTT
The DNA here is from genome assembly GCF_003260975.1 of Echinicola strongylocentroti. Taxonomy (NCBI): domain Bacteria; kingdom Pseudomonadati; phylum Bacteroidota; class Cytophagia; order Cytophagales; family Cyclobacteriaceae; genus Echinicola; species Echinicola strongylocentroti. The sequence goes on along the minus strand of NZ_CP030041.1, from coordinate 1,527,847 downwards.
AACCACTAAAAACTTCGAAAAAATAAAAACCTCCGAGACATTGCCTCGGAGGTTTTAACACTTAAAAAACCACCAACCTTTAAATAAATCTATACAAACTATTTTCTTCTAATAGCTATATTGATTTTGTCTGCCAATAAATACATGACAGGTACAATTACTAACGTTAAAAAGGTCGCAAAGGTTAGCCCAAATATTACGGTCCAAGCCATTGGTCCCCAAAAATCCGCATTATCACCTCCTACGTAAAACTGAGGGTCAAAATCCGATAGTAAGGTAAAGAAGTCAATGTTCATCCCGATCGCCATCGGAATTAAGCCCAGGATAGTGGTAATAGCAGTCAACAATACAGGACGAAGACGCGTCTTGCCCCCTTCGACTATACTTGCCACCAAGTCGTCATAGGTGAGGTGTTCGTCCTCTCCCAATTTTCTGTCGGAGCGTTTTCGTTCTCTTACCAAATTCGTGTAATCGATCAGTACAATGGCATTATTTACCACTACCCCTGCCAGTGAGATGATCCCGATTCCGGTCATGATCACTACAAAATCCATGTTAAATGTAGCAAGACCGATAAACACACCTATTGTACTCAAAATAACCGAGCACATAATGATAAATGGTGTCATCAGGGAATTGAACTGGGCAACAATAATCAGGAATATGGCTGCTACAGCGATCATCATCGCCCGCACAAGAAACTCCATGGACTTGGCCTGCTCTTCCTGCTCACCAGTAAACTTGATATCCATACCATCGGGAAGTTCATAATCATCCAGTCTGGACCTGATCCGGTTATTGATCTCCGTTGGGTTGAACCCTTCGTTGACATTGGAGTAAATGGTAATGACCTTGTCCAAGTCTTTTCGCTTCACCGAACCGTAGGTGGAGCTGTATTCAAAATTCGCTACTGAAGTAATAGGGATATGCCTTTTATTGCCAAACTTGTCCATAAAATAGATTTTCTTGTTGACCAAGGCATCTACATCATAGCGGTATTTCTCTGCCAGCCTCAACTGGATCGGGTAGTCGTCTTCACCTTCTTTGTACTTAGAAACTTCCAGACCGAAGATGGCCGTTCTCAGTTCATTGGCAATTGTCGAGGTGGACAGCCCAAATCGCCTGGCTTTTTCCCTGTTGATATTGACGATCAGCTCGGGCTTGCCCGTCTGAAGGTCCATCTTCAACTCTTCGATCCCCTCTATATTGGCTCCTTTGATAAACTCCCGGATATCTTCCACTTCAGTCACCAGTTTTTCATAATCTTCACCACTTACTTCAATATTAATTGGTTTGCCGACTGGTGGGCCGTTTTGTTCCTTGTCCACAGTGATCTGTACCCCAGGGTATTTTGCCATGGCCTCCCGGAGTTCCTCCATGATCTTGGTGGTGTTCTTACCGTCTCGGTATTGGTATTCGACAAAACTCACCGTCAGCATCGCCTTGTGTGGGGTTACCCCCATACTCGGCCCTTCGGAAGGGTCGCTCGTGCCTTCTCCCACTTGGGCGATAAATGCCTCCACAATATCCCTGTGCGGCTTGATCAACTCCATCACCTCATCTTCCACTTTTTCACTGAATTCATTGGTCGCCTCGATGTCTGTACCTATGGGATATTCGATAAAGATATTCACGTAGTTAGGGTCACTGCTCGGGAAAAACTCCACTTTTGGAGACCTTACCATTAATAGCACCAACGAAAGAATCAACACTCCGAACATTCCAAAGAAAAACAGATAGGGCTTCCTGCCACGAAGGGCAAAGGACAGCATCCCTTCATATTTTTCTTCCAGCCACACCAAAAATACTTGTTGGAACCATCGAATGGCCTTTTTCATAAAGACTGCATTGACCAGCGTGATGATGGCTGCTATCAAAGCGATATTGGCCATGGTAAACACTTGGGCGATATAGCAGATGGCTGCAATGGTCAGCAAAGTGCCTGCTACTATGAAGGACCGTTTTTTGGGCTTTACATCGTCCAGGTTTTGGATTTTCATAAACATCGCCGTCACCACTGGGTTAATGACCAAACCGACAAACAGCGATGAAGAAAGGACAATGATCAGGGTAATGGGAAGGTATTTCATGAATTCCCCCATGATATCTTGCCAAAAGGCCAACGGGATAAATGCCGCTACAGTCGTGGCCGTAGAGGTGATGATCGGCCAAGCGACTTCTCCTACTCCTTCCTTGGCTGCCCGTATTGGCGTCTTGCCTTCTTGCATCAGCCTGTAGACATTTTCGACGACCACAATTCCGTTATCCACCAGCATACCCAGTGCGAGGATCATCGAAAATAGCACCATCATGTTCAGTGTCACCCCAAAGGCATTGAGGACCATAAAGGAGATGAACATGGAAAGTGGAATGGCTATTCCCACGAACAGCGCATTTCTAAAGCCCATGAAAAACATCAGCACGATAATAACCAAGATAATCCCTGAAATGATACTGTTTTCCAGGTTGGCCACCATACTTCGGGTCACCTTGGATTGGTCATTCGTAATACTGACTTTTAAGTCGGAAGGAAAATGGTTGTTTTCGGCTTCCTCCAGTATTTCTTTGATCTTGTCACTAGCTGCCAATAGGTTTTCCCCGCCTCTTTTGATCACATTGACAGTGACCACTGGCAGCTTGGAAGCACGGGCATAACTTTCACGTTCCTTATAAGTATCTTTCACCTCAGCTACATCCTTGAGGTAAATGATATTTCCCCCTTCACTTTTGACGATAATATCATTGAGCTCATCAGGGTCTTCAAACTCCCCAGTAATCCTCAGTGCCCTGCGAAAATCACCGCTAAGGATGTTTCCGCCAGAGATCGTCACGTTTTCCGAAGAAATAGCATCGGCAATATCCCCAAAGCTCACCTCCATGGCTTCCATCTTGAACAGATCGGCATTCACTTGGATCTCACGCTCGATGGTACCGGTAAGGTCGGCACTGGAGATTTCGGGCAAGGCCTCTATCTCGTCTTCCAAGTACTCCCCAAACTCCTTCAGTTCTTCCTGCGCGTAATTCCCCGAAAGATTCACAAACATGATCGGCATCTCCGAGAAGTCAAGCTCGAAAATATTAGGATCCTGATCCAGGTCCGTGGGCAATTCGCTCTTGGACTTGTCCACTGCATCCTTGGTGTCCTGTAGCGCCCTGGAGATATCCACGCCGGGATTAAACTCAATGATAATGGTGGAATAATCCTGTATGGAAGTGGACTCGATGGTCTTCACATCCTTGAGTGATTTAAGCTCCTTCTCAATGGGACGTGTAATGAGGTTTTCCATATCCACCGGGGAGTTGCCCGGGTAGCTGGTTCCTACATACACGGTAGGGATGACGATTTCAGGGAAACTCTCTTTGGGCATCGTTTGGTACGCATACAATCCCATAAAAGTGATGATCAGCGAAAGGATGATCACACTGGTCTTGTTATTGATCGCTAGCGAGGACAGCCCAAATTCCCTGGTCACATTCTTATCTTGTTGTTGTTCTGCCATGATTAACTTTCGACGATTTGAACTTTGGAACCTTCAGCGACTTCTCTGAACCCTTTGTCTATCAGTACTTCTCCTCCTGAAAGTCCCTCCTTGATTTCAGAAACCCTATGGTAGGTTTCTCCTTTCTTGATATATGTTTTCTTGGCTTGCCCATTGGTCACCACATAGACATATTCTCCTTTATTGTCCTGCTGGATTAGATTGGTAGGCACAGTAGTAGCCTCTTTGTTTTCATAATCCTTGATCCGAAGCACCGAAATCATATTAGGTTTGATATGCTTGAGCCTTGGCAGGAACACTTCTACCTTGAACGTCCTGTTGCTTGGATTGATGATGGCTCCCACGGCAGTCACTTTGGTCTTTATGTCACGACCAAGAGAAGGGAATTCCACTCTCACCGAATCGCCTTGTTCCAACACCCCTACATAAGCCTCGGATATATCCGCTTCGATATACAGGTCACTTTCTCCCACAAAATTAATGATCGGCATTCCCGGCTGCACGAGTTCCCCTAGTTTCACCATCACTTCTTCTACCGTGCCATGATAGGGCGCACGGATAGTAGTTTTATCCTTTTGGGTCTTCAGGGTTGCGAGATTTTTCTCCAAGGACTCTACCCTGTTTTTGGCTTCAAGGTACTGCACTTCCGTGCCAATTTCCCGGTCCCATAGACGCTTCTGCTTTTCATACAGGGTAGAGGCCAGGTCCAGCTGTGTCTCCAGTTCAGAGATATTGTTATCGATGGACTCACCATCAATGTTCACCAATACCTCTCCTTTGGCAGCACGCATGCCTTCATGTACTTCGATCTGCTCTATCCTTCCGGCCACTTCAGCACTGATATTGACGTTCTTTTTGGAAAGCACTGATCCGGTCACCTCCAGATAATGTTTGAATGGTTGGTTTTTTGCCTTCACGGTAGTCACCAAAACCGACTTCCTGTTGTTCTTGGCAAAAGTCGAATCCTCAGCGGCAATCTCCTTTTCAAGCGCTGAAATGCTGCTTTTCAGTTCATGGTACTGATCCTTGTATTCTTTCAACTGGGCTTTTTTGGCCTCCAGCTCAGATTCCTGCGGTCCGCAGGAAAAAGTCATCGCGGCCGCTAATGCCAATGATAATCTGGAAAAGGTTTTCATATTGCTATAATGGTATATGTATTTTTTCATCTTAATATTCCTAATGCTTTTTCGAGATCTACTTTGGAGATCAACGCGTCGTACAATGCACTGTAATAGTTGATTTCAGCCTCCACAAGGTCAGAATCCGCTTCCACTACCTCAAGGTTAGAGCCTACGCCTTCCGAATACTTGATCCGGCTGATTTCATAGACTTCAGTGGCCAGCTCCATGTTTTCCCGCTGCACATCGAGGGTTTTGAGGTTGTTCTGGAGGTTTGTCCTAGCTTGAAACCGCTCCACTTCGATATTGTCATCCAGCATGTCCAATTGGTTTTCGATCTGCTGTAGCTGGATGCGGTTTTGCTGGATTCGCTTGGCCTTGGCCAGGCCGTCAAAGATCGGTACACTCAGTGTGACTCCTACAAAAGCTCCCGTAAACCAATTCTCGCCTTCCCAAACGGTACTGAATTCCTGCCCCGCACCATTTCGCTGGTAAGTGAAATTCGCATCAAGACTGGGGAGATATTGTACCGTATTGTTTTTAAGGTCTAGCTTTACCAGTTCCCAATTGGTCTGCAGCTGGTCCATTTCGACCCTGCGGTACCCTGGGTTACCTAGCAAGTCTTGGATCTGCTGGGGTTGGTTAAGGTCCCTCAAGCTCTCGGTCATCTGGATCTCATATTCCATAGGAAGCCCCATTTGCACTTTTAGCAGCTGCTTGCTGATCTCGGTAGCAGCATTGATCTTATCCAGCTCGGTCCTGATATTATTGTACTGCACCTTCACCCGGGAAACTTCGATCTTTTCTGCAAATCCTTCCTCGTAGAGGGCGGTAGTTTCCTGGAGAAGCGTATCGATCCTCGCCAAGTTGGCCTCGGCAAGCTGTTGGCGCTCCCTGTTCACCAGCACCGTAAAAAAGGCCTTTTTGACACTTTCAATGACATCATTTTCGGTCTTTTCCTTATCAAACTCACTGAGCTGCCTATACGTACGGGCAGCTTTCAAGCCTACAAAGTACGATCCGTCAAAGATCATCTGGTTAACCGTCACAGCAATGCCGCTTTGATAATTTACCCCAAACTGCACCGGAATCACGTCCGAAGGATTGTCCGGATCTGCAAAAGGACCCTCGTTGGGCAAAAACATCACCGGAATGGATACGTTCTTGGTAAAATCAAAACTACCATTGATCTGGGGCAGTCCCTGAGCCACCTGCTCTCCTACCGACGCTTTTGAAGCATAGGTCTCCAGCAAGGCATTCTTGGCATCGGCGTTGTTTTCCAAAGCGTACTGGACGCTTTCTTCTAAAGTAAACTCCAATACTTCCTGAGCGGACACCCGACCTGCCAACAGGCAGGCGAGCAAGACGCCAAAAAGGGAGAATCTGGTTGTTAAACGCATGAATTAATCCTGATTATTGATTGTATAAAATAGTTCTCGTCCTTTATCCGTTAAAATACCATGGATAAAATGGTCCATTATTGCCATCTGAACCTCCAAAACATTGAATTTCGATGGCGGAAATTTTTCCGAATCAAATGTACTCGCTATTTGGTCCATCCTGACCAAGGCCAAAATATCTGCATCTATTTCTGACCTGAATGTCCCTTCCTTCTTACCTTTCTTCAAGACGTCAGAAATGGTCTTGATGGCACAGTTTTGCCTAAAATCCTCAAATAACTTCCAACAACTGGGATAATACCGTTGGATTTCACTGAACACCACGGGGTTGATATTGGAATACCTTGACCGGATGTATTTGGAGACTTCCACAAAATGCCATATCGCCCCTTTGTTTTCATCATACAGGTTCATGAAAAACGCTTGATCTTCCTGCATTTTGTTCTTAAAGGCTTCCAGTACCAGCTGCGCCTTGTCCTTAAACTCTTGGTAAATCGTCTTCTTCGAAACACCAGCAGCCCGGGCAATATCATCCACGGTCACATACCTTACCCCCAGCCGGGCAAACTGGTCCATTGCTATTTCCAAAATTTTTTCGCGTGTTTCCAAATCTTCAGTTCACTTGAATATTGACAAGCGCAAAACTCGGGAAACTATACGGGACTTCAAAGTTTCCATGGTTTTATTTCCCAATATCTTACACCCCCTAAGCAAAAACCCTACGAAAATGTAAACTGCCCATTAAATGCCTTCAGACATTATTGTTTTTCATTTAACCCGGAGGAATCATCATGGCCTTTCCCGCCCGATGTCAGAAAGAGCTGAAAGTGCAAGAAAATCAGCTAGTTTGGAGGTGTGAGTGTCTGCCGAGTCGGATATTTACCCTGTCTTGCTACCAGATAGCACCGAAAACTAAAGCAAAGCGGCCGATTTTTTTCCGCAGTGGATAGGTCACAATATCTCTGTACTATGGAGTAGATAGGCTAAGGCATTCTGGGTTTGATGTACGATATCGACCATAAATATGATCGAATCTGAACGTTGGTAATTCCCAAAACTAGAGCATGATACTCACTATCCCACTATCTATTAGGTTATCAAAATAATAAACTCGGTAAATGTGCTTCTTTTGTCGGTAAAGAGATAGGAAACATTTATCCCGGATTATGCATTAGGAATCGTAGTGAGAGCTGAAATTGCAAGAAAATCAGTTAGTTTGGAGGCATTAGCGTAGCACCGCTACGGTTATGCCGAAAACTAAAGTGAAACGGCTGATTTTGAAGCAGTTTCAGGTCGCAACAGATAGGCTAATGCATATTCCGGGTTTATCCCTATAGCAAAGCTTCTTTTGACCTAGCATGCTTTTTCACCATCACAAACAGTCGTGCCCAGACTTCAGGAAGGAGGGTAATATAAAATCCAACTGCCTCTTCCAAGTTTTCAACCATTTGCGTACCTTTGCTCCTTAATTTATGGTCATCCAATAACAGCGGACATGATTCTCTTTTTCCAATCCCCACAAAAAAACACCATCTACGCGCTAGAAGCCAAACAACCTGTTGCACCTGAAGATCTCCAAAAGCTTTCGTGGCTCTTTGGAGAGGCCAGTCAGCTTGCACAGGAAAAAGTGGAAGGCAGCTATGCCGGCCCCAGAAAAGAAATGATCACTCCCTGGTCCACCAATGCAGTGGAAATCACTGGCAATATGGGCATCTCGGGAATCCTCAGAATTGAAGAGTTCAGCCTCTTGGAAGAAGGTCAGGAGATCGATCCCATGCTTCAGGCAAAGTATAACGGACTCGGCCAGGACATCTTCACCATTGACCTAAAGCCCGAGGAAGTGCTGTCGATCACCGATATCAAATCCTATAATGCACAGGAAGGCCTTGCTCTGAGTGATGAGGAAATCGACTATTTGGAAAAGGTAAGCAAAAGCCTTGGCAGGCCGCTGACCGATAGTGAGGTGTTTGGCTTCAGCCAAGTGAATTCCGAACACTGTCGCCATAAGATTTTCAATGGCACCTTTGTCATCGACGGAGAAGAAAAGGAAAACACCCTTTTCCAATTGATCAAAAAGACCTCGATCAAGCACCCCAATAAAATTGTTTCTGCATATAAGGACAATGTGGCCTTCGTAAAGGGACCAAAAGCACAGCAATTTGCCCCAAAAAGCCAGGACAAAGCCGATTATTTCCAACCGGAAACCATCAGCACGGTCCTTTCACTTAAGGCAGAAACCCATAACTTCCCCACGACCGTAGAACCATTCAACGGTGCAGCCACAGGAGCGGGAGGGGAGATACGGGACAGATTGGCAGGAGGAACCGCCTCCATTCCATTGGCCGGAACGGCTGTCTACATGACCTCTTACTCCAGAAGCGAGGCAGGAAGAAGCTGGGAAAAAGACCTCAACGAGCGAAAGTGGCTCTACCAAACCCCGATGGACATCCTGATCAAGGCCTCCAACGGAGCCAGTGATTTTGGCAACAAGTTTGGCCAGCCATTGATCTCCGGGAGTGTACTTACCTTTGAGCATGAAGAAAACGACAAGCAGTTTGGCTTTGATAAGGTCATCATGCTCGCTGGTGGCATCGGCTTCACCCGGGAGAAATACAGCCTAAAGAACACCCCTGTCAAAGGCAACAAAATCGTCATCATGGGCGGTGATAACTACCGTATCGGCATGGGGGGAAGTGCTGTTTCTTCGGTGAATACCGGTGAATTCAGCAATTCCATCGAACTGAACGCCATTCAGCGTTCCAATCCGGAAATGCAAAAAAGAGTGGCCAATGTCATTCGTGCCATGGCCGAAAACGACCATAACCCCATCATCTCCATTCACGACCACGGGGCAGGCGGACACCTTAACTGCCTGTCAGAACTGGTAGAAGATACGGGCGGAAATATCGATATTGACCAACTTCCCGTGGGAGACCCCACGCTCTCTGCCAAAGAGATCATCGGCAACGAGTCCCAGGAAAGAATGGGATTGGTCATTGGCGATGAGCATGTGGAAACATTGAGAAAAATATCCGAACGTGAACGTGCACCATTCTATGTGGTGGGTGAAACCACCGGGGACATGCACTTCAAGTTTGAAAATAAAAACTCGGGAGAAAAACCAGTTGATTGGGACCTGTCACATATGTTTGGCAGCTCTCCCAAAACCATCCTTACCGATAGCAAGGCCACGACGCAGTTTGCAGAACCTGCCTACCAAACCACAGAGCTGAAGCAGTATATCCATGAGGTTCTCCAGCTGGAAGCAGTAGCCTGCAAGGACTGGCTCACCAATAAGGTGGATAGATCGGTAACCGGCCGTGTGGCCACCCAGCAGACTACTGGCGCCATCCAGGTACCCCTGAACAACGTGGCTGTCATGGCCATTGACTATACTGGCAAAAAAGGCATCGCCACTTCCATAGGGCATGCCCCCGTAGCGGCGCTTGCCAATCCGGAAGCAGGCTCCAAGCTGGCTATCGCAGAAGCCCTCACCAACTTGGTATGGGCGCCGATCGAAGATGGACTCAGTGGCATTTCGCTGAGTGCCAACTGGATGTGGCCTGCCAAAAATAAAGGGGAAAACGACCGGCTATACAGGGCGGTACAGGCCGTAAGCGATTTTGCCATAGACTTGGGCATCAACATCCCGACAGGAAAAGACTCCCTGTCGATGACGCAGAAATATCCCGACGGAAAGACCGTTTACTCTCCCGGCACGGTCATCATCTCCAGCGTAGGAGAATGTGCCGACATCCGCAAGACAGTCACTCCTGACCTGAAATCGGTAGCGGACACCGAGCTACTATATATAGACTTCTCCAAGGACAGTGCGCAACTTGGGGGAAGCAGCTTTGCTCAGGTAGTCAATAAAATCGGCAATACGCCTCCTACTGTCAAGGACAATGAATACTTCGCAAAGGCCTTTATGGCCATACAGCAGTTGATCGAAAAAGGACTGATCCTCTCAGGCCATGATATTTCTTCTGGTGGTCTGATCACTACGCTGCTGGAAATGACCTTCCCTACCAAGGCATGTGGACTGGACGTCAAAACCGACCAACTTGAAGAAAAGGACATCATCAAAGCCTTGTTTGCAGAAAACCCTGGCGTGGTCATCCAGGCCAAAGATGCCAAAACGGTAAAAGACAACTTGGAAGAGCAGGGGATTGCTTACGTAGCCATCGCTGACGTAACCCTGAGCGGTAAGGTAAACCTTGAAGGACTGGATCTGTCACTCGATGTGGCCTCACATCGGGATACTTGGTTCAAATCTTCCTATCTGCTCGACCAAAAGCAAAGCGGCCAGCGGCTTGCCAAGGACCGATTTGACAATTATAAACAGCAGCCATTGGAGTTCTCCTTTGGCAAGAACTGGGAAGGCACTTATGACGCTTTTAACCTAAACCCTTACCGTCACACCACCACGGGTACCAAAGCAGCCATTATCAGAGAAAAAGGCGTAAATGGCGACCGGGAAATGGCCTATGCCCTTTGGTTGGCAGGGTTTGACGTGAAGGATGTCCATATGACGGACCTTATCTCTGGCCGTGAAACGCTGGAAGATGTCAATATGATCGTCTTCGTGGGCGGCTTCTCCAATTCCGACGTGCTCGGGTCTGCCAAAGGTTGGGCTGGAGCTTTCCTCTATAATGAAAAAGCAAAAACCGCCTTGGACAATTTCTACGCACGCCCTGACACGCTGAGCCTTGGGGTTTGTAACGGTTGTCAGCTGATGGTAGAACTTGGGCTCATCAACCGTGACCACGATGTGAAGCCAAAGATGCTCCACAACGAAAGCCATAAATTCGAATCGGCCTTTGTGAATGTGGACATCCCTGAAAACAACACCGTGATGTTCGGTTCTCTTTCCGGCCAACGGTTAGGTGTTTGGGTGGCTCATGGCGAAGGGAAGTTCTCCCTTCCAAAAGACCAGGAAGCGTACAATATTGGCATGAAATACAGCTATCAAGCCTACCCTGGCAACCCGAATGGTTCTGACTATGCCGTGGCCGGACTGGCCTCACAGGATGGTCGACACCTTGCCATTATGCCGCATATCGAACGCTCATTGGTACCTTGGAACTGGCCTAATTACCCTGAAGGCTTTATTGACCAGGAAATCACTCCATGGGTGGAAGCCTTCGTGAACGCCAAAGAATGGGTTGCTTCCCATCAATAACAAACCAAATCCTCCCTTGGAGTCAGTATATTTTTTTTACTGACTTCAAGGGACTTATAATGAACCCTCAAAAAAACTTTAAATCAGGGTTTGCATTAAAAAAAAAAGCGCATACCTTTGTGTCACATTTAAGGCAAACGAGGTCTTAAAGACATAAAAACTGACCCATGGTGTAACTGGCAACACGTCTGATTTTGGTTCAGAAGAGTCTAGGTTCGAGCCCTAGTGGGTCAACAAAAGCAAAAAAAACCGCATTGTGAAATGCGGTTTTTTTTGTTCTATATGATTTACTGTGGGTGACGTTTACTTTGTTTGCCAACTTCCAGCGTGACATTCACCTCATCACCTTTGTTACTTTTTCTTGCAGGTGAAAAAAGTAAATGATTTTTTTTTTACTTTATTTCAGAAGCTAAAATGACACCATCGAGGTCACAGGTAAGTGGTCAGAAGGATATTTACCAGTCCCATAGGTGTCCGAAATAACCTTATAATCTTCCACCGTAAATTCCGAGGATACAAAAATATAGTCTATTCGGTTCTTTACATTTCCCTGGAAGACTCCTCCTCCTAAATTGGTGCCTATCACCCCTTCCCGCGGACTTTGTGTTACATCAAATGCATCCATAACGGTTTCTTTTATCGCTTTGATCTGTGAAGTATTTTCAGTAGAATTAAAGTCACCCATCACAATTACTGGGGTACCGTTACTGATTTCTTTTATTTTTTTCGCCAATAGGGGACCAGATTCTTTCTTTGCGATTTCCAATCTCCAATAAAAATGGACGTTAAACACATAGAATTCTTTCTCAGTCCCCTTAACGTTAAACTTTGTCCAGGTACATATCCTTCTGTCAGTGGCATCCCAACCTATGCTAGGGACTTCAGGTGTCTCACTGAACCAGAATACGCCCTTATCGATTACGGAAAACAAATCTTTTTTATAAAGAGTGGCACACAAATGCATATCATTCCCGCCATATGGAAACCCTACATAATCAAACCCGGGCAATAGCTCCATCAAGTTGGCAAGCTGTCCTTCATCACCTTCTTGAGTGGCTACCAAATCAAATCGATGTCGGAGGATAAGCTCTGACAATGGCCCCTTCCGTACATCCCATCCGTTACCCGATTCCTCATCCGAGGGTGGGTTGTACCGGATGTTATAGCTGGCGACCCGAAAGCTTCTCGTTGTGGTGTCATGTGCCATTTGTAATTCATCGGTATGTGCACTGCAAGAGGTCAATGTCACCAACATTACCACTATGATCAGTTTAAACTTATTCATTTTTATTATCGTTTTTTTAGAATTGAAAATAAAGTTGCAACCAAAAAATATAATGGGATGGCTGTCCCCCTAAGGTGATTTTCAGACACATTTAAGTAGGGATAATAATCATTTTAACTAATACCCTACATATGAAAACACAGTTATGGGACAGCCATCTTAAATAAAGAAAGAATTAAACCCGGTATATGCATTAGCCTATCTACGCCATGACCACAGGTACTACGATTGATCCATTGCAGCGAACAAAATAAGCCGGTACGCTTTAGTTTTGTGATTTATCTTATCTAGCGATTCGACAGGGTATACCGTAGCGGAGCTGCGTACACACACACACCTCCAAACAAACTGATTTTCTTGTACTTTCAGCTCTTTGTTACATCCGTCGGGCAAGCTATGTTGATTCCTAAAACATAGACCGGGTTAAAATACTACAGCTCGTATCATTCTTTATCCCACCATACTTTAAAATTAATATCATCGCCTCCCATTACTTCCAGTGCCTGATCGTAATTTTTAGGATTGTAGGTTTTTTGGTCTGAAGTGTACATTAGTCTACTAGGCATAATACCATCATTAAGCATGGATTCAGTAGTAGGTAAAACCGGAAATCCTGTTCTTCGGTATTCAGACCATTGCTGAAAATCCGTAAAGTAGAGTGCCAAATATTTGTGAAGCATGATACGCTCGAGACTCCCGTTATACTGGGCCAGCGTTCTTTCGAAATAGGAAGCATCAGCAGGCTGTCCGGTCCATAACTCCAATGCAGCATTAACGCCCTCTTTAAAATATTCTTCAGCTGGAGAAGAGAGATATCCTTTTTGGGCCAATTCTGCCTTGATAAAGGATACTTCACTATAGGACATTATGGGGGCTATCATGGGAGCAACCACTTGCGCATTGTTCATATAAGAAGGAGAATAATCAAAACGTTCTTGATCATATCCACTGGGGATCCCTTCATAACCTATTGGATTGTTGTCTAGATCCATGGCTGGCGTTACATAAACCGACCTTCTTGGGTCTTCCAATTCATTGAGGACGTCTATAAAAAACTTCCCTACCGCATGCTGGTTACTAAAGTCTAGTGGTCTGGACCAAGGAGACAAGTTCGGGGTAACTCCGGTGATCTGGAGAATAGCACTTTCATCCAAGCTTTCCATAATTGGAGCATTTTCAGGGTCACTGATGATGTTTACCATTTTTTGGTAAGCTGATGGATCTACATCGGAAATCCTCAGTAGCAACCTCAACCGAAGTGAGTTGGTGAATTTTTGCCAAAGTTTCGAGTCATTGCCAAAAAGTATATCCGTTCCATAAACCATAGAAATACTATGGTCATATAGAAGATTGGCTTCCTCCAAATCTGCCAAAATCTTCGTATAGATCTCCTTTTGAGAATCATATTTGGGCTGGATAATTCCCTCATCAGATTGTGAAGCTTCCGAAAAGGGGATACTCCCAAAATTATCCGTAAGATTAGAGTATATCCACGCATTTAATGTAAGTCCGATCGCCTTGTAGTTGACCGCACCTGCCTGCTCTGAAGTCAGGATCATTTCACGGATATTTTTAAGCCACTTATATGAGCTGTTCCATTGGGATGTACCCGTGGATTCAAGAATTTCATACCGCTGGACCCCTCCATAATATTTGGGATAGGCCAACTGAACCTGCATCAATTCACAATTGACGAAATAGTGATTTCGTAGATTATTGGAGGTCTGGTTGTATATTATTTCATTGAGAAGTGCCCCTGGGCTTATCTCACTGATCAAATTGGGATTTGTATTTGTGTCCTCAAATCCAGAAGTACAAGCCCCAAAGAATAGCATTACAAAAACGCCGTATATATTAACTTTCATTTTCGGAATAGAATATAGGTTAGAACTTAAGTTTAATATTACCTCCATAAGAGGCTGTAAATGGCATAGGTGTCACTTCCATGCCAGGCACGAATCCATTTGCATTCATGGTTCCTGCCTCAGGATCCCACATGGGGAACTTATCAAATACCGCTAAGTTTCTTCCATAGACCCCTACCGATAAATTATATATTCCCAGCGATTGTGTTAATTTATTAGGAAAGGAATAATTGAAGGATAACTCTCTGATTTTCAGAAATGTTGCATCGAATACTCCCGGTTCAGTAGTTTGGTGCCTTTGGACATAATAAGCTTGCGGGTCAGCCTGTTCCGTATTAGGAGAATAGCTACCGTCTTCATTTTGGACAACTCCTTCCCCTACGATAAATCCTTCATCCCGACCAGGAATAGTGTTGGTCGTAGTGCCTGCCCAAGATGCACGATTGTAAGTTCCAGAATAAATCAATCCACCCATTTGGCCATCCATTGTCAGGCTAGCCCTAAAGCCTTTATAGGTGAAGGTGTTGGTTAATCCATACCTCCAATCTGGAGCTGCGTTACCAATATATTCTTGGGTACTGGTTCTTGTAGGAACCCCATTGTTGTATACAATATTACCATCTGGATCCCTTATGAATTTGGTTCCATAGATATCGGAGGTTGTTCCGCCTACAGTAGCGATCATATATCCCTGCCATACCCTAGCGAGAGTTTGACGCTCCAGATTATCCGTTAGAGTAAGGATTTTGTTCCGGTTCATTGACCAGTTACCTGTAAGGTCCCATTTAAAATGCTTGTTAAAAATAGGCGTACCTTTGAGGATCACCTCTACCCCACGGTTTCTAACCTCCCCCGCATTGATTACCCGACTGCTATAACCTGCTGCAATGTCTGATGGAAGGGTCAGTATTTGGTTTTTTGTTTGGGATGCATAGTAGGTAAAATCAATTCCCACCCTATTTTCAAACATCTTATAAACGAAGCCAGTCTCGAAGCCCGAAGTGATTTCTGGTTTCAAATTTGTATTGAACAGCGCCCCGGGAACGATCGCAGAACTTGGGAAACTACTCTGGGAATAATACTTGGAAGTTTGGTACGGATTAGCGTCCGACCCGACCTGGGCATAAGAAATTCGGTATTTTAGAAAGCTGATCTCTTCAGGCAGTTGTATCATATTAGAAACCAAAAAACTGGAACTGACCGATGGATAGAAATAGGAGTTGTTTTCTGCTGGAAGCGTACTGGACCAATCATTTCTCCCAGTGACATCAACTATTATATTCTCTCTCCATGAAATGGTTGCCATTCCATACAGACTGTTGATGTCCTTCATGGCGTCTCTGGTTTCCACTAATGGAAGGTTCACACCATTGGACAGGTTGTATAAGCTAGGAGTGATCAAGGCGTCCACAGAAGACATCACGTTTCTATTGACCATAGACATCATGTTACCGCCGGCCCTCATTTCATAATCAATATTTTCCGAAATGGAATTTTTATACGTCAATAAGAAATCTGCATTGATCTCCTGATTGGATATATCCTGTCTTCCATAGTATCCCCTGGGATGCTTTTTACTAGAGTACCCCCTTTCACTTTCCCTCAGTTGGGAAAGTGAGTTGAGAGAGAGCCTTCCCATAAGACTTAAGTGGTCTGTCAGTTTGATGTCGGCACTGACATTTCCCACGATTTGATTACTTTTCAATTTGTTGAGGTCCACATAAGAAAGGAAATAAGGATTACTGGACCATTGGGAAAATGGGTTAAGTTGCTGAAGGTTTTCCTGACCATTTTCCCAAATAGGCTTGTACCAATTGATATCCACATTGGGCATCAAAAACATCATGAAGTACCCCAAAGAGCCATTGCTCAGGCCAAACCCTGGGAGATTATCAGACTTTCTTTGATTGAAATTCATTACAGTGGACACCTTGATACGTTCGGAAACTTGGTAATTTGTATTGAGTGAAATACTGTTTTTATCATAACCGGTGTTGGGCACTATATAGTTATTGTCAGCATGGGTCAAATTTAACCTCATTGCTCCTTTTTCATTCCCGCCTTCCAATGCTACTGAATTGATAAAAGTGGTGCCAGTATTATAAAAGTCCTTCATGTTGTTTTCGTAAGGCCTCCAAGGGGTTCGTTCAGCTCCCTGTCCCTGGGTCAAAGGGTCATATTGGTAATAGTTTTGTCCTTCAAATTTAGCCCCCCAAGCCTGGGGGACATTTGTAGAAACGCCATCTGCTGAATTTCCATAGGAATAGAACTGTTCTCCCTCTTCATTTCTAACGGCGTAATTACCTGCTCCATATTGGTATTGGTAATTGGGCCAGTTGGTAGGCATGTCAAAAATCGCAGTGGAGCTTACCGAAACTCCCAACCGCTGCCCTTTTTTACCTGATTTGGTAGTAATGATCAATGCTCCATTACCAGCTCTGGACCCATATAGGGCAGCCGCTGCGGGACCTTTCAAAACAGTGACACTTTCGATATCGTCTTGATTGAGTTCGGAGATGGAATTGCCGTAATCTACGGGAGCCTCTGTTCCGTATCCGGCATCTACACCGTCCCCAAAAGAAGTAGCATGTTGATTCATCGGCACGCCATCAACTACGATAAGCGCATTATTTCCTCCTGGAGCCAAGGAGGTAACTCCCCTTAACTGTATACTTTGGGAATTGATTGGCCCAGTCCCGCCAGAGATAATATTCAGCCCCGCTACCTTTCCCTGAAGGCCATTTGACCAATTGGGCGCCATAGCTGTAGATAGAAGCTCGGAATCGACTGTTTGCTCTGCATACCCCACCTCATGTTCATTTCTGCGAATTCCCAGTGCCGTGACGATGACTTCATTCAACGAGCTTTCAGAGGGGCTTAACCTGATCTCTAGCACGGTTTGTCCAATAATGCTTACCTCCTTGGTTTCGTAACCTATAAAAGAAACCAAAATGGATTGGATATTCTCGGAGACCTCTAAGAAAAACTCCCCATCCATATCTGTGACAGTACCTTTATTGGACCCTTTGGCCAGAATAGTCGCTCCAGGTAAAGGGGTTCCCGTTTCGTCCAAAACCAAACCACTGACCTTTTTAAGTATCTGGACAGGAACATCCTGTTTAAACAGTCTTTCCTTTTGCTTTCTGACGATGATGTTTTTGTCGATTCGTTCAAATTGCAACTTCTTCTTATAGGAAAGCATTTCAAGAACGGATTTCAAGTCATGCTTACCTGGCTGGATTGAAAAGGTCTCATCCAAATCTAATTTTTTATTGGCATAGGCGAACTTAAACGGCGTCTTCGCTTCTACCTCTCGGAAAAAACTTTGGATGCTGTATTGGCTGTCCTGGAGCGAAATGGATATATTTTTTAGAGACTCTCCTGAACTACTAGGTTTCGTCCAGGCCCGGAGTGCAAAAGCACAAAACACAAAAACGAAAAGCCATAATCTAAGGAATATAAATCTAGCTCCTATGATGGGCAATAGGTGTTTTTCTAACATTTGATCTTTGGATTAACAAATAATTTAATTTTAACATCATTTATAAAATTCAATTTTTTGGTCTCCTACAGTCCGAAATTTCAGTTCATGGGCCCTGGCTATAGCAGTCAAAATAATTGATAACTCTTCATCCTTGAATTTTCCAGTAAACTCGTATGTGGCATATCCTTTTTTAGCAAACTCGATCTCTATACCGAATGACCTCTTTAACCTCTTTGCGATTTCCCCAAGCGATACTCCATTGAATATTAATTCCCCTCTCATCCAACCCATTTCATCAGTGACGTCAAACTGCTCAATATTAAATGATGACGTTTCCTTTTTTAAGGACCCTTTCTGTCCCGGTCCCAGGAGAGAGACCATATCTCCAGCCCTCAACCGTACAGAACCTTCTACCAAAGCAACTGACACAAAGTCTTGGTTTTTATAGGCATTTACATTGAATTCTGTCCCTAGAACACTTGTAGTGAGGTTATCAGTGACCACTCTAAAAGGCTTGGTGCTATCTTTTTCTACCTTGAAGTAAGCTTCTCCTGATAGTGATACTTCTCGTTCAGTATCCGAAAAAGCTATTGGAAACATTATTTTACTTTGGGCATTTAACCATATCTCTGTGCCATCTTCCAGTTTGAGATACTTTTGTTCGCCCATACCAGCGGCCACCTCGTTTATTTGAGGTTTGTTATATTGTTTGTTTATAAGTAAGAATACTCCGATAGAAAGAATACATGCAACGGAAGCCGCTATCCCGTAGGACCACATTTTTCTGGCTTTTGCCCTGCCCTTGATCTCCGTTAGGATTTTTTTATATATCCTATCCTGTGTTGGTATTGGGTTTTTTCTCAATGCCATTAAATGAGTATCATCCGGTTTTTTGTCGAATGATTGGTACCAATTATTTAGCTCTTCTTGTTCATCAAAATCCAGTTTTTTGATATTGTCCAGAAGATATTTCAATCGTCTCGCTTCCATAATATTGTTCGGTCATTAATATAGTTGCATATAGACCCTATAACCCTAGGAGAGATAAATCATCTATACATTAATTGTTTGGTTCAAGAATTAACGGTAACATAATACAAGGCAGGATAAAAAGTAAAGGGAACAACCACTGAACAGTACGGCTCAATAAAAGATAAAGGTCGAAAAAGGTATGGCCAAGATATAATCTGGACAATTGTTCCGTAAATAAGTCAAGGAATAATGGATGTGGTATTCAACAGTCTTAATGGAAATTTCCAATCTATCAGCAATCTCCTTGTTACTTAAAAATTCTTTGCGGCTTAGCTTAAATACATGTTTGGACTGTTCTGGAAGTCGTTCTATCAATTCATCTACATGATTAAGCAAATCACTGTACTCTATTCTACGCTCTGTTTCGGTGTCTTGATCGGGGCTGTGAAAAAAAATCTCTTTATGATTTTGGTTTGTTGTATAAATCTCTCTAAAATACATCAAAATATTGTTTTTTAGCATGCCTATTAGATAAGACTCGATGGATTTAGTAATCGTCAAACTCTTCCTTTTTAACCAAAACTGAAAAAAAACTTCCTGCACCATATCCTCTGTCAGCTCAGGTGATCCTACCCTTTTATACGCATGGGAATAGAGTTTTTGCCAATAAAGACTGTAGATCTTATTGAAAGCTTTGCTATCACCTAACCGCAATTCGGTCTGTAAATCAGCATCCTCAATTGACATACCGTAGGAAATTAAAATTCATCATTGACCGTAAAACTACCAATCAAGATGTTGAACAATGGAAAATTAAGATTAATAATAGTTTAACTCTTCAAAAATTCTTAAGCTGTACCGACGAAAAAAACACTTTGGCTCTGATTCAATTCTGCTTAGTTAAGGGGGACTATTAGTAATACAGAGGTTAATTGTCCCGAAGAAATTCCCTTAGGGATAGAAGCCTTGTTAATTTGATCCGTCTTGCAGGTATGGGGCGTTAAGGAATTAAAAAGGGGCTAGGAAACAGGGCAAACGCGTTTAGTGTTTTGAAAGGAAATAATTTTCCTGAAGGCACTTCTATCAGTCCGTGCCGCTGTCACTCCTTCTGAAGGCTGGGGAGAGCTTAACCTCCTGCGGATTCATCCGCAAGTTACAGAATTCATCGTGCTGCCGGCACTTTGCCCCGATTTGTGCATTGGGAATTGCAGTAGCCTATCTTGCCGAATGGCGGAATAGGCTGAAAGAATGATTAGTTGATTTTAATCGAACAAGCCGTCGCACCTGTTTGCTCATGTATGGCGGTTGGCTTGGATGAGGTTAAAGAATTTTGTGCGTTAGCAACTGAGCATCTTGTCTATTCCGTCTTTGGCGGAGGGGCATATAGAAGGTGCAGGTAACAACCTGCACCAAAAAAGGTTACATAAATAAGGGTAAGTTCCATAGGAACGGCAGATATAAATGCAAATAGGAATATTTTTTAAATTCATTTGCCCTGGGCTAGACAAGAGGAATTTGCTTTTATGAAGGAAGGGTTTTCCCGATAGCTACCGAGATAATCCCAACGGATGTACACTTTTGCACCGTGGCATAGAGGTAGGGACGTTAATGGTAGGCAGGTTTTTGTTGTTTTTTTAACCTGTAGGAAAAAAGCAACAAAGGTAAAGGGATGGGGAACAACCTAGGGATTTAACACGAAAAATAGCTGGCCACTGTAAATCAAAAAGAATCGGTGAAACCATGTAGACAGTAACATAAATGGTATTGATTCTAGAATAAACAGAAAGGTGCTTACCAAAACTGCCTAGAAACCTGGGTTGATCCTGTAAAAGGCCAATTACGAAAAATGGGACATTGGGTGCCTTCATCCGGGGAAATGAAAAAAGGCAAGCAGTGTTGCTTGCCTTTGGTAATCCGCTAGGATAAGGTCATTTATTCTTCAGTGGTTTCGGCAGGGAATACATTGTTTTCCCTGTCGATATCGGCCATTCTAAGACTGGGATCGATTTCCACTTTTTTGATACTGGAGAAAGGTTTTTCGATGGTAATTTCCTTGGTGATGTTCGTCCAAGGCCACCGTTGTGTCAGGATACGTTTTGGCATTCCTGCTTCTTCGGGTTTGTTTCCTCGTTGGATGACCAGTGGTAGATAGACCATTTCTTGGCTGCCATCTTGATAGGTGATTACTAGGTCAATAGGCATCGGCATCAGTCCGTCACGTTGCAAAGTGATATTGGTGCCATCGTCTACCGCTTCTACGGATTTTACGGCATAATCAATCGATTTGGTACTGTTTACCCAGTACTCCTTGTACCAATCCAGCTCGAGGCCGCTTTGCTTTTCCATTTCACGAATGATATCGTTGGTCTTGGGGTGCTTGAACTTCCAGTCGTTGAAGTAGTTCAGCATGGCTTGGTTCCTGTTTTCTTCCCCGATGATATAACCGAGCTGGGCTACGAAAACTGCCCCTTTGGAATAAGCCGCTGACCCGTAGGCATAGTTGGTATGGTAATGGTCCGAATGGGTGGTCATCGGTTCTTCTTTTCCGGATTTTGCCAGTCGCTCATAACCCACATAAGAGCCTCTTTGTGGGAAGTCGGAAGGTTCTTCGGAGAAGATATTGGCCATGGTCAGGTTGGTGGCGTAGGAGGTGAAGCCTTCGTCCATCCAAGGGTAAAGGGCTTCGTTGGTGGCTAAGACTCCCTGAAACCAGCTGTGGGCCATTTCGTGTACAGTAACACCGACTAAGCTTGGAAGAGAACGTTCGCCAGTGATCAGCGTTGACATAGGGTATTCCATGCCGCCATCTCCACCTTGGATGATGGAATACTGCTTATAAGGATACTGGCCAAAGTGTTCGCTCAAAAAAGCCATGGATTTAGGAGAATACTCCTTGAGCTTTTCCCAGTTGCCAGCAGTCTTGCTGTTTTTGATATAGAGGTGATGGATGGTGATGCCATTGTCCATCTTGATTTTGTCATGGGTATATTTCGGGTCAGCTGCCCACATGAAATCATGGACTTGCGGAGCCTTGAAGTGCCACGTGAGTTTTTTGCCTCTTGGTCTTTTTACTTTTTGGCCTTCTTCTTCGTAGCCATATCCTATTTCTTCTGGGTTTTGTAGGTAGCCTGTACCGCCCAAGATGTACGACTTGTCGATGGTGATCTTCACATCAAAATCTCCCCAGATGCCGTAAAACTCCCTCCCGATATACGGGTTGGCATGCCAGCCCTGATCGTCGTAGTTGGCCATTTTTGGGTACCACTGGGACATCGAATAGCGCACGCCTTCTTTGTTGTCACGGCCAGCTCTTCTAATCTGGAGTGGGACCTGTCCTTCAAAATCCATGGAAAACTCCACGGTACTATTGGGCAGGATCGGCTGGTCAAGAGTGACTTCAAGGATAGTGCCTACATGCTCGTAGTCCAGTTTTTTGCCGTCCATTTTCAGGCTGTTTACCTTTAGGTAGCCGATCTCTTCTGGAGAGAGTTGGGAGATGCGGTCCTGTACGCGACGATCAGCGTCTGCAATGGTCCTTGACCTTACATCCATCATGGAGTTGGGCTGGAAGGCATTATAATACAGGTGGTAAAAAACACGATACAGTGTGTCCGGTGAATTGTTGGTGTACTTTAGGTGTTGATGGCCTTCGTACTGGTTGCTTTCGACGTCCATTTCGACGTCCATTTCGTAGTTGACGGCCTGTTGCCAGCGGGTAGTCTGGGCTTGCAGGCCAACTGTACAGCATATACTGAAGGCCAATAAGGCGGTTGAACGTAATAATCTCATAGTTATAAATTTTCTCAAAAGTAAAATAAAAACTAAAAAACACCTAGACCGTTTATCAAAGGTTGGTACGAAAATGAAGAAGAATGTCCGGGATTGATAGTGTGTTATGTAAGATGCTTACCTATTTATTATTCATTAAAAAGGATTAACGGTTTTAATAAGCGGGTAGTTTTTTAGGGTGAATGGGTCATTTGTCAGTGGGACCTATCAGCGGGGAAAGGTCAAAGACCGCTTTGATAGGGTAATGATCCG